>NZ_JAKRML010000001.1:0-387396 GCF_022346505.1 Achromobacter sp. ACRQX
CGCCGAACTGGCCGATGAGCTGCGCGTCCTTCTGCTTGTCGCCGGTCAGCTGCGAGAAGAACTCGCGCGTGCCCGAGCGGGCGATCGTGCCCAGGTTGGCTTCTCCGCCACCCCGGTCTTGAAAAGTTCCCATTGGCCCCCACATCAGTAGGGTTTCCGAGCGGCCGCGCGGGCGCATCGCCCCAGCCGACCGATATTTGTCCCTAATTTATTTTCCGAGCCACGTAGAACTATGAGCCAAACCGCCACGAATTCCGCGTCCGAAACCCTGGGGTTCCAGGCCGAGGTGAAGCAATTGCTTCATCTGATGATCCATTCGCTGTACAGCAACAAGGAAATCTTCCTGCGCGAGCTGGTGTCGAACGCGTCGGACGCCTGCGACAAGCTGCGCTTCGAAGCCATCGACCAACCGGAATTGCTGGAAGGCAACGGCGAACTGGCCATCACGGTCAGCTACGACAAGGCCGCCCGCACCATCACGATCTCCGACAACGGCATCGGCCTGTCGCGCGAAGAAGCGGTGGCCAACCTGGGCACGATCGCCCGCTCGGGCACGCGCGAGTTCTTCTCGCAGCTGACCGGCGACAAGCAGAAGGACGCGCAGCTCATCGGCCAGTTCGGCGTGGGCTTTTATTCGTCGTTCATCGTGGCGGACAAGGTGACGGTGGTCAGCCGCCGCGCCGGTTCCACGGACGCGATCCAGTGGGAATCCGACGGCCAGGGCGAATTCACGATTGCCGCCGCTGAAAAGGCCAGCCGCGGCACGGACGTGACGCTGCACCTGCGCGCTGACGAAGACGAACTCCTGAACGGCTGGAAATTGCGCGAGATCCTGCGCCGCTACTCCGACCACATCTCGCTGCCGATCCGCATGGCCAAGGAAGAGTGGGATCAAGAGAAGGGCGAGCAGGTCAAGACCGACGAACTGGAAACGGTGAACCAGGCGAACGCGCTGTGGGCCCGCAACAAGTCCGAAGTGACGGAAGAGCAGTACCGCGAGTTCTACAAGACGGTCTCGCACGACTACGACGATCCGCTGGCCTGGACGCACAACCGCGTCGAAGGCCGCAGCGAGTACACGCAACTGCTGTACGTTCCCAAGCACGCGCCCATGGACATGTGGGACCGCGACGGCCGCCATGGCGTGAAGCTGTACGTGAAGCGTGTCTTCATCATGGACGACGCCGACCAGCTCCTGCCGTCGTACCTGCGCTTTGTGCGCGGCGTGATCGATTCGGCGGACCTGCCGTTGAACGTGTCGCGCGAAATCCTGCAGGAAAGCCGCGACGTGCGCGCCATTCGCGAGGGTTCGGCCAAGCGCATCCTGTCGCTGCTGGAAGACCTGACCGAGAACAAGCCGGAAGACTACGCGACGTTCTGGTCGGAGTTTGGCCAGGTGCTGAAGGAAGGTGCGGGCGAGGACTCGGCCAATCTTGAGCGCATCGCCAAGCTGATGCGTTTTGCGTCGACGAATTCCGGTGATCAGGCGCAGACGGTGTCGTTTGCCGACTACGTGTCGCGCATGAAGGAAGGCCAGGACAAGATCTACTACGTTACGGCGGACACCTTCGCCGCGGCCAGCAACAGCCCGCATCTGGAAATCTTCCGCAAGAAGGGCATCGAAGTCCTGCTGCTGTCGGATCGCGTTGACGAGTGGATGCTGTCGTACCTGCGCGAATTCGACGGCAAGTCGCTGGTGTCGGTGGCCAAGGGTGGCCTCGATCTGGCCGAACTGGCCGACGAGGAAGAAAAGAAGCACCAGGCCGAAGTGGCCGAGGACTTCAAGCCGTTGGTCGAGCGTCTGCAAAAAACGCTGGAAGACCAGGTCAAGGAAGTGCGTGTGACGCTGCGCCTGGTGGATTCGCCGGCGTGCGTGGTGGTGGGCCAGAACGAACTCAGCCCGCACCTGTTGCGCATGCTGAAGGCCGCCGGCCAGGAAGCGCCGAACGTGAAGCCGGTGCTGGAGATCAACCCCGAGCATCCGCTGCTGGCGCGTATTCGAGCGGCTGATGATAGCGAATTCGATCAGTGGGCGCGTCTGCTGCTGGATCAAGCGCTGCTGGCTGAGGGCGCGCAGATTGCGGACCCGGCAGCGTTTGTGAAGCGGTTGAATGCTTTGTTATTGAAGTGACTAATGTCGCTCCCCTAAAAAAAGCGCCGAAAGGCGCTTTTTTTTTGTTTTGTCGTGGCTCTTCAACTTGTTATGATCGTCGTCGCACAGGTAAGAATAAATTTCTGATTGCTTCAAAAGACGCATTTGATTAACTTGGTCGGTAGCGCTTCGATAGACTGCGTAAATCTGGTCCGGGCATAAAAACAGGAAATTAAATGAAAAAGAAAATACCATTTAATGTGTCGGCGAGAACTGCAAGATTAATTGGACGCGAAAACGTATCCTCGGCGGAGGGAGCACTCATTGAACTGGTTAAAAACAGTTATGACGCAGATGCTCGCTGCTGCATCGTTTACATTGACGACCGGTTTGTCGAATTGCCTTCTCGACTAAGCGCAGAAGATGCCGTTCAGCTTGTCAAGATAGTTGGGAACAATGAAATCCTCAATTCATACGTTGAATCCCCTTATGCGTCTGAGTCGGAACTTGAATTTTCCTCGATAAGACACGCCGAATTTTTTAGTGAGAGTGATCAGAGGGCGATCGAGGAGAAACTAAAAGGCTCCGTAAGAATCTCCATTATAGATAATGGTGATGGTATGCAGGAGGATACTTTGGTTGAAGCTTGGATGACCATTGGAACTGATAATAAACATCAGGAGTACGAGTCATCGACAGGTCGGATTAAGTCCGGCGCGAAAGGAATTGGCCGCTTCGCACTGGATCGCCTAGGAGGGAAGTGCCGTCTGTGGACAAAAGCAGTCGGGCAATCGCCGGGAGTGCCGGAAGGATTGGAGTGGAATGTTGATTGGAGCGACTTCGATCACGCAGGGCTCACCATTGATCGGGTTAATGCGACCCTAGAGACCGCGCACTTTTCACTGGCGAAAATCGCAAAGGACAGATTGGGCGCGCGGTTGCCGGGTGCGTTTTTGGTGGCACCGGAGCAGGGTGTTCACATTGAAATAACGGATGTCCGAGATGAGTGGAGCATATCGGCAGTCGAGCGTATTTATGCAGAATTAGAAACTCTCGCCCCTCCGGCTGAAGCAAATGACTTTCAAATATTTCTTTTCAGTACTCGCTACCCTGATCGCTTTGGTCGGGTGGAGAGTGGAATGTGTGACGATTTCGACTATCGCCTAGCCGCTAAGATGGATGAAAGGGGAGACATTCACTTTCAGTTGAATCGCAATGAGCTCGATCGAAGCCGTCTTGCAGGCGAAGTTCTCAAAAGAGATTTTTGATCGAAAAAGGTGTATCGGCCGAAAATCTGACAGGACAATCTGTTATCTATAACAAGCCGTTGACCGCCTTGATTCCAGGTCTATCGGAGAAGCTGAAAGACCCGCATAAAATTATCGGCCCATTCTCTTTTGTATTGTATTTTCTCAAGCGACAAAAGAGCGATGGGGTAGACTCGGATGTTTACTTGCATCGTTCTTTTGATAGTGAAACGCGCCGTCGTTGGTTGGATAATAACAGCGGAATTCGCGTATTTCGAGATAATTTTCGTGTCCGGCCGTATGGGGAGGTTGGCAAGGCAGCTTGGGACTGGCTAGGACTGGGACGTCGGCAAGCAGAAGATCCCTCAGCGCCCAGATCCGGACGATGGCGCGTAACCCCCGCGAATATCTCAGGTGTAGTGACGATTTCCAGAATCGAGAACCCCTTGCTTGCGGATAAGTCTAGTCGCGAGGGCATACAAGAAAACGATGCGTTTGCACTCTTCAGACAGATAATAATCAATATAATTAAAGAATTTGAAGAGGATCGGGCTGCAATTTATCGTGAGTTGTACCATTATTCTCAAGAGAAGAAAGAGCTGCCAAACGATCGTGATCTGGCACCGAAAGAAGAACAGCAAGCGGAAAAGATCGCTCAGAAAATTTTCGAACAGTTCAAGAAAAGGCCGGATGCGGGAAAAACCGAGTCAGACACGCTCGCACTGGCTCTGTTGAAAGAGAAGGCGCGGTCTCGGGAGATAGACGATCGCTTGGAAGACATGAAAAAAGAGAACTCATTGCTGCGCGTTTTCGCCTCCAGTGGAGTGACCATCGCGTCATTTACACATGAGCTGGATGGTCTCAACTTCAAACTTGGTGGGCGATTTGATCTCTTAACTAATATCTTTAAGGAATATCTTGAAAAAGATGAAGAGGCGCGGAAGAGAGTTCTCCCTTTTCAAGATCCATTCGAAAAGATCGTGGCGCTGCGGAAAGATGATGAAAGAGTGAAAAACTGGATTAAGTATTCTTTGAGGACTATCAGGAAGGACAAGCGGAAACGCACGAAAATTAGTGTTCCGGACTACTTGCGAAACTTGAGGGAAGAGTGGTCCGGTACGCTCATAGAGCGGCAAGTCCACGTGAATGTGGACGCTCCGGACGAAACTATGTCGCTGCGCGCTTACGAAATTGATCTCGATTGCATATTTAATAATTTGATAATTAATTCGCTAGACGCCTTCAAGCGGACAGGTTTTGATGCCGAACGCGAAATACTCATTTCGGCGAATAGAGTTGGACCAAAACTGCTCTTGACGTACAGAGATAGTGGGCCCGGTCTTTCCCCTAGTATTCGTGATCCTTACGACATATTTAAACCAACTTTCACGACCAAAGTAAATTCCCAGGGTGAAGAAGTTGGAACTGGCTTAGGAATGTGGTTGGTTTCCAAGACGGTCGACGAATACGGGGGAAAGATAACGTATGTAAAAGGCAAAGGATTTCAATTGCAAATGGAAATTTAAATGAAAAAATATAACATCGTTTACATTGATGAAAGCGAGGATGACATTCAAAGCTTTCAATATTTTGCCCATAAGCATTTCAACCTAGACACTAAACTGGTGACGAATGATTCGAAACTTGAGTACTTAGTGGAAGAGATAATTAGCTCTAATGTGGATGCAGTCATAACGGACTTCATGCTTAATGAGACGGCACGGGTTGCATTCAACGGGCAGGACTTAATTGACGCGATTAGGAAAAAAAACAAGCGTGTGCCTTGCTTTCTTCTCACATCACATGCCCCGGATGCGCTGAACGCCGCGACTGACGCGTTATGTGTTCAGGCTAAGGTTGTTCCGTTTGGAGGCAACGGTACCGACGAGTTGAAGGTTCATTTTCGTGCGCAGGTCGCAAAAGCTATCAGTATATATCGCGACGAGTATGCACAAACGCTTGAGGAATTTGAGGAGCTGGTTAATCGTAAGCCAGAAACGATGTCGGCAATGGAGCGACAGAGGCTTGTAGAGTTGGACAACTTATTGGAATCCTACGGCGGGGCTGATTTTCCCATACCAGACGAGTTAAAGGACGGTAGAGCTCTTCGGCTACTCGCGGAGCTCGTGGCACAAGTGGACAAAGTGCTGGAAGGAGTCAAGAAGTGAAAGTGGCATACCTTTCACTGCGTGAGATCCATCCGCAACGGCGAGTGATTGCGGGCCGGAACAAGCGCTACCGTGAATATAAATCAGAGTTGCGAGAGGACTTTTATCGCAAGTGTGGATACTGCGACACCATCGATTTCTACTTCGGCGGCGTTCGGGGATTCCACATCGACCATTTTGCGCCAAAGAAATTGTTTGTGACGCTCGCGGATAGTTATGACAATCTAGTGTATTGCTGTCCGATCTGCAATATTGGAAAGAGTGACGACTGGCCAAGCACCAGCGCGACGGTTTCCTATGTCGATGACTGCGGGTACATCGACCCTTGTTCTGAGATGTACATTCGTCATTTAGGGCGTGCCCCTGACGGCAAAATTGTAGCCCTTACTCCGTTGGGGGCGTACATGCATAAGCGATTAAAGCTTCATTTGGTTCGGCGGCAGTTGTGCTGGCTTCTGGAACGTATTGATAGTCAGTTGATATCCCTAGCTGATTACGTAAAAAATCATCCTGAAAACACCGATGCAGTTTTGAGATTTACATGTCTCTTTCAAGAATTTTCTAAGTACTCTGGGATACTAAAGCGTGACTAGCGAGCTCTTATCCGTTGTTGAGTCTTCTCGCATCGCCGCCAGTCGAAGCATTGCCGTCAAAAAGAAGAAATTGGCCGAGCAATATTTCACGCCTCAGCGTGTTGCCCTTCTGATGGCTGAAATGTTTTCCGTGCAATTCGGGAGATTGATTTCGTGCCTGGACCCGTGTGCGGGAGTTGGAAACTTGTCGGCAGCTGTCATCGCTTTAGGCCATACGCGCCACGAACGAATGAAGATTACGGCGATAGAAAAAGACGCGTATCTCTTCAATGCGGCAAAAGAGAATCTACGTTCGTGTGCCGACGTTGATGTGATAAAGGGAGATTTTCTTCAACGGTATCTCCGTCTTGGAAAGTTCGAAAGAATAGTGCTAAACCCGCCTTATGCCAAGCTATCTCCAGAATCCGCATTAGGGAAAAAGGTCAGAGAGCATCTTGGATATCGGGAAAATAATTTGTACTCTGCGTTTATTGCCTGCTGCCTCAAACTTTTGACGGACGATGGTGAACTGGTTGCAATCATTCCCAGAAGTTTTTGCAATGGTGCCATGTTCTCAGAATTAGAAAATTTTTGCTGGCGAATTTTTGGATTCATGCGCTGTATCTATTCGAATCTCGCAGAATATTTCATGATTCCGGTGTGGTTCAGGAATCAGTCATTATTAAGGTGGGTGCGCGACAAGCCACACGAGTATTGGTTTCGCACGAGGGAGAGGACGGTAAGGTCACGGAAATTTTATATCCGTTTTCCACGATCGTGTTGAGCGGGGATTCTGCGAAAGTCATTCATATTCCACTGCCTTTTGGCGATAATTTGCTGATTACGAGTATTGCGAATTATACGGGACGTCTTGCTGACATTGGGTGCAAGGCGTCTACAGGAAAAGTGGTTGATTTCAGGTCCGTAAGGGATCTAAGGCAGAGAAAATCAGTCAATTCGGTCGCGCTTATCTATCAGGATTGCGTAAGCGAATCTGGATTGGAATTAGTTCCGTCTAATAAGACGGGCCGTCGACGGTACATAAAAATTACGGAATCAACTCGTCGAAAACTTCTTCCAAAAGGAAATTATGTATTAATACGGCGAATATCATTCAAAGAGGCTTCGCGTCGTATAGTCGCATGTTTGCTTTTAGAGGAGGATTTCGATGGAGACTTTATCGGCGTGGAGAATCACGTCAACTTCGTTTGGCGCGATGGGGTGGGCATGTCGAAAGAGCTGTGCGTTGCGATTTGCGCCTACCTTTCCTGTAAATCTATTGATCAATATGTTAGGCGTTTTTCTGGGCACACTCAGATTAATTGTGGTGACTTAAACAGCCTTCCCTTTCCTCCCTTTCAGAAACTTGAAGAATTCGGTGTTCTATACGGGGATAGAAATCTAGAAGATGCTGTACGAGCGGCGGAAAATTTCTTTTTTTCGATGCCCATTGGTAACCATTTTGACAGCGGTGAAAGCGTCCCGAGCCTCAGGAACGCGCCGCATGGAGACTTGCCAGGAAACAGGGTGTAGACCATTAATGACCTGAAGTCAAAAGTGTTTGCCTGCCAGACGGCTTTTTCTGCAAGTATCCGGCCGTCATACTGCACGCCTGTCTATCCGATGCGCCGGCCATTTCTGGCCGGGCGCGCCCCAGGAACATCCCGTCGGCGCCGTCGAACCCAAGGAACTTGCATGAATCCCCAAGAAACCCAGCCGGTGAAGGCCGGCCCGCCGTTGTTGGCGCTTGCCGTCGGTGCGTTTGGCATCGGCGTGACCGAGTTTTCTCCCATGGGCCTGTTGCCCGTCATCGCCGAGGGGGTGAATGTATCCATCCCCAGCGCGGGCATGCTGGTCAGCGCCTACGCCATCGGCGTGATGGTCGGCGCGCCGCTGATGACGCTGGCGTTCTCGCGCTGGTCGCGGCGCAAGGCGCTGATTCTGCTGATGGCGATCTTCACCATCGGCAATATCCTGTCGGCGCTGTCGCCCAACTACACGACGCTGCTGCTGGCCCGCCTGGTGACCAGCCTGAACCACGGCGCGTTCTTTGGCCTGGGTTCGCTGGTGGCCGCCAGCGTGGTGCCGCGCCATAAGCAGGCCAGCGCGGTGGCGACGATGTTCATGGGGCTGACCATCGCCAACGTGGGCGGCGTGCCGGCCGCGACGTGGCTGGGTCAGACGATCGGCTGGCGGATGTCGTTCTTCGCGACGGCGGTGCTGGGCCTGATTGCGATGCTGTCGCTGTGGTTCGCCCTGCCGGCGGGCGAGGCGGGCCGGCGTCCCAACGTGCGCCATGAACTGGCCGTGCTGCGCAGCCCTGCGGTGCTGCTGGCGCTGCTGACCACGGTGCTGGGCGCGGGCGCGATGTTCACGCTGTACACGTATATCGCCCCGACGCTGGCCGAGATTACCGGCGCGTCCCCGGCGTTCGTGACGGGCATGCTGGTGCTGATCGGTCTGGGCTTCACGTTGGGCAACGGCGTGGGCGGACGCATGGCCGACCGCTCGCTCGATGGCACGCTGATCTTCTTCCTGGTGCTGGTCATCGTGGACCTGCTGGCGTTCCCGTGGCTGGCGTCCACGCCGGTCGGCGCGGCTGTGGCGCTGCTGATCTTCGGCGTCGCGACGTTCGCGGTGGTGCCGCCCCTGCAGATGGGCGTGATGCGCGCCGCGACCGATGCGCCGGGACTGGCATCGTCGATGAACGTGGGCGCGTTCAACCTGGGCAATGCGGTGGGCGCGGCGGCCGGGGGCGCGGTGATCTCGGCGGGCTTGGGTTACGCGGCGGTGCCGATCGCCGGCGCGGTGATTGCAACGGCGGGACTGGCGCTGGTGCTGGTGCAGCGGGCCGGGAACGTGCGGCGGCGCAAGCTGGCAGTGCAGGGCTGCTGAGGTTTCGGCCTGCGGACCGCCCAATGAAAAGCCCCGGTGGACGTGGATCCGCCGAGGCTTTTTTGTTTGCCGTGAGCATCGCAGCCGGGCTGGCACTCCCTACGGTCAGGATTTCGCCTGATCAGACAGACGAATAAGCTGCGCCAGATTCGCCCCATATGAAAAAGGGCGTCCCGCAGGACGCCCCTTCATTCAAAGCCAGAATTCAAATCCAGGCCGATTCATCAAGCCTCGATCCGCTCCACCTTCCCGACCAGCAGGATGTACGACAGCGCGCCCAGCAACGCCAGCGACGACACGTACACGATTGCCGGGGCGAAGCTGTCCTTGGACACCAGCAAGCCAATCACGATGGGCGTGCAGATCGACGACAGGTTGCCGACGAAGTTGAACACGCCACCGGTCAGGCCCAGGAGGCGCACCGGAGCCAGCGCAGAAACCAGCGACCACGTGATCGACGCCAGGCCGTTGCCAAAGAACGCCAAGGCCAGGAAGAAGATGACCCACGGCGTGGAGTCCGTGAAGTTCGCGCCGATCATGGACGTGGAGATCAACAGGCCCAGGATGATGGGCAGCTTGCGCGCCATGCCGACGGTGGCGCCGCGCCGGATCAGGAAGTCGGACAGTACGCCCGAGCACAGCACGCCGATGAAGGCCGCCAGGAACGGCACCGAGGCCAGGAAGCCGGACTTGATAAAGTCCATGCCGCGGTACTTGACCAGATATGTGGGAAACCAGGTCAGGAAGAACCACAGCGTGGAGGTCAGGCAGAACTGGCCGAGGTACACGCCCCACAGCTTGCGCTTGCTCATGACCAGGCCCAGGTCGTTCCAGTTGAACGGGGCCTTCTTTTCACGCACGCGCGTGTCCAGGTCGACGACGCCGCCGCCTTTCTGGATCAGTTCGATTTCCGCCGCGTTGGCGCCTTTGAACTGGCGCGGTTCGCGGTAGATCATGAACCACAGCACGCCCCAGATGATGCCCAGGAGACCGGTGCTGACGAACACCATGTGCCAGCCGTAATGATGCTGCAGCCAGGCCAGCACCGGCGTCAGGAACGCCAGGCCGACGAACTGGCCCGACGTGTAGAAGCCGATGGCGGTGGCGCGTTCGCGCTCGGGGAACCACGTGGTGACGACGCGGTTGTTGATGGGATAGGCCGGGGCTTCCAGCGCGCCCACGGCCAGGCGCAGGACGAACAGGATGACGAAGCTGCCGGCAAAGCCCATGAAGAACGTGGCCGCGGACCACAGGATCAGCGCGGCGGCATACAGCACGCGGGGGGACACGCGGTCCACCAGCCAGCCGCCGGGAATCTGCATGGCGGCGTAGGTCCAGCCGAAGGCCGACAGGATCAGGCCTTCATGCCAGGTATCCAGGCCGAACTCGTCCTTCAGGGCGGGGGCGGCGATGGACAGGTTGCTGCGGTCCAGGTAGTTGATGACGACGGTGATGAACAGCATCACCATGATGATGTAGCGGCTGCGGGTCGGGCGCTGAGCGCCTTGCAGGCCGGCTTGGGCGACGGTGGACAATGGAGTCTCCTCTCTCTTTTATCGGCTTACCACTCGGCGAAGCTGCCGTCGGCGTGACGCCAGATGGGATTGCGCCAGCGGTGGCCCACTGCGGCGCGTTCCTTGACGTATTCCTCGTTCACTTCGATGCCCAGGCCCGGCCCTTGCGGGATCGCGACCATGCCGTCCTCGTACGCGAAGACCTCGCGGTTGCTGACGTAGTCGAGCAGGTCGTTGGCGGCGTTGTAGTGGATGCCCAGGCTCTGCTCCTGGATGAACGCGTTGTAGCAGCCGGCGTCGATCTGCAGGCAGGTGGCCAGCGCGATGGGGCCGAGCGGGCAGTGCAGCGCCAGCGCGACGTCATAGGCTTCGGCCATCGCCGCGATCTTGCGGGTCTCGGTGATGCCGCCTGCGTGCGACGGGTCGGGCTGGATGATGTCGACGTAGCCTTCGGACAGCACGCGCTTGAAGTCCCAGCGCGAGAACAGGCGCTCGCCCAGCGCGATGGGCGTAGACGTCAGCGGCGCCAATTCCTTCAGCGCTTCGTAGTGTTCGCTCAGCACGGGCTCTTCGATGAACATGAGCTTGAACGGATCAAGTTCCTTCATCAGAACCTTGGCCATGGGCTTGTGGACGCGGCCGTGGAAGTCCACGCCGATGCCCACGTTCGGGCCAACGGCGTCGCGCACGGCGGCCACGTTCTCCAGGCACTTCTCAACCTTGTCGAACGAGTCGATGTATTGCAGCTCTTCGGTGCCGTTCATCTTGACGGCGGTGAAGCCACGCTCGACGGCGCTCTTGGCGGCCGCGGCGGTGTCGGCGGGACGGTCGCCGCCGATCCACGAGTACACGCGGATGCGGTCGCGCACGTTGCCGCCCAGAAGTTGCGACACGGGCACGCCAAGGTGCTTGCCCTTGATGTCCCACAGCGCCTGGTCGATACCGGCCAGCGCGCTCATGTGGATGGCGCCGCCGCGGTAGAAGCCGCCGCGGTACAGGACCGTCCAATGGTCTTCGATGTTGCGCGGATCCTTGCCGATCAGGTAATCGGACAGTTCTTCGACGGCGGCAGCAACCGAGTGCGCGCGGCCTTCGACGACGGGTTCACCCCAGCCGACGATGCCTTCGTCCGTTTCAATCTTCAGGAAGCACCACCGGGGCGGCACGATGTAGGTGGTGAGCTTGGTGATCTTCATGCTTGTGTCTCCTGGGCAGGATAGGCGCGTTGCCAGGCCGCGACGAAAGCGCGCGCGTTCTGGCCGGTTGCTTCGGCCGACAGGCCGGGTTTGTACAAGGCGGAGCCCAGGCCGAAGCCGCTGGCGCCCGCCTGGGCGTAATTCGATAGGTTGTCGGGCGTGATGCCGCCCACGGGAACCAGTGCGATCGGCGGGCGCATTACCGCGCGCCAGGCCTTGAGCACGGCCGGGCCGAGCTGCTCGGCCGGGAACATCTTCAGCACGTCGGCGCCGGCAGCCAGTGCCGCAAAGGCCTCGGTGGGCGTGGCGACGCCGGGGCAGGACGCCATGCCCAGCTTCTTGGCCTGGCGGATGACGGCCGGATCGCTGTGCGGCATGACGATGAGTTCGCCGCCGGCCTGCTGGATGCGCGCGCAGTCGTCGGGATTGAGGACGGTGCCGGCGCCGATGAGGCAGTCGGTGGGCAGCGCGGCGCGCATGGCGCGGATGCTGTCCAGCGGATCCGGCGAATTCAGCGGCACTTCGATCAGGCGGAAGCCCGCGCCGTACAGCGCTTGCCCGACGGGTTCGGCTTCGGCGGGCGTGATGCCGCGCAGGATGGCGATCAGGCCGCAGTGGGCCATGGCGGTTTGCAGACCGGGATGGTTCATCGAAGGTTCCTAGGCGGGGATCGGGGTGGAGGGGGACACAAGCCCGGCGCAGATGGCCAGGTGCCACAGGCCGCGCTCGGTGGCGTTCTGCGCTTGCTCGGGTGCGCCCAGGCCGTAATGCTGCATGGCCAGGAGGTAGCGCTTGCACAGCGCGGGCTCGCCGCACAGCACGATGTGGGGCAGTTCGCCCTGTTGGCGCAGCATCTCGGCCAGCGCGGCGACTTCATGGCCGATCAAGAGGCCCGACAGATAGTCGGCCTGCGACTCAGGCGCGAGTTCGCCGATCAGGCCCAGCGCGCGCGTGCTGAATATGGTGGACATCACGCCCGCCCGGCCAGCCGGCGCGCCTGCAACTTTCACGCCACGCTCGAAGGCGGCCATGTCGGCGTTGGGGGCGTCGGCCATCGTGCGGCCCAGAATGGTGTGGCCGCGCAGCGCCGCGTAGACCTCGCCGGTCATGAAGGTGTCGAAGTGCGTGACGCGGCCTCGGCGCGCGTTGACCCATTTGGAGTGCGTGCCGGGCAATCCGATGAGCACGCTGTCGGCATTGGCACTGGCTTCGTCGGCCATCACGCCGAAGACCTGCGTCTCTTCGCCTCGCATCACGTTGGGCAGGCCGTGGCGCTGGATGAGACCGGGCACGATGTGCACGGGCGTGCCGCCGGGGCGTTCCACCACGGTCAGCAAGGTGCCGATGCGCTCCAGGTCGACGGGCACGTCCAGGTAGGCGGCTTCCTTCCAGCCCTGCGCGCTGCCGACCATGCCGCAGGCAATGACGGGCAGGGCGGGCTCGGCGCGCAGCCAGTCGCCGCATGCCTGATCAAAAGCCAGTTCAAAGCCGGACAGTGTGGTGGTGGCGGCGCCGTCCAGCAGCGGTTGCGGCAGGCGCATGATGCCCCAGGGCAGATGGCGCGTATCGAGCGTACGGCCCGTGGCATCCAGGCGATAGGCGCGAAGTGAAGAGGTTCCCCAATCCAGCGCGATGAGAGCCGCACGGGCGGGCGATCCGGTATTCATCAGAGTCTGTCTCGTCTCTGGCCGCGCATCCGGCTGCCGTCGTTGCGCCGTCATGCGCGCGGGACTGGGCGGAGTGGTCGCGGACCTTGTTGTCTGAAATCTGCCGTGCGCGCGCGGGAGGCGCGCGGTGCACGATGGCAAAAATTCTAGTTCAGCGCTTGAAAAATCTCAAAATATAGAATTAAATCCCACATACAGGGAATTTGGTGTGCGTTTCGATTAGGCTTTCAGTTGAGCCTTCGAAGTGTTTTGTTCGCTCGGCGAAGCGCCGTGCATATCCCTATCACCCACGCATCCGTGCCGCGGCGCCCGGTATGCTTGCCGATCTTTCCCATCGCGCCGCAACTTTGCCTTTGCCACATGACCGCCATCACACTGCCCCCCGAGCAACCTGCCACGCTTGACCCCGATGCCGCCGCGCCCGCCGGCACGCAGACGCTGATGCGCGGTCTTGCCGTGGTGCAGGCGGTGGCCGATGGCGCACGCGACCTGAAGGAAATCTGCGCGCGCATCGGCGTGGCGCGCAGCACGACGCATCGGCTTGCAAGCTGTCTGGTGCAAGAGCGCTACCTGCGCGCACTGCCGGGCGTGGGCTACGTGCTGGGTCCCAAGCTGATAGAGCTGGGCTTTCAGGCGCGCGAGGCGTTTCCGCTGGCGACGCTGGCGCGGCCCTATCTGGACAGCCTGGCCGACATGACCGGCGACACGATCCACCTGGCCGTGCGCGACAACAACGACGTGCTGTACCTGGAAAAGATTCCGGGCAAAAAGGGATTGGAAATGCGATCGCGGGTCGGCCACCGGATGCCGCTCGCCGCGACCGGTGTGGGCAAGGCATTGCTGCTGGACGCGGATGAGCCGCAGTGGAAGGCGCTGCATCGCGTCGGCGCACCGGTGTCGTCGCGCGCGCCCGGCGGACAGCAGGGATGGGAGGCGTTCCGTGATCGCATGCGCGATTACGCGTCGCAGGGTTATGCGTTCGACCTGGAAGACAACGAGCCTTCGATCCGCTGCGTGGCAGCGCCCGTGCGCGACGCCTCCAGCGGCATCGTCGCCGCCATCAGTGTGTCGAGCACCGTGCCTTATATGTCGCTGGAGCGCATGCGCGAGATGGTGCCGGTGGTGCAGGGCGCGGCTGCGGGGATTTCGGCCGAGATGGGATGGAAGGTTGAGCGGGGCTGAGGGCTACTCAGGCAGATGATCCCGGACCGCGTGGCCATCGACGCGCGCTTTCGAGCCACTGGCGATCAGGCGCGCGCCACACGCTGTCTTCATGCCGTGCAGCGCCACCGGGATGCCATTGACCTTGTATGTCGGGCTGCCCTCGACGATGGGAAAGACGCCCTCGCATTTTGGGCATGAAACCTGATGGCCGAGGCCGGCCATGGGTCTGCCATTGAGGTTGGTGTGCGGGAAACCGTCGAGCACCAATCCACCGTGGTCGGTGGTGTCGTCTTTGCGGATGATTTCTGGCATGTGGTTGTTGCCTCCGCTATAGCGCTTTGACCAAACGCCAGGTGACGATTTGGCCGTTCACTTCCGGCAGGAGGTCGTTGTGCATGAAGGTCTGCCTGCCTTGAGAAGGATCCTCTTCGCAGATCCAGATGCCGGGCCATGGGCAGGGTGAGCCGGAGAGCATGCGCAGGAAGTGCCGTTCGTTTGTTTTGACGTTGCCTGCCTCGTCGATTACGGCCTTGATTTCCTGCGGCGTATCGAAGCGGCGCAGCCAGAGGTTGCTGGTCAGCGGATTGAAGCGAATCTCGCCGGCGATGGAGCCGTAGTGGAGTGATCCGATGTCTTGCACGCGCAATGAACGGATGGCGTTGTTGACCTTTACGTAAAGTTCGGGAGTGGGGTCTGTCTCGGCTTTGCCGAGTGCTGGCCAATCACCGGCGCGGATGGCGGTGCCCCATTCGTAGGGGAGAAGGGCGATGCGTTCGTCGTTGAGCTTGGTCTTCAGTTCTTCCGGCGTGCCCAGCGTGGCAATCCAGTGGTGGGCGAGGAAGGTGTACCAGTTGAGATTGGAATAGCCGTCGCGCCATGCTTCGTTTCCCGTGGGGGTGCAGAGGTCAACGCCTCTGTACGCCCAGGCTGTTTCGTACTCGATGGTCTGGTAGTCCCCCCAGTTGTGGCATTCCTGAATACCTAGTCCGGCAGCGCCGTGGAGTGGGCGGAGCAACGAGCAGCATTTCAGCAAGAAGCCCTCAAACCGGGCTTTCCCGTCACCATGGATTTCTTCCGCAGGCAGGTAGAACCGGACAGTGGTAAATGTTTTGTGAATCTGTTCGAACCAGCCTTCTGGAGAAAAGACGCCAAACATGTAATCACTGGCATGCCCCAGACTTAGTTGAGACATGCACTTGAACTCGACGGCGTTCATTGGGGAGGTCTTCAAAACGTAGTCCCGATAGGCGTCAAAGTTCATCTTGGAGAAGGGGCGAATTATCATCCGCTTGTCTTCTCTGTATCCCCCCTTCAACTTATCGCCATAGAGGTCGTGGTAAAGGGAGAAAGCGTCCGCAATGCCTTTGCGACGAACTGGGATATACGCGTCGATAAGATGAAAGACCGCAACAATTCCCACCTGCTGCACTGGAAGGGTTTTGTCGTCTTCATCCATGAAGGTGAAGAACCAGCGCTCGGCGTCGAACGCCCTAAAGAAATCGGTCATTGTTTTGTCTCCGGCGCATCGGGCCAGAACAGATACAGTTGCTCCGTGCGCGGTTGATGACGTTGGCTGGCCTCCCACACTTGGTAGGCCTTCCATTGGCGTTGAAGTTCAGGAGACAGTACAGGCTCGGAGCTCCCGTCATCCGACTTCGCATAGGCCACTGTCGCTCCTGCCGTTCCCGTCCCGCCTGTGAAACGCGCCCAGGAAAGAAGGCGGCCGTAATGCACGACTCGAGGTCCGGCGCGCGCCGCCAAGGTTGTTCCGGATACTGCGGCGCTGCCTCCAGCAACGGTGGCCATGCCAGCGCCGATGCCCGTGGCGCCTACGATGACGAACGGTCCCACAAGCGACATTTCAATCTGTCCGCGAGCCCGTGCCGCCTGTGCGGCTGCCTCTCGCATGCCTGGACTGGCGCTCATAACAGGGGTTCCAGGCGGAGGCGGCCTGACTTCAAGAACCTGCCGGGCCGCCTGATGCTCGGCGTCAATCAGGCCAACGACCAAACCGTGCGGATCGGCCGAAGCTCGCAGGGGAAGGGACATGACCTGCGATACAGGTTTGTAGACGGGTTCTTGCTGCGCAGCGGTCATCCACTCGCGACGCTGACGCCTGTCCGCTCTGTCACAACGGTCATTGTTCAGCAATCGAAACTTGAGTCTGTCGCCCGCGATTCTCTCGTAGGCCTTCTGCTGTCTATCCGAAAGCGCGTCGCCGCCGAACTTCATTTCAATTACGCTGGTGAGATTAGGTTGGCTGTATTGCGGCGCTCCCCCCATCGTGTGATCGGTGACTCTCACAACATCGGGAATTCGCAAGTTCCCCAAATTCTCCGACTCGACATCCTGCCAAATCCCTTTTTCGACGTTTGAAGGTGAAGGCACCGGAACCATCTCCTCCAACTCATGCAGACTCAACAGGTCCACCACCACCTCAACACTGCTGTACTGAGGAAACTGCCGGCTGCTGATCCGCTTGTATTGAGACAACGGAAAAGAACTCGGCCGATGCGGATGTTTCCTGCTCATGATCGGCGCCGGTGGCGTCTTCGTCATGTCGTAGCCGACTTCGGCGCAGTAAGGCCAGCGATACTCAAAGAGCTCGTTGTCCGCCCGGATCATCAGCGCGACCGTGCGTTGATACATGGGCGCTTCGTCGCTGGCACGCCGATACGGATTGGCGCTGGCATAGCGCGCCTTTTCGCACAGGTACCAAAGGTCAAGCGGGTTGGTCACGGGCAGCACCTGACCTGATGCGTCAGGTTTGGTCGAGCCTCGGGTGCTGCCCCCGGGATTCTTCGGCCCGGTACGTACATGCTGGGTGGCCATGGTTAAGCCTTTCTCCTCGATGGGGTTGCGGGTGACTTGGGCAGCGCTATGCTTGTCGGTACGCTGACGCACAGACGAGAAGCTGACCCGCTACAACGCTTTGATCAGACGCCAGGTAACTACCTGCCCGTTCACTTCCGGCAAGAGATCGTTGTGCATGAAGGTCTGCCTGCCTTGAGAAGGATCCTCTTCGCAGATCCAGATGCCGGGCCATGGGCAGGGTGAGCCGGAGAGCATGCGCAGGAAGTGCCGTTCGTTTGTTTTGACGTTGCCTGCCTCGTCGATTACGGCCGTGATTTCCTGCGGCGTATCGAAGCGACGCAGCCAGAGGTTGCTGGTCAGCGGGTTGAAGCGAACCTCGCCGGCGATGGAGCCGTAGTGGAGTGATCCGATGTCTTGCACCCGCAATGAGCGGATGGCGTTGTTGACCTTTACGTAGAGTTCGGGAGTCGGGTCTGTCTCGGCTTTGCCGAGTGCTGGCCAATCACCAGCGCGGATGGCCGTGCCCCATTCGTAGGGGAGTAGGGCGATGCGTTCGTCGTTGAGCTTGGTCTTCAGTTCTTCCGGCGTGCCCAACGTGGCAATCCAGTGGTGGGCAAGGAAGGTGTACCAGTTGAGATTCTGGTAGCCCTGGCGCAAGTTTTTCTCTCCGGTCGGTCCGCAGACGTCTACCCCTCGGTATGCCCAGGCCGTTTCGTGTTCAAGGGTCTGGTAGTCCTCCCAATCGTGGCATTCCTGAATCCCGAGTCCGGCCGCGCCATGAAGAGGACGAAGCAATGCACAGCACTGCAACAAGAAAGCCTCGAACCGTGCTTTCCCTTCTCCCGCAAGCTCTTCTACGGGCAAATACGCCCTTACCGTGGTGAGAGGTTTGTGAACTTGCTCATACCATCCGGCAGGAGAATAGACCCCAAACATATAGTCACTGACATGGCCGAGACTTAACTTGGACATACATTTGAACTCGACGACTCCCATGGGACTCGTGTCCACGATGTAGTCTCGATAGGCCTCAAAGTCCATTTTGGCGAAGGGCCGGACGATCATGCGCTTATCTTCGCGATAACCGCCCTTGAGTTTGTCGCCATAGAGCTCGTAGTAGAGCGAGAATGCCTCCGCGATGCCTTTGCGGCGAACCGGTAGATAGGCGTCAACGAGATGGAAGATGGCAACGATGCCGACTTGTTGGACCAGTAGTGTGTTGTCGTCCTCATCCGCAAAGGTGAAGTACCAGCGTTCGGCATCGAACTCTTTGAAGAAATCGGTCATTTTTTTGTCTCCGGGGCGTCGGGCCAGAACAGATACAGCTGTTCCGTGCGCGGCTGGTATCTTTGGCTGGCTTCCCATTCCTGATAGGCCTGCCATTGGCGTTGAACTTCGGGAGTCAGTACTGGCGCTGAGCTTCCGTCTCCAGATCGTGCGTAGGCCATAGTGGCTCCAGCTGAACCAGTTCCTCCGATGAGACGGCCCCAGCCGACAAGGCGGCCGTAGTGAACCATTCTTGGGCCGGCGCTTGCAGTCAGCGTTGAACTGGGAATCGCTGCACTGCCTCCAGCAACCGTTGCCATGCCGGCGCTGATGGCTGCCGCGCCTACAAATAAGAACGGGGCGGCAAGCGATATTTCGATTTGCGCTCGCGCCTGAGCGGCCCGCCGATTGGCCTCTCGAATGTCGGGGCCGGCGCTCATCACAGGGGTTCCCGGAGGCGGCGGACCGACTTCAAGGATGTGCCGTGCAGCTTGGTGTTCGGCATCAATCAGCCCAACGACCAACCTGTGAGGATCCGCCGAAGCTCTCAATGGGAGCGACATGACCTGTGATACGGGCTTGTAGACCGGTTCGTTTTGGGTAGCGGTCATCCATTCGCGACGCTGGCGTTTGTCGGCTCTGTTGCATCGATCCGTATGAAGCAAGCGGAACTTATCGCTGGTGCCAGCAATATCTCGGTATGCTCTTCTTTGGTCATCAGAGAGCGAGTCGTTCCCAAACTTCATTTCGATCACACCGGCCAGATTCGGCTGACTATATTGAGGCGCACCTCCCATCGTGTGGTTGACGACCCGAACAACGTCGGGAATACGCATCGGGCTTGTCGGCGGTTTCTGAATATCCTGCCAAATTCCGTTTTCGACAGCTGGAGGTAACGGCACCGGAATTATTTGCTCTAGCTCCTCCAGCCCCAACAGGTCCACCACCACCTCAACACTGCTGTACTGAGGAAACTGCCGGCTGCTGATCCGCTTGTATTGAGACAACGGAAAAGAACTCGGCCGATGCGGATGCTTCCTGCTCATGATCGGCGCCGGTGGCGTCTTCGTCATGTCGTAGCCGACTTCGGCGCAGTAAGGCCAGCGATACTCAAAGAGCTCGTTATCCGCCCGGATCATCAGTGCCACCGTGCGTTGATACATGGGCGCTTCGTCGCTGGCACGCCGGTACGGATTAGCGCTGGCATAGCGCGCCTTCTCGCACAGGTACCAAAGGTCAAGCGGGTTGGTCACGGGCAGCACCTGGCCCGATGCGTCAGGTTTGGTCGAGCCTCGGGTGCTGCCCCCGGGATTCTTCGGCCCGGTACGTACATGCTGGGTGGGCATGGTTAAGCCTTTCTCCTTGATGGAGTTGTGGATGAGTTTGGCAGGGCTATGCTTGTCGGTACGCTGACGCACAGACGAGAAGCTGACCCGCTAAAACGCTTTGACCAGACGCCAGGTAACTACCTGCCCGTTCACTTCCGGCAAGAGGTCGTTGTGCATGAACGTCTTCCTTCCCTGTGACGGATCCTCCTCGCAGATCCAGATGCCAGGCCATGGACAAGGTGTGCCCGAGGGCATGCGGAGGAAGTGACGTTCGTCTGCTTTGACGTTGCCCGCCTCGTCGATTACGGCCTTGATTTCCTGCGGCGTATCGAAGCGGCGCAGCCAGAGATTGCTGGTCAGCGGATTGAAGCGAACCTCGCCGGCGATAGAACCGTAGTGGAGCGAGCCGATGTCCTGCACGCGCAATGAACGGATGGCGTTGTTGACCTTTACGTAGAGTTCGGGAGTGGGGTCTGTCTCGGCTTTGCCGAGTGCTGGCCAATCACCGGCGCGGATGGCGGTGCCCCATTCGTAGGGGAGGAGCTCGATGCGATGGTCATTGAGCTTGCTCTTCAACTCCTCGGGTGTGCCCAGGGTGGCGATCCAGTGATGGGCCAGGAAGGTGTACCAGTTGAGATTCTTGTAGCCCTCGCGCAGGTTTTTCTTACCAGTCGGTCCGCAAACATCTACCGCTCTGTATGCCCAAGCTGTCTCGTGTCCCAGGGTCTGGTAGTCCTCCCAATCGTGGCATTCCTGAATCCCAAGCCCGGCCGCGCCATGGAGAGGACGAAGCAACGCGCAACACTTCAACAGGAAACTCTCGAACCGAGCTCTCCCTTCCGCCGCGAGCTCTACTACAGGTAGGTAAAACCGTACCGTGGTAAGGGATTTATGAACTTGTTCATACCAGCCGGCGGGAGAGAAAACACCAAACATGTAGTCACTTGCATGCCCCAAGCTAAGCCGGGACATGCAATCGAACTCAACGGTGTCCATTGGGCTTGTATCGACGATGTAGTCTCGATAAGCGTCAAAACCCATCTTGGAGAAGGGGCGAACGATCATGCGCTTGTCTGCACGATATCCGCCCTTGAGATTTTGGCCATAAAGTTCATGGTAGAGAGCGAACGCCTCTGCGATGCCCTTGCGGCGAACCGGCAGATAGGCGTCAACAAGATGAAAGATGGCAACGATTCCCACTTGTTGGACGATGAGCGTGTTGTCCTCCTCATCGCCAAAAGTGAAATACCAGCGTTCGGCATCGAACTCTTTGAAGAAATCGCTCATTGTGTTGTCTCCGGCAAATCGGCCCAGAACAGATACAGCTGTTCCGTGCGTGGTTGATCGCGTTGGCTGGCGTCCCACTGCTGGTAGGCTTCCCAATGCCGTTGACGTTCCGGAGATGGCGCGGGCGCGGAGCTTCCGTCTTCTGATTGGGCATAGGCCACAGTCGCTCCTGCTGCGCCGGTTCCTCCGGTGATACGGCCCCACGTAATAAGGCGGTCGTATTGCACGACGCGTGAGCCGGCGCGTGCGGTTAGCGCCGAACCCGCGATGGCGGAACTGCCCCTTGCGATGGCGGTCATGCCGGCGCCGACACCAGCGGCGCCCATAAGAACGAAGGGGCCAGCAAGCGAAATTTCAATTTGTGCGCGCACCTGTGCGGCGTGCCCGTCAGCCTCTCGCATCTCTGGGCCGGCGCTTATTACGGGAGTGCCTCGCGGTGGCTTAACCTCCAGCACTTGCCGGGCGGCCTGATGCTCCGCATCGATCAAGCCGACAACGAGGCTGTGTGGATCGGCCGAAGCGCGCAAGGGGAGAGACATGACCTGCGACACGGGCTTATAGACGGGCTCGTGCTGCGCCGCGCTCATCCAATCGCGACGCTGACGCCTGTCGGCTTTGTTGCACCTTTCGGTTTGGAGAAGGCGAAATTTTTCGCTATGGCCCGCGATGTACTCGTAAGCGAACTTCTGTTCTTTTGTAAGCGAGTCCGCTCCAAACTTCATTTCAATAACGCTGGCCAGATTCGCCTGGCTGTATTGAGGCGCTCCCCCCAACGCATGGTTGTTGACCCTAATGACATCCGGAATTCGCAACGGGCTTTTCTGCATTACCTGAATATCCTGCCAAATCCCATTCTCGACATCTGGCGGCAACGGCACGGGAATCATCTCCTCTAGCTCGTCCAGCCCCAACAGGTCCACCACCACCTCAACACTGCTGTACTGCGGAAATTGCCGGCTGGTGATCCGCTTGTATTGAGACAGCGGAAAGGAACTCGGCCGATGCGGATGTTTCCTGCTCATGATCGGCGCCGGCGGCGTCTTCGTCATGTCGTAGCCGACTTCGGCGCAGTACGGCCAGCGATACTCAAAGAGCTCGTTATCCGCCCGGATCATCAGGGCCACCGTGCGTTGATACATGGGCGCGCCATCGCCTGAGCGCCTGTACGGATTAGCGCTGGCATAGCGCGCCTTCTCGCACAGATACCAAAGGTCGAGAGGATTGGTCACGAGCAGCACCTGACCCGAAGCGTCAGGTCTGGTGGATCCTCTGGTGCTGCCCCCGGGATTCTTCGGCCCGGGTCGTGCAGTTTGGTTGGCCATGATTCAGCCTGGCTCCTAGTTGGGATTGCGAAGAAAATCCAGCGAATAGCTGCCACCGCCATCCCAATAGCTGGCGTCCAGATGCAAGAGATCGTCAGGGTCCGGTATTGCCGAAGCCTCCAGCGGTTCTCTTGCGTCGCTGGTGATGACCTGCGTACGGCCTTGCGCGTCGGTCCGTCCGCGCACGATGTCGCCGCTGGCGCGGACGATCTCGTAGGCGTGATCCGGCAGAGCTTTGTTCGTGCTGGCGTCGCGCAGCACGAAGAACTCTTCAAACGGCCCGGGCCGGCCAGAGAATTGGCCCAGCGTGGGCACCATCGTTCCCGGTCCGGTCAAGTTATGGTCCGTTGCCTTGACGGTGAAGACGCCGGGCATGCCCATCTCGATGTTGCCGCCCGCCATCTTGATATAGGCGCCGCCGCACAACAGAGTGATGTGTTCTTCGGCGGACACCGTGACATGGTTGTTGTTGGCGCGAACCTCCACGCTCTTGTCGGCATCGATACGGATGGCGTTGTGTTGCGCCTGCAAGAGCAGCTGGCCGGTATGCGCGATGTGGCGCATGTCTCCCCGTTGCGCAAACGTGCCCAGGCCATTGCCGGCGTTGACGACCACGCGTTCACCGGCTGTCAGTTGCAGGTTTGCGTGGGCGACGGCATCCAGATGCTCGCCCGCGCCCAACGCGATGGAGAGGGGCGTTCCGGCCGCGATGCCGGCGGGGGCGGAGAGCGCCATGACAGGCGCCGCGCCTTCGCCTGTGCCGCGGGTCTGGTCGTTGGCGCCATGGCCCAGGTCTCGCACCAATGCGGTCAGGTCCCGGCGGGGCTCGGCGTCGTGCGGGGCTCCTTGATGTTCACTGGCGTAGTTGCCCAGGCTGCGGGTAAGTTGTAGCGCGGCCTCCAGGACGGCCACGATTTCGTCGCGGTCGAGTTGGCCGCCCTGGGCGTTGGCTTGCGCTTCCGTGGTCAACAGCAGGCCTTGCGCTGCGCGCAGCGTCCCGTGCAAGTCGGTGCGTAGTTCGAAGCCTTCGCCGCGCGGCGCGCCGCCACTCGGACGCGGATGGGTGAGGTAACCCAGGTGCAGGTGACTTGCGCCATGATCGTTCATCAGGGCGGCGCTGATTTGGGATGGCGTGTCATCCAGGCGCAGTTCGCTGGCCCGCTTGCCCGTGTGCTCCTTGCTCTTGACGGTTGCGAGGTCTTTGAACTTGGGAAGTTCGTATGGCGGCAACTGCAGGCGGTTGTAGACGCGGCCGGTGATCACGGGCTGGTCCGGATCGCCGTCGAAGTACGAGACGATGACTTCCTGGCCGACGCGTGGAATGGCCATGTGCCCCCAGGTGGCGCCGGCGATGTTCTGGGAGACACGAATCCAGCAGGAGCTGAACCCATCATGTTTGCCCACGCGGTCCCAGGGAAACTGGACCTTCACGCGTCCATATTCGTCGGTATGGATTTCTTCGTTGGGTGGACCAACCACCACGGCGTTCTGCGGGCCATCGATGCGAGGCCGGGGCAGCGGCTCGGCGCGCCATTCGGCATCGTCCGGCACCAGTTCGGCTTCGTAGCGGTAATGCGTACCCGACTGCGCCTCAGCGCTTTCCTCGGCCTGGCTGGTGTGCTGCCTGCCCCGGTGGACGATGCGTACGGGGCGCCAGCCGCGATTCATGTCTTCGCGTGGATGACCGGCCAGCGTGAATGAAATGCCCGGCTGCAAGCGGGGATCGTCGCCTTCGACCAGCGCAATGCGCGCATCACGGCGATGGCCGCGCAGGCGGTTCTCGGCAAAGGGCTTGCCGGCTTCGTCGAACTTGGCGCGCGCCGGATAGTCGTAGCGCTCGTAGCGGCGGCCCTGGTGGTTTAGGTCTTGCCCGTCGCGGCTGTGCTGGTGCGCGTATTGCGGATGGTGGAAGGTGTAGTCGCGCTGCGTCTGGCGCGCGGTGCGCACGTATTCGGTGTACGCGAAGCGGCACAGAGCGGGCTGCGGCTGATCCCCGCCGGGTGTGGGGTTGTACTGGACCGGTTCATCGCCCACGCGGCCATGGATGAACAGGCGGTCGCTGTGGACCAGGCGATGGCCTTCGGGGCTGTGGCGGAAGGAATAGAAGAAGCCTTCCTCGCGCATGATGCGCTCGACGAAGTGGTAGTCGGTGTCGCCGGCCTGCACGCAGTATTCGCGGGCCTGGTGCTCGGTGGTGTTGCGCTGCTCGTAGTCTTGAGTCAGACCATGCGCTTTGAGCACCGTTTCGGCGATCTGCGGGACCGTGACGGCCTGAAAGATGCGCCAGTCGGCACTGAGTTTCAGGCGCGCCAGCCGCGGCTCGACGACTGCGCGATAGCGGGTGCGGCGAAAGCCTGTGTCGCCCTGGACAAATGAAGACACGGCGCCATGCACGTACCGCGCCGGGGTGTCGCCATGCCAGAGAGTGAGCAGCGCGGCGCGATCCAGCACCTGGGCGAAGTCGATGGCGGCGTTGCTGCTGGCCAGTTCCACTTCAAGCAGGAAGGTCTCGGACAGGCCTTCTTGCAGGGTGAATTCGACGACCTCAAAAGATTCGTCGCCGACGGAGAACGTGAAGCGAAGATCGGATTGGATAGGTATGACGTGCTCCCGCAACGACAGACCTTTCCCTGCAACGGTGAGCGTCAGGTCCGCCTATAGGCAAGCGTCCGCCGCAATCGGAGAATTGCAATGGACTCGCATGGCATGCGCTTCCATTTCGTCATACCGGCCAATTTCTGGGTATCGAACCGTTCTTATATTTGTCGGCAAGGGCGCTGAAAACGCGCGGGAACAGCCGGGCGCGATGGTGTCGGCCCGGATCTGCAACGTGGCATTGCATGAGGCGTGTTCGGCGCGGACGTGCTGTCCCTCGCGCAACGCTATCTTGCGCCGCCCCGGTGCTCGATGGTCGACAGCATCTCCAGCAACACGTCCATATCCACCGGCTTGACCAGATGCGCGTCGAATCCGGCTTCCATCGAGGCTCGGCGGTCTTCTTCCTGCCCCCAACCACTAAGCGCGAGTATCGTTGCGCGCTGGCCCCAGTCCAGGGTGCGGATGTGGCGGCAGGCCTCGTGGCCGTTCATGCCGGGCATGCCGATGTCCATGAGGATCACTTGCGGCCTGACCTGCTCGCCCACGGTGATGGCTTCTTCGCCATCGTACGCAGCGGTGACGTCGTGGCCTTCAATAGCGAGCACCGCAACCAGGGACTCGACCGCATCGCGGTTGTCATCGACAACGAGCACCTTGCTTGCCGCCGGCGACAGCGCACTGGCGGGTAGTTGCGACGCCACCTCCTGAATGTCGGTGACCGGCAGCCGCACGACGAATGCGCTGCCTTTGCCTTGACCGTCGCTGTGCGCGCGCACCGTGCCGCCGTGCATCTCGACCAGGCGTTTGACGAGCATCAGGCCGATGCCCAGTCCGCCCTGCGCGCGTTCCAGCGTTCGGTCGACCTGCGTGAACATCTCGAAGATACGGTCGAGCTGATCCGGCGGAATGCCCGACCCGTTGTCGCGGACCGTGATGTCGACGCTGTCCTTGCCGGGCTCGACGAAGAGTTCGATGTCACCGCCGGGTGGCGTGTATTTGGCCGCGTTGGACAGGAGGTTGCCGAAGACCTGTGTCAGGCGTTCGGCGTCGCCGTGCAGCATGATCTGCGCGTCGGGCTGCACCAGTCTCAGCCGGTGGCCGTGCTGTTCCAAAGCCGGCTTGCACGACTCGACGGCATGCTGCAGAACCGAGTCGAGCGTGAGGGCGGTCAGCCGAAGTTCCAGCTTGCCGCGATTGATGCGGTTGACGTCGAGCAGGTCGTCGACCAGCCTGACCAGCTGGCGCAGCTGGCGGTCCATCACTTCGCGGGCGCGCGCCGTCATGCCGGGGTCGCGTTCGGCGCGCTTCAGCACTTCCAGCATGTTGCGCAGCGCGGCCAGCGGATTGCGCAGCTCGTGGGCCAGCACGGCCAGGAACTCATCCTTGTGCCGCCGTTCGCGCGCCAGTTCGGACTCCGCGATATGGCGTTCCAGCAGTTCGGCGGCCTGCCGCGCCAGCAGGTCGATGTAGCGCAAGGCTTCGGGTGTGGGGCCGCCGGGCCAGCGGTAATGGTTGTTCAGCATGCCCAGCAGTTGGCCGCTGCGGCTGAGCAGCGGCGTGCATTGGATCGACCGGATGTTGTCTTCCATGACGATCTCAAGCCCCAGCGTGCCTTGCAGATCCGTCAGTTGCTCGACATCGGGCACGACCAGCCGTTCCAGGTGCTGGGCGGCTTCGGCGCAGCTTGCGACCCAGCCGTCTTCGGCGAAGTGTTCGACCAGGCGCGCGCTCAGGCCCTGGTGCACGGCGATGCGCAGCGTGTTCTTTGCCGGATCGTAGATCTGGATGTTGCCCTTTTCCGTTCCGGAGATGTCGGCGGCGGCGGCCAGGATCTTCTTGAGCAGCGGTTCGAATTCGCCGGGGCCGACCAGTTCGGCGCTCAGTGCCTGCAACCGGGATAGCGCGTTGACCTCGTTGCGCAGATCTGCCGCGGCGCGGTCGCGTTCCACGACGATGCTGGTTGCCAGCGCACCGAACTCGGCGACGCGCTGTTCCCACGGCGTGCAATGACGCACCTGCGGCAGGCAGAGCAAAAACCAGCCGACCGGCGTGCCGTCGGGCGCCATCGCGGCGCGCGCGTGGCAGGCGTGGATGCCGTTGTCGCGGCAGATGGTGCGCCAGGACTCGGCCCACGTCGTCGACTGCTCGATGTCTTCGCTCTCGACGGGATTGCCCCGCCGGATTGCCGGATCATCCGTCGCAAAGAGCGCATCGTGGATCGGCAGGCCGCGCAGGGGGCAGGCGATCGAGGCGGGGAGATGGGTGGAATAGGCGTCGCCGACGGTGACGCGATCGGAGCCGGTCAACAGGACGCATGCCCGGCTGCCGGGCGCCAGGCGGCAGACGGCTTCGGTAAGCGCTTCCAGGCATGACCCCGTTGGGGCCCCCGAAGCGACAAGGAGCAGAAGCTGCCGCTGTTCTTGGTCCAGGGCAGCTTGGCTCGCGGAATCTGGCGGCTCGTGGGTCAAGTGCATCTCCTCTTCTTGCGACGCCTTGGCGGCGGCCGTCCCCCGGCAGGACGGGGGATTGAAACGAGGCGCTCAAGGCAAGGGCCAAGGCGCCTCAGAGGCTTCAAATAATTGCACGAATCGCGCAGAAGGAATGTTGCAATTTGTCCCGGTTGTGGCGGGGCGTGACGGCCCCCGTCCGGTTACTCCAGCGGCAGGGTCAGGACGCCTTGCGGAGCGGGGCGCATCATGACGCGCCGATACCACGCGGACAGGGCGGGCGTGTCGGGCCGCTCGAGGGGCAGGGCCAGCCAGCGGTGCGCGGCGGCGACAAGCGCGATGTCGCCCATGGTGAGGTGACGCCCGGCGATGAACTCGCGGCCTTGCAGGGCCTGGTCCAGGATCAGCGCACGGGCGTTGGAGCGTTTGATCGAATTTTCGATGGCGGCCTTGTCACGTTTGTCTTCCGGGGTACGGATCAGGCCCAGAAAAGCCGGCCCCATGGCCGGCTGCCATTCGGTCGCCTGCCAGTCCATCCAGCGGTCCGCATCGGCGCGCAGGCAGACGTCCTCGGGCCACAGCGTACCTACGCCGTAGCGCGCCGCCAGGTAGCGGACGATGGCGTTGGATTCCCACAAGATGAAGCCGCCGTCGTCGATGACGGGGACGAGGCGGTTGGGATTGAGCTTGGCGGCGTAATCGGCGGTGTCGACCACCCCGAACGGGCCGCCGGCCTGGACAAAGGTGTGCGGCAGGGCCAGCTCGCGTACGGCCAGCATCACTTTCTGAACGTTGACGGAGGTCAGGCGTCCCCAGATCTTCAACATAGCCAATCCTTCTAAGGGTCAGGCCGGCGGCAGGTGCCGCCGCGCAAAGCCGCTGTCGCGCCCGAAGCGCGTCCAGTCGAATGCCGGCCCGGGATCGGTCTTGCGCCCCGGGGCGATATGTTCGTGTCCCTGGGCGGCAACCAGGGGATAGCGCGCGCGCAGGGTGTGGGTCAGCCGGCGCAGCGACGCGTACTGTTCGCCAGTGTAGGGCAGCGTGTCCGTGCCTTCCAGTTCAATGCCGATGGAAAAATCGTTGCAACGCTCGCGGCCGGCAAAGCGCGACACGCCAGCGTGCCAGGCACGCCGGTCCGTCGAGACGAATTGCACGATGCGGCCGTCGCGGCGGATGAAGAAGTGCGCCGACACGCGCAGGCCGCGCAGGCGTTCCAGCCAGGGATGCGAGCGGTAATCGAGCGTATTCAGGAAGAGGCCTGCGACCTCAGGTCCGCCAAATTGGCCTGGCGGCAGGCTGATGTTGTGCACGACCAGAAGCGAGACCTGCTCGCCCGCGGGGCGCGCGTCGCAGTTGGGCGACCGCATCAGGCTAATGCCCGGCGCCGGCGCCAGCCAGCCATGTCGATCCAGGAACAAAGGCATAGAGAGAGACGGTCAGCGTTTGGCCGGACCCAGGCGGGCGTGGTCGGGGCTGCACCAGGTCTGGCCTTCCTGCAGCAGGGCCTCGGAGCGGGGCAGATGGATGCCGCAATGGGCGCAGCGCACCATGGATTCGATGGCGGGCGGGGGCTGCGCGCCCTGCGCCTTTTTCTTCTGGCCGCCTTGCGCGTCGGCCTGGCGCTGCGCGGCCATGCGGCCGGCAATGCGGGCGACAAACAGAACCAGGATGATCAGAACGATCCAGAACAGCAACTTGCCCACGTCAGCCTCGATGCAGAATCATTTCCAGCACGAACCGGCTGCCGGTGTAGGCCAGAATCAAAAAACCAAAACCCGTCAGGGTCCAGCGCAGCGCGACGCGGCCGCGCCAGCCCCAGATATGCCGGCCGGCCAGCAGCACGCCGAAGGTCAGCCAGGACAGCAGGGTGAAGACGGTCTTGTGGTCGAACGGCAGGATCTTGCCGGTCAGCTTCAGGGAGGCGACGGAGCCCGAGCCCACCGCCAGCGTCAGCACGACAAAGCCGATCCAGATGATGCGGAAAAGCAGCTGCTCCTGCACCAGCAGCGGCGGCTGCGAATCGAGCACGCGCCCGATGATGCTGCGTTCGGCGGGGGCGTCCAGGGGACGGTGCAGGTGGCGGTCCAGCAGGGCCATCATCATGGCGTGCAGGGCAGCGATGGTGATCAGGCCGTAGGCCGCCAGGGCGATCAAGAGGTGCACGCGCAGCCAGGGATCGTCGGCATGGGGCACGAACTGCCCCTGCGGGAAGATGGCGGCAAGGCCGCTGGCGATGGCGGCGGCGGGCAACAGCAGCAATTGCAGGCCGTCGATGCGTACCAGCAGGCTTTCCAGCCAGAACACCACCATGCCCAGCCAGATGGCGGCGGACAGGGCCAGCGCCCATCCAATGAAAAGATGCTGGGATCCCAGCATCGATTGTTGCAGCCCGATTCCATGGAGAACCAGGGCGCCCAGCAGGCACAGACGGGCGATTCTGCCGGTCTGTTCCACTTCCCCGGCGCCGGCCAGGCGGATCCAAAGCGACCCCCCTAGCACCGCGTACGCCAAGGCAGCCGCTGTGTGAAATACAATGCCGAGTGACATAGAAACCGTTGTCTGGATGGGGCCTTGGGGTGCGCGTCACCCGAAAGCGCAGAATCCGCGCCTGCGGCCACCGTTCAATCAACTAGTTTAAGCGGAAACGCCTCTCATGCTCGATAACCTAACTCAACGCCTGTCGCGCGTCGTCAAGACGCTGCGCGGGGAAGCCCGCCTGACCGAGGCCAACACGCAGGAGATGCTGCGCGAAGTGCGCATGGCGCTGCTGGAAGCCGACGTCGCGCTGCCGGTCGTTCGCGACTTTGTCGCGCGGGTGAAGGAAAAGGCGCTGGGCGAAGAAGTCGCCGGCAGCCTCAGCCCGGGCCAGGCGCTCGTCGGCGTCGTCAACAAGGAACTGACTGCCCTCATGGGCGGCGACCTGGGCGCCGACGCCAACGAACTGTCGCTGGCCGTCCAGCCGCCCGCCGTGATCCTGATGGCGGGCCTGCAGGGCGCCGGCAAGACCACCACCACCGGCAAGCTGGCGCGCTGGCTCAGCGAAGGGCAGCACACGCAGCACGGCCGCAAGACCGGCAAGAAGAAGGTGCTGGTGGTGTCCGCCGACGTGTACCGTCCGGCCGCTATCGACCAGTTGAAGAGCGTGGCCGCGCAGGTCGGTGTGGATTTCCTGCCGTCCGATCCCAGCCAGAAGCCCGAAGACATCGCGCGCGGCGCGGTTGACCACGCCCGCCGCCATCATTACGACGTGCTGATCCTGGACACGGCCGGCCGCCTGGGCATCGACGAGGCCATGATGCGCGAGATCCGCGCGCTGCATGACCTGGTCAAGCCGGTGGAAACGCTGTTCGTGGTGGACGCGATGCAGGGCCAGGATGCGGTCAACACCGCGCGCGCCTTTGCCGACGCGCTGCCCCTGACCGGCGTCGTCCTGACCAAGCTGGACGGCGACGCCCGCGGCGGCGCGGCCCTGTCGGTGCGCCACGTCACCGGCAAGCCGCTCAAGTTTGTCGGCGTGTCGGAAAAGCTGGATGGCCTCGAGCCGTTCTACCCCGACCGCATGGCGCAGCGCGTGCTGGGCATGGGCGACATCGTCTCGCTCGTGGAGCAGGCGCAAAAGAACATCGACATCGCCGAAGCGCAGAAGCTTGCGTCCAAGATCAAGTCGGGCAATAAGTTCGACCTGAACGACTTCCGCGATCAGCTCGGTCAGGTCAAGAAGCTGGGCGACATGGGCTCGCTGCTGGAAAAGCTGCCGGCTCAATTTCAGCAGGCCGCAGGCCAGTTGCAGGGCGGCCAGGCGGAAAAGCAGCTGCGCCGCACGGAAGGCATCCTGAATTCGATGACGGCCGCAGAACGCGCCAAGCCCGAACTGATCAAGGCCTCGCGCAAGCGCCGCATCGCCGCCGGCTCCGGCGTGCCGGTTCAGGAGGTCAATCGTCTGCTGGCTCAGTTTGAGCAGATGCAGGGCATGATGAAGCAGATGAAGAAGGGCGGCATGGCCAAGATGATGCGCGCCATGGGCGGCATGAAGGGGCTGGGCCGCTTCGGAATGAAGTAGGGCCCCCACGCCGCACTCGCTTCGCTCGCTTGCTGCCCCCCGAGGGGGCTGCCCCGCCTCCGGGCGGCTTTTCTAGCGCAGGACTGTAAGTCCGCAGTCAAAAAAATGGCCAGACATTGCGTCTGGCCAAGCAATCGCGGCAGGCAGGGGGCGCCGCGCCGCGACACAAGCCGGAGAACGCATGGGTGTCCTCCGGTTTGTTTGAATTCGGTGCCGCTTACGACAGCGGCGGGATGCGCAGCACTTGGCCCGGGTAGATCTTGTCGGGGCTGGTGAGCATGGGCTTGTTGGCTTCGAAGATCAGGGTGTTCTTGGCGCCCTGGCCCTTGCCGTATTGCGCTTCGGCGATTTTCCACAGGTTGTCGCCCTTTTGCACCGTATACATCTTGGCTTCGGGCGCGGCCTGCTTGACCTGCAGCTGATTGTCCACCGCGGCCACGCCGACGGTGTTGCCCAGCGCCAGCGAAATCTTCTCGGCGTCTTCCGTGCTCAACGCCTGGCCCGCGACCGTGACCTTGTCGCCGTCCACCGTGATTTGCAGGCCATCCGCGTTCAGGCCGTGCTTATCCAGCTCTTTCTTCAATTCCTCTGCCGTCGCGGCCTTGGCCTCGCTGGCGCCGAAGAGTTTTTCTCCAACGTCCTTGATGAAATTGAGCAGACCCATAGCGTTTCCTTTATCGATATTGCGGTGAGAAAACCTGTGCTCTCGAAGGCGCCTGTCCGGTTGAAGGCGGCGCGATAGAAACGATTATGACTCGCACATTTGCCCTACGACGAGGGGTTGTGGTGTAACAGGTTGCTAGCCCCTTGCCAGACTACGCAACAATGCTGGCATCTTGGCGGGACGTTGGTATCCGGGGGCGTAAGCCCCCTCGTGCGTAGGGCGGCATGCAAAAAGGCCGCTGGGTTTCAGCGGCCTTAAATGGGGTGTCGCGATGCGGCGCCGGAGCGCTGCGGTGACCGTCGTTCAGCCGCCGCCCACCGCGACCACGATCTCGATCTGGTCGCCGTCCGATAGCGCCGTCTGCGCGTGCTGGCTCTTGGGCACGATTTCGCCGTTGCGTTCGACGGCGACGCGCTTGCCGGCATAGCCCAGCGTTTCAAGCAATTCGTTGACCGTGGTGTCCAGCGGGAACTCGCGGGCGTCTCCGTTCAGGGTGATGTGCATGTCAGGGCTCCTCACTGTTTGGCGTAGGCGTCCGTGGCGGCGATCAGGCGCGCCAGCGTGCCGGGTTCGTCGAAGGCGTGGCCGGCATCGGGCACCAGGTGAAACTGCGCTTCCGGCCATGCGCGGTGCAGGTCCCACGCGGTGCGCGCGGGCGTGCAGACGTCGTAGCGGCCCTGCACGATGGTGCCGGGGATGCCGCGCAGCTTCTGCGCGTCGCGGATCAACTGGCCTTCTTCCATGAAGCCGGCGTTGAAGAAATAGTGGTTCTCGATGCGCGCAAAGGCCAGCGCCGCGCGGTCCGCGGCGTGGCTTTGCTGATGGCGCGGGCTGGGCAGCAGCGTGATGGTGCTGTCTTCCCATTTGCTCCAGGCCTTGGCGGCGCGCAGTTGCTCGGCGGGGTCGTTGCCCGTCAGGCGCTTGTGGTACGCGGTGACCAGGTCGCCGCGTTCGGCCTCGGGGATCGGCGCCAGGTATTCTTCCCAGCGGTCCGGAAACAGCCACGATGCGCCTTCCTGGTAGAACCATTGGATCTCGGCGCGGCGCAGGCCGAAGATGCCGCGCAGCACCAGTTCGCTGGTGTGTGCCGGGTGCGTCTCGGAATAGGCCAGCGCCAGCGTCGACCCCCAGGATCCGCCAAACACCAGCCACTTCTCGGCGCCCATGACTTCGGTGCGCAGTCGCTCGATGTCGGCGACCAGATGCCACGTGGTGTTGTTGTCCAGGCTGGCGTGCGGATGCGATCGACCGCAGCCGCGCTGATCAAAGAGCAGCACGTTGTAGCGTTGCGGATCGAACAACTGCCGGTGCACGGGCGAGCAGCCGCTGCCGGGCCCGCCATGCAGGAAGACGGCGGGCTTGCCGTTGGGGTTGCCGCACATTTCCCAATAGATCTGGTGACCGTCTCCGGTATCCAGCATGCCTTGGCGGTAGGGTTCGATCGGCGGATAGAGCATCAGGCGGCTCGCTTGAAGATCAGGTCCCAGACACCGTGGCCCAGGCGTAGGCCGCGTGTCTCGAATTTGGTGAGGGGGCGGTAGTCGGGTCGCGGCGCGTAGCCGTCGACGGTGTTCTTAAGGAGCGGTTCGCCGCTCAGCACTTCCAGCATCTGCACCGCGTAGTCTTCCCAGTCGGTGGCGCAGTGGATGTAGCCCCCGGGCGCGATGCGGCTGGCCAGCAGCGAGATGAACGTAGGCTGGATCAGGCGGCGCTTGTGATGGCGCTTCTTGGGCCACGGATCCGGAAAGTAGATGTGCACGCCGGCCAGGGAGTCGGGGGCGATCATGTCGCGCACCACTTCAACGGCGTCGTGCTGGATGATGCGCAGGTTCTGAATGCTGGAGTCTTCGATGCGGCGCAGCAGGGATCCGACGCCGGCGTTGAACACTTCCACGCCCAGGAAGTTGTCGCCAGGCCGGGCCAGCGCGATCTTTTCGGTGGTTTCACCCATGCCGAAGCCGATCTCCAGCACCGTCGGGGCCTGCCGTCCGAAGGCGGCGGCCGGATCCAGGCGGCGGGGAGCGTACGGGATGGACCATTGGCCCATCAGGCGCTCCAGCGCCGCCAGCTGGCCCTGCGTGATGTGGCCGCGGCGATGGACGAAGCTGCGGATGTGCGCGGCGCCCGGGCTGTTGGGCGCATACGCGGCGCTGGCCAGCGCGGCCTGGGTTTCCGGGGAAACGGGGGCGGGCGCGGCGTCGGCGGCGGGCGAGGCGGAAGGACTCACGCCCGGCTTGGCGGGCGCGTCTGCGGGGGTGTCCGCAGGGGTGTTCGTGGCGTTGTTCGCGGGGTTGTTCGTATTCATAGGCGGGATTGTAGTGGCAGGTCTGCCCGCACGGAGCCGGTCATAGGGACTAAAACAGGGACACATTTATTGCGGACGCCTGCGGCTATAGTTTCAGCCCGGTTTCCCTGCGCCGTAGTCCTTTGTCATGAACTTTGCCCGGATCGACCTCGTCACGCTTGCCCTGTTTGTTTCTGTTGCGCGCCAGGGAAGCATCTCGGCCGGCGCGCGCCAGTCGCATCTGGCGGTAGGCGCGGCCAGCAAGCGGATTTCCGACCTGGAAGCCGCGCTGGGGTCGCCCCTGCTGTTTCGCAATGCCGCCGGCGTGGAGTTGACCGACGCCGGACAGGCGTGCCTGGTGCACGCGCTGCGGGTGCTGCAGGAAGTCGAGCAGATGGCCGGCGCGCTGTCCGACTTTGCGCAGGGCGTGCGAGGCCAGGTGCGCATTGCCGCCAACACCTCGTCGCTGACCCAGTTCCTGCCCGAGGACCTGGCCGCCTTCATGGACGAGCATCCTGCCGTGCGCATCGACCTGGAAGAGCAGAACAGCAGTGACATCGTCACCGCCGTGCTGGAGAACCGCGCGGACATCGGCGTCTTTGCCGACCGCACGCTGGCAGACGGTCTTGCCACCTTTCCCTATCGTCTGGACGAACTGGTGCTGATCGTGCCGCAGCGCCATCCGTTGGCCGCGGAGCCGCAGGTCGCCTTTGCGGACACGCTGGCCTACGACTACGTCGGCCTGCCGCCCGCGACGTCGCTGGCGACCCGGCTGTCGGAAGAAAGCGGCCGGATGGGCCGGGCGATGCGGCTGCGCATCCAGGTGCGCAGTTTTGACGCCATCTGCCGCATGGTGGCGGCCACGCGTGGCGTGGGCATCCTGCCGCGCATCGCCGCCGAGCCGCACGCGCGGTCCATGCCGATCCGGCTGATTCCGCTGACCGACGAGTGGGCGCGCCGCTGGCTGCTTCTGGGCGTGCGCGACGCCGACACCCTGACCGTGGCCGCGCGGCTGCTGCTGGCCCACCTGCGCGGCGAGGGCTGAGGGTTAGCCCGGGGTTTCTCGTTCCGGGAATGCCCCTTTCCCCGATTGTCCATTCCGCTCCCCGGCGCTTTGCGCGCACACTGCCGTCCATCACTACCGTAAGACGCGCCTGGGAGGCGATATGGCAGGGCAGATTCTTGCCGGCATTCGTGTGCTGGAACTGGGACAACTCATTGCGGGGCCTTTTGCGGCCAAGACGCTGGCGGACTTTGGCGCGCAGGTCATCAAGATCGAGCCGCCGGGCCAGGGCGATCCGCTGCGCAAATGGCGTCTGCTGCACGAGGGCACCTCGGTGTGGTGGGAGGCACAATCGCGCAACAAGCAGTCGGTCTGCGTGGACCTGCGCCAGCAGGAAGGCCAGGACATCGTGCGCATGCTCGCGCGCGAGGCCGACGTGCTGATCGAGAATTTCCGCCCCGGCACGCTGGAAAAATGGGGCTTGTCGTGGGAAGCCCTGCATGAACTGAATCCCCGCCTGATCATGTTGCGCATCTCGGGCTACGGCCAGACCGGTCCCAAGGCGCGCGAACCCGGCTTTGCCGCGATCGGCGAAGCCATGGCGGGCCTGCGCTACCTGAACGGTGAGCCGGGCCGCGCGCCGGTGCGCGCCGGCCTGTCGCTGGGCGACACCATCGCCGGCCTGCATGGCGCGCTGGGCGTGATGCTGGCGCTGTATCAACGCGATGCGCGCGGTGGCGTGGGGCAGGTGATCGACACCGCGCTGTACGAAAGCCTGTTCAACCTGAGCGAGAGCCTGCTGCCCGAGTATTCGGTGTTCGGCGCGGTGCGTGAGCCCGCCGGTGCGTCGCTGCCCGGCATCGCGCCGTCCAACGCCTACCCGTGCCAGGACGGCTACGTGCTCATCGCGGGCAACGGCGACGCCATCTACACCCGGCTGATGGCCCGCATCGGCCGCGACGACCTGGGACAGGACCCGGCGCTGGCGCACAACGACGGCCGCGCGCGCCGAGTGGAAGAGATCGACGCCGCCATCGGCGCGTGGACGCAGGAACGGCGGATCGACGACGTGCTGGCCGCGATGCTGGAAGCCGGCGTGCCCGCCGGCCGCATCTATTCCGTTGCCGACATTGCCAAGGATCCGCACTACCGCGCCCGCAACGCCATCACCTCAATGGAATCCGCGGCGGGCGTGCAGGTGGAAATGCCCGCCGTCTTCCCGTACCTGTCGTCCAATCCGGGCGCAGTGCGCGAACGCGCGCCGACCCTGGGCGAACACACCGACACGGTGCTGGCGTCGGCGGGCCTGACCGAAGAACAGCGTGCCGCGTTGCGCGCCAAGGGAGTGATTGCATGAACCACGGACCCGCTCGCATCGAGATCAACGAGGTCGGGCCGCGCGACGGCCTGCAGATCGAGAAGACCCTGGTGTCCACGGACGACAAGGTCGCCTTCGTGGACGCGCTGTCCGACTGCGGCTTTGCCCGCATCGAGGTCACCAGCTTCACGTCCCCCAAAGCCATTCCCGCGCTGGCCGACGCCGTCGACGTCATGCGCCGCATCCGCCGCCGTCCCGGCGTGATCTATACCGCGCTGGTCCCGAACGTGCGCGGGCTGGAACGCGCGCTGGAGGCCGGCACCGACGAGATGAACCTCGTCATGTCGTGCAGCGAGACGCACAACCGCGCCAACCTGCGCATGACGTGCGACCAGTCGTTTGCCGAGCTGTCGCAGGTGCTGGCCGCCGCGGCAAAGGCTGGTGCGCCGTGCAACGTGTCGTTGTCGACCGCGTTCGGCTGTCCGTTCGACGGCGACGTGCCCGCGGACACGGTGCTGGACCTGGCGGCGCGTCTGGTCGATGCGGGCGCTGCCGGCATCACGCTGTGCGACACGACAGGCATGGCGTTTCCGACGCAAGTGGCCGCCCTGTGCGAACAGGCGGCGGCGCGCCTGCCATCCACCGCGCTGACCGTACACCTGCACAACACGCGCGGCATGGCGTTGGCCAACGCCATCGCGGCCTGGCAGACCGGCATCACCCGCTTTGACGCCGCGGCGGGCGGCCTGGGCGGATGCCCTTACGCGCCGGGCGCCAGCGGCAACGTCAACACCGAAGAGCTGGTCCACATGTTTGCTTGCATGGACGTGGAGACCGGCGTGTCGCTGGAGCCGCTGCTGGCGATCGTTCGCAGCCTGCCCGGTTTGGTCCAGCGCGATCTGTCCAACGCATTGCTGCAGGCGGGGCCGAGGCTGGCCCTGCATGCGCCGCCCGCGTGGCTGGCTGAACGGTTTCCGGCCGACGCCTGATTGATCTTTTCCAAGCTGTACCTGCCGTACCCGAACCACCCACAGATAAAACAATACCCAGGAGACAACGCATGGCCTCTTTCCGCCTGCCCACCGCACTGCGCGTCAGCGCCGCCTTCGCCCTGATCACCGCCGCCGGCGCCGCCAGCGCACAGGCCGATTTTCCGAACCGCCCCGTCACGCTGATCGTGTCCGCTGCGCCCGGCGGCACCACCGACATCGCCGCCCGCCTGATCGCGCAGCCCTTGGGTGCGGCGCTGGGCCAGAGCGTCGTCGTCGAGAACAAGCCCGGCGCCTCCGGCGGCATCGCTGCGCAGGCCGTGGCGCGCGCCAAGCCGGACGGCTACACGCTGCTGCTGCAGTACTCGGGCTTTCAGGTCATCACGCCGCACGTGACGCCCGCCGCCGGGTGGGATCCCATCAAGGACTTCGCCCCGGTCGCCAACGTGCTGTCCGCGCCGCAAGTCGTGGTCGTGCGTCCCGATCTGCCGATCAAGTCCCTGAAGGAACTGGTCGCGTACGCCAAGGCCAACCCGGGCAAGCTGAACTACGCGTCGTCGGGCAACGGTTCGCTGCAGCAGGTCGCCACGGAGCTGCTCAACCAGATGGCCGGCACGCAGATCACGCACATCCCGTACAAGGGCACCGGCCCCGCGCTGAATGACTTGCTGGGCGGCGCTGTCGACATGACGATCACCACGCCGCCGCCGCTGCTGGGCCAGATCGCCGCAGGCAAGCTGCGCGCGCTGGCGGTCACGGGCAATGCCCGCTTGCCGTCGCTGCCCGACGTGCCCACGGCCGCCGAAGCCGGCTACCCCGACCTGATCGTGTCGTCGTGGTTTGCCATGTACGCACCCAAGGACACGCCCGCGCCGGTCGTCGACAAGATCGCGGGCGAGATCCAGAAAATCATGAAGACCGACGAGTTCCGCAAGAAGGCGGCCGAGCAGGGCGCCGAGGCGATCTTCATGGGCCCGAAGGAACTGGGCGCCTACACGCAGACCGAACTGGACCGCTGGGGCAAGGTGGTCAAGGCCGCGAACATCACGGCGAATTGATGGCGGCAGGTTTTTGGTAGAAGGGGGCGGGCTTTTTCGACCCGCCCCGACCGAAAAAGCCGCGCTATAATCGCGGCTCTGCCCGGCCCACGGCTGCGGCACGACACCCGAGCGGGTGTAGTTCAATGGTAGAACGGCAGCTTCCCAAGCTTCATACGAGGGTTCGATTCCCTTCACCCGCTCCATCAATCCCGGCAAGTTCCCTTCATGCGACGCTGACCACTTGATTCTGCGGCGTCGACATTCATTCCCTGCATCGATTCAACGCATTGCCCGAGGATGTCCGCGTCGACCTGCGCTGGGGCGTTCCTGAGCGCGCCTTCCGGTCAAGCGACCCGGTGACAAACGGCCTCGATGTTGTAGCCGTCCGGGTCCAGAATGAAGGCGCCGTAGTAGTGGGGGTGGTAATGCGTGCGCAAGCCTGGCGGGCCGTTGTCGCGGCCGCCGGCTGCCAAGGCGGCGCGATGAAACGCGTCGACCGCTTCGCGGCTGCGGGCGCGGAAGGCCACATGCACGCGTGGCGCGCAGGGCGTGCCCTCATGTATCCAGAATTCGCCACCGGGGTTGTTCTCGTTGTCCGGTTCTCCGACGCCGAAGCCCATGTCGGTCTCGAACGTCTTGCGTGCCACATAACCCAGCGCCGCCAGCGCGCTCAGGTAAAACGCGCGGCTGCGCTCGAAGTCGCTCACATGGATCGTGATGTGGTCCAACATGCAACGCTCCTTCAGAAAGGTGGCCCATCGGGCCGGAACGATCAGCATAGGCCATCAGGGCGGACGACAGGGCGGTGATTCGCAAGGTGGCGCGATTGGAGGGAGCCGGCGCGGGTGGCGCTCACACCTGCGCCATCCCGCCATCGACAAACAGCTCGATGCCATTGACGAAGCTTGCCAATCGATCACCGAAATAATGGACAACTCCGGAAAGATTGGAACGACTATGCGTGTTTGTGGATAATCGCTTCATCTCAAGGAGTCTTCGGCATGGATCAATTGACCGCGATTCGCGGGTTTGCGCGCGTGGTGGAGGCCGGCAGTTTCACGCGGGCGGCGGATTCGCTGGATATGCCCAATGCCACGCTGAGCAAGATCGTGCAGGACCTGGAGGCGCACCTGGGCGTGCGCCTGCTTCAGCGGACGACTCGGCGCGTCACGGTCACGCCGGAAGGGCGCGAGTACTACGAGAAAGCGTTGCGCATCGTACGCGACCTGGAAGACATCGACGGGTCGTTCAATGCTGTGCAAGGCAAGCCGAAAGGACACCTGCGCATCGACGTGGGCGGCTCCACCGCGAGCGACGTGCTGATCCCCGCGATCTCCGATTTTCTGACGCGCTATCCCGACATCCGGATCGACTTCGGGGTGTCAGACCGCCCCGTCAACCTGATCAGCGACAACGTCGACTGCGTGATCCGCGGCGGACCGCTCGACGACTCTTCGCTGGTGGCGCGGCAGATCGGCACCGCCGATCTGATCACCTGCGCCACACCGGGATACCTCAAACAGTTCGGCACGCCTGCCTATCCGGATGAGTTGAAGAACGGCCACAAGCTGGTCAGCTACCTGTCGCCGCAGAACGGCCGCGCCTTTCCGTTCCGCTTTGAGCGCGATGGGGAAAAGACGGAGGTCAAGGTCGAGCATCGCGTCGGCGTCAATGAAAGCAACGCGCATCTGGCGGCGGCGCTGGCGGGCCTGGGGATCGTTCAGACGTTCACCTATGCGGCGGGCCCCGCGTTGCAAAGCGGCGCGCTCGTCGAGATTCTGAAACCGTGGCGGCCCCAGCCTTATCCGTTTCATGTGGTGTACCCGCATAACCGCCATGTGACGCATCGGCTGCGCGTGTTCATTGATTGGCTCGTGGCGAATCTGCCCGCGCGGCTCAAAGGATGAAGGGCAGGTGCTGGTAGCCCAAGCCCTCATCGAATATGTCTTGTTGGGAAAGGCGCACCCCGTCAAAACGAAGCGCGCCCCGTTCAGAATTACTGATACGCGTTAGAAGCTGGGCTTTCTGGACTGGCTGCGCTGCACATACTCGATCCGCGCATTCATCCATGCCGGGTCATGCATCTGAATGCTGACGCCGCTGTATTTCAATACCGCCTGCGTCAGGTCCGTCGAGCAGCCCATACCGGGGTTCGTGCTGGGTTTGGTGCACCATTCCATGTTCAAGTCGTTGGGATAGTTCGACTGGCGGCCGTATTTTTCCAGCACGGCTTTGCCCATGGCTTCCTTGTTGGCCGGCGTCCACGGCAGTTCATAGCGGATCTGCGACACCGCCAGCGGCCGTTGCTTGTCGACAGGCACGCGCGGCTCGAAGTGGACGATGAAGCTGACGCCATCTTTGTCGTAGCTGAAGTTCATCGGCATCTTGGTGTTCGTGACGGGGTTGTTCGTCGCGTAGCCGATCCGGATGTCCTTCTTGCCAACATTGAAGTTCTTGGCAGTGGCGGCAAGGGCTTCGTCGAAGTCCATGCCCGTCTTGACGCCGGCGACATCAAATGTGCGGGCGTCGACCGAACGGGGAGACGCGGCATTCGCGGGAGCAACGACGACGGCGGTCAGCGCGGAAATGAGGAGTGCAGCTTTCAACTTCAAAATAAAGATCCTTTTCGAATAGCGCGAGGATTATCCGATCGGGTCTTTCTTATGTCCCTAATAAAGTGCAACCAAACTTGTCATCGAGGCGTTTTATTCAAAGGCTGAAGGCCAGGACAAAGCCCAGCAGGGCAATGGTCATCAGCCCGCCCGCGACGGCTGCGGAAGGACGGTGATCCGGGCCGGAGCCGTTGTCCTTGAACCGGAAAGGCCGTTCGACGCTGATGTACACGCTGGCCGCCAAGGCGGCCGCCGCAACTGCGCCGATTGTGTAGGCAAGCATCTGAACTCCTGGACCCATGAAGCGGCCGGGCGCGGGCCCGGCCACCATCTCAAACCGGCTGGCTCGGCTCTTCGGCCAGGAAACCCCCGCTCTGATGCCGCCACAGGCGCGCGTACACGCCGTTCATTGCCAGCAGTTCCGCATGGCTGCCCTGTTCGATTATCTGGCCTTGATCCATCACGATGAGCCGGTCCATCGCGGCGATGGTCGACAGGCGGTGCGCGATGGCAATGACGGTTTTGCCCTGCATGACTTCGTCCAGGCTCTCCTGAATGGCGGCTTCCACTTCCGAATCCAATGCGCTGGTAGCTTCGTCCAGCAGCAGGATGGGCGCGTTCTTGAGCATGACGCGGGCAATTGCGATGCGCTGGCGCTGGCCGCCCGACAGCTTGACGCCGCGTTCGCCGACGAGCGTGTCGTAGCCGGTGTTGCCGTGCGAGTCGCTGAGCTGCTGGATGAAGTCGTCGGCCTGTGCCCGGGCCGCGGCGGCGCGGATTTCTTCGCGGCTGGCGTCCGGGCGGCCATAGGCGATGTTGTCGCAGATGGAGCGGTGCAGGAGCGATGTGTCCTGCGTGACCATCCCGATGGCGCTGCGCAGGCTGTCCTGCGTGACCTTCGAGATGTCCTGGCCGTCGATGCGGATGTGTCCCCGTTCGACGTCGTAGAAGCGCAGCAGCAGGTTGATGAGCGTGGACTTGCCGGCGCCGGATCGTCCGACCAGGCCGATCTTTTCGCCGGGGCGCACGGTAAGGGTCAGGCCGTCGAGGACCTGGCGCTCGTTGTTGTAGTTGAAATAGACGTCGTCGAACTGGACTTCGCCTTGCGAGACTTGCAGGGTGGCGGCGTTGGGCGCGTCCTGCACCTTCGGGACGTGGGTCAGGGTGGCGATGCCGTCCTGCACGGTGCCGATGTTCTCGAACAGCGAAGTCATCTGCCACATGATCCAGTGCGACATGCCGTTCACGCGCAGCGCCATGGCGGTTACGGCCGCGACTGCGCCGGTGCCGACTTCGTTGCCGTGCCACAGCCACAGCGCGTAGCCGCCGGCCGCCAGGATCAGCGCCGACACCAACGCCTGGTTCACGATTTCAAACTGGCTGACCAGACGCATCTGGCGGTAGCCGGTTTCCTTGAAGTCCTCCATGGCGGCGCGCGCAAAGCGGGCCTCGCGATTGGTGTGCGAGAAGAGCTTGACGGTGGTGATGTTGGTGTAGGCATCGGTGACGCGTCCGGTCATGGACGAGCGGGCATGCGCCTGCTCTTTGCCGACCTTGCCCAGCCGCGGCACGAAATACATCATGGCCAGGCCGTAGAGCGCCATCCAGCCGATGAAAGGCAGCATCAGACGCCAGTCGAAGCCCCCGGCCAGCGCGACGATGGTGACGAAGTAGACAGCGATGCCGAGCACAATTTCGCAAAAGGTGAGCAGCACTTCGCGCACGGCAAGCGCGGTCTGCATGACCTTGGTGGTGACGCGGCCGGCAAATTCATCCGAGAAGAACGACAGGCTTTGCCGCAGCATCATGCGGTGAAAGTCCCAGCGCAGGCGCAGCGGCAGGTTGATGGCCAGGACCTGATGCTGGACCAGTGTACGTAGCGCGACGACGCCAACGCTGACGCACAGCACGATGGCAATGCCCCACAGTACCTGGCGTTCGTGTGCCGACGCGGCCTCGCCGGCTTTCCAGGCGGTGAGCATGTCGACAACCTGACCCAGAAAGGCGAAGAGCCACGCTTCGTAGATGGAGACCGCCGCGCTCAGGACCGCCAGTGCGGCGATGTAGCGGCGCGATCCGTGCGTGCAGAACCACAAGAAGGCGAAGAACCCCGTGGGCGGCGGGGGGACGTTCTCGGAAGGGAACGGATTGAGCTGGCTTTCAAATCTGCGGAACAAGGCAGAGACTCCAAATTCACGAATTAATGCGAGGCGGTCGTGCGGCGGACCCGACAGGTGATACCTCAGCGATATTTCAGCGCGTCGACAAAGGCGGAGAAGGCGTGCGAGGCGGGGGCATGCAGGTGAATGCCCCGGAATGCCGGGTCGTTCTTCCGCGAACTTGCAGGCGTGGATGGATCCGGATGGCCGCTGCCGGATGCTTTCGCGGGATGGCCCGGTCGGATCTTGCGGCGTGGCGGGTGTCGGATTCCGCGCGGCGTACGCAGGCGATCCTACCACCATCAGACTCCGGGCCGTCCGCGTTGGCAGGGATGACCACGCACGCGGCAGTGATCAGGTCTTGAAATACCGCGCCGGCGTAGTGCCGAACACGGCCTTGAATGCAGCGACGAAGCTGGACGCGGATTCATACCCCACGTCGAGCGCCACGTTGGTGACGCTTTCGCCGTAGGCAAGCTGCTCCAGCGCGGTGAGCAGCCGCTGGCGCTGGCGCCATCGGCCGAACGACAGGCCGACCTCCGTCTGGAACAGGCGCTCCACCGGCGCCATCGACGTGGCGGCGAACGTGCATGGCACCGAGGTCCAGCGGATTGCTCGGCAGTCGCTGATGTCGGGCTTTCATGGGCTGTATCGCATCGGGGGGCATGTGGGCGCAGCGGCAATGACGGCAATTATTGCCGCCGGCGCCAGCGCGGCGGCCGCAACCATCTCAGCCAGCCTCGTCATCGCGCTCTGCGTGCTGCGGGCCGCAACCGGCTTCCTCACTTTGCCGCAGGCAAAAAAGGCGCCGTTGCTGATCGCCGCCGCACATTGACGCGCCGCGGGTGATGCGCCGGTGGTGATGCACCTCCACGCGTCGCGGCGATGCGCTTCACGGCATACCGGCCATCCGCCTTACGCCATTGCCGCCACGCGCCGCCGGAACATATCCGCCATCGTGGCGGCCGCCAGCGATAGCGGCGTGCCCTGCAGCGTCATGATGCCGATGCTGGCGACCGGCATTGGCACGTCCGCGCGGATGCGCCGGGCCTCGTCGCCATAGGGTTTGATGTCGAGCATGCCGGACGGGCAGATGATGAGCGCGTCGCTGCGGGTCATAAGGCTCCACATGACGCCGAAGGTGTCGCATTCGATCACGCGGGCGGGCTCGGGCAGGCCGTGCGCGCGCAGGCCGCGCAGGAAGGCTTCGGTATGGCTGCCGCCCGAGACATTGAGCAGCCATTCGCAGCCGCGGATGTCTTCCCAGCGCCGCGCGCGCGCCAGCGGATGGCCCTTGCGGCAGGCAATCATGAATTCCAGCGGGCGCAGTTCTTCGAATTCAAATTCCTGGCCGCCAGCGCCGTCGTTCATGCGCGAGGCCAGCGCAAAATCCAGCGCGCCGTTGCGCAGGGCCGGCTGCACCGAGGCCAGCAGGCCTTCCGAGACCTTGACCTTCGCGGCCGGCATGCTGGCCCGGAATTCGGCCAGCACGTCGGGCAGCACGCTGAGCATGACCATGGGTGTCACGCCCACCGCCACTCGCGCTTGCGCACCGCTGAGCAATTGGCGGATGTCCTGGCGCGCCAGTGCGAGCTGCGCCTGCGCCAGGCGGGCCCGCACCGTCAGGTGTTCGCCGCATTCGGTGACGGCGATGCCCTTGGGGCTGCGCGTCAGGAGCGGCGCGTCCAGTTCGGTTTCGAGTTCCTTGATGGCCTTGGTCACGGCGGCCTGACTCAGGTGCAGGCTGCGGGCGGCGGCGCGGATGCTGCGCAGTTCGGCGACCTTCAGCCACGCCCGCAATTGATGGTCCTTCATGACGGCTTTCCGGCTGACAATCTGGGGTTGTCACCTTAACAAAAATATAGCCTTACAGGCAGCGCGGACCATCCCTAAGCTGATCGTCGATCAGGCCCGGCAAGAACCGAGAGGCCTGGCCCAAAAAGCGCTTCAGGAGAATGCCATGCCGATCTTTGCCCGCCGTGCCGTTTCCTTGTTTCTTGTCTTTGTGGCCGCCACCGCCGCTGGCGCCGCCCGCGCCGACTGGCCGGAACGGCCGATCAAGCTCATCGTTCCGTACGCCGCAGGCTCCGGTCCCGACGTGGTGTTGCGCCCGATTGCCGACGCGCTGGGCCGCGAACTGGGGCAGCCGGTCATCGTGGAAAACCGGGGCGGGGCGGGCGGCATCGTCGGCACGCAGGCCCTGGCGTCGGCGCCGCCCGACGGCTACACCATCGGCTTCGGCAACATCGTCACGCTGGCGATCAACAAGAGCATGTACGCCAAGCTGCCCTACGACCCGCAGCGCAGCCTGGCGCCCGTCAGTCTGGCCATCAGCAACGCGCTGGTGCTGATCGCGCGCAATGGCCTGCCGGCCAACAACGTGCAGGAGCTGGCCGCGTATGCGAAGAAGAATCCCGGCAAGGTCAGCGTGGGATCGCTGGGGGTCGGTTCCAGCGCCCACCTGGCGGGCGAAATGCTCAAGAGCGAGACCGGCACCACCATGTTGCACGTGCCGTACAAGAGCGGCCAGCAGGCGGTTGTGGATCTGGCGGGCGGGCAGCTTGACGTGATGATCGACAACGTCGCCGGCGTTCTGCCCTTCATTCGGTCGGGGCAGGTCAAGGTGCTGGGCGCCACCAGCCTGAAACGCGTGCCCGTGCTGCCGGACGTGCCGACGCTCGACGAGTCGGGCTTGAAGGGATTCGAGGTGGTGTCGTGGGGTGGCATCGTCACGCCGGCGGGTGTGCCCAAGCCGGTGATCGATAAGCTGAATGCCGCAGTCGCCAAGGCGCTGCTGGACCCCGCGGTGCAGAAGCAGAACGAAACCCTGTCCGTCGACGCCACGCCGTCCACGCCCGAGCAGTTCGCCAGCCTGATCGCCGCCGAGATTCCGCGCTGGGCGGCGATGGTGAAGCAATCCGGCGCGTCCGCCGATTGAGCGCGCGTTGCAGGATGGCGCGGGCAGAACGCGTGCCGCGCAGCGGTTCTTGCACATCCGGTATTTCAGAATAGGGAGACAACATGACTAACGCACTCTGGCGCTGGAACGCGCTCGACCTGGCCCGCGCCATCCGCAACGGTGAAGTATCCAGCCGGGAGGCGGTGCAAAGCTGCCTGGACCGCGCCCAAGTCGTCAATCCAGCCTTCAACCCGCTGACGGAGACCTATGCCGAGCAGGCGCTGCGCGCCGCGGATGCGGCCGACGCGGCGGTGCGCAGCAAGCAGGAGTTGGGCGCGCTGCATGGCGTGCCGGTCACGATCAAGGCCAACGCGGATCTGGCGGGCACGGCCACGACCAACGGCGTGACGGCCTACCGGGACCTCATCGCGCAGGAAAACAATCCGGCGGTCGACAACTGGCTTCGCGCGGGGGCGATCGTCATCGGACGCACGAACGTTCCGGCGTTTTCCTGGCGCTGGTTCAGCGACAACGATCTGCACGGCCGCACCGTCAATCCATTCGATGTGGCGCGAACGCCGGGCGGCTCCAGCGGCGGGGCGGCAGTGGCGGCCGCGCTGGGCGTCGGGCCGCTTGCGCATGGCAGCGACCAGGGCGGCTCCATCCGCTATCCCGCGTATGCGTGCGGCGTGGCAGGGCTGCGGCCCTCGCAGGGCAGGGTGCCCGCGTATAACGCGACCCAGCGCGCCGAGCGCCCGGTAGCCTCTCAGATGGCGGCCACGCAAGGGCCGTTGGCGCGTACCGTGGCGGATCTGCGCTTGGGGCTGGCGGCGATGTCGGGCGGCGACGCGCGCGATCCCTGGTGGGTGCCGGCGCCACTGGAATTTCCTGACTTGAACAGCGGCCGTCGTGTCGCGCTGTTTGCGGGCACGGCGCAGCACAAGGCCGACGCTGCAGTCACCGACGCGCTGCAGCGCGCCGCCGGCTGGCTGCAGGACGCGGGCTACTTCGTCGAGGTTGCCGAGCCGCCGCAGTTCGACACCGCGGCCGCGCTGTGGCTGGACGTGCTGATGAACGAAGCCGCCGGGTCCATGCAGCGCGAGATCGAACGCGCCGGCGACCGCGCCATCCAGAACGCGTACCAAAGCATGCTTTCGCACACGCCCCGCCGGGACAAGGACGGCTTCATTCAGGCGATGGCGATGCGCACGACGATCCTGCGCGAGTGGGGCCGCTTCTTTGAGCGCTATCCGGTCCTGTTGATGCCCGTGTCTTTCGCGCTGCCATTTCCGGTGGATCGGGATCAGCAGGGCGCGGACGTGATGGCGGACATCCTTCGGGCGCAGAGCCCGTTGATTTCAACGGCGATCCTGGGATTGCCGGGACTCTCCGTACCCGTTGGCCGCGCCGAGGGCGCGCCGGTTGGGGTGCAGTTGGTCGCCGGGCGCTTTCGCGAAGACCTGTGCCTGGCGGCCGGCGAGGTCATTGAGGCGCGGGCCGGGTGGTCGGTGCTGGACCAGCTGCACGTGTGAACGCGGCGCGTCCGCGTTTCAGCGGGACGCGCCGGTGTCTTGCAGACGCGCGTGGACGGTCGCGCCCAGCGCCGCGCCATGCACGGCCAGATGGGCGCCCAGTTGAATGGCTTGCAGGATCTCGCTGCGCGACAGGCCTCGTGCGAGCCCTTCGCCGATGCAAGCGCGCGTGTTTGCCATGTCGCCCTGCGTGAAGCACGCGTGCAAGGCGATGCGAATCAGCAAACGTTCCGTCTGCGACAGACCGCCGGCCGACGCGCCGCCTTCCAGGAAGTCGAGCAGGACGGCGACATAGCCCCGGTCCTGCGCCGCCAGCCGCAACAGGCTGGGCGCCTGTTCCGGCCACAGCGCGGCGATGCGGTTACGCAAGGGATCCTGCGCGTCCAGCGCCGGTAGCGGTGCGGCCTCGTGCAGCAGATCGGCGGCCAGAAGAACCGCGCTCAACCCCTGCAGGGTCACCAGATGCAGCACGTCGAAGACGTCGGCATCCGTGGCGCCGGCCTCGCGCGCCATGCGCAGATGGGTGGCAAGTCCCGCTTCGTAAAGATGCGTGGCCGATGCGTCCAGCGCCACATAGATCAGTTCGACCATGCGCGGCGACAGCGGACCCGTGCTGGCGGGATGGCCCGCGTAGTCGGCATAGTGCGCGAGAAACCCCGGATTGGCGCGCAGCATCGCGTCCGTCCACGGCCGCCAATAGCCGCGCGCGGCGATGAAGCGCGCCTTGATGTCGTCCAGATCGCTTATTGGCTGCATAGCACCTGACCCGTGAGGTATTGCGCCTGCGCGCCCGCGACGAAGCGCAGCAGCGGCGCCAGCGCCTCGGGCGCGGCGCCCGGCGCGACCTGCACCGCGTTGATGCGGCGCGCCGCGGGGCCCCATTCGCAGGCCAGCGAGGCCACGAGCATCCGCGCCGCCGCGTGATCCCCGGCATGCTCCCACGTCAGGCCCTCGCCGCCGGGCAGCAGTAGCGTGAGGCTGGCGGGTCCGTCCAGGTCGAAGCGGCGCGCGGCATTCAGCACGGCCGCCAGGCGTTGCCCCGGCGGGCTGGATAGCACCGTGGCATCCAGCACGGCGGGATAGCCGTCGCCGGCCCCGTCGTCCCGTGGCGAGGGCCAATCGCCGCGCACGGTCAGCGACAGGGGCGCGTCGATTTGAATACGGTTTTCGCCCGCGGTCGGCGCATAGGTCTGGCTGCCGCCGTACACCGATGAGCCGCCATCCACGCACAGCAGACTGCCTGCCAGGGGCTTGGCCTGCGCACCCGCTGCAAAGACCAGCGCGCAGGCGATCTCGTCGGGATCGGCCAACCGGCCCAGCGGAATCTTGGCGACCGCGCGCGCGGGGTCCAGGCGGCCGGATGCGATCAGGCCGTCCACCAGTTCCGTTTGCACATATCCCGGGCACAGCACGGTGACGCAAAGTCCGGGGTCGGCCTGCGCCAGCGCGCGGCTTTGCGCGATCAGGCCGGCTTTGCTGGGGCTGTAGCCGCCGCGCCACGGGATGGCGCGCAGCCCCGCGCCCGAGGCGACGTTGACGACACGCGCGCCCGCGGCGAGGCAACCGCGCAGGGCGCTGACCACGCGCGCGGGCGCGTGCAGGTTCAGGTCCAGCAGCCGCTGCCAGTCCTCGTCCGTCTGGTCGACGGTGGGACGATTACTGCTGTCCGTCATGCCCGCGTTGTTGATGATGGCGTCCAGTCGCGGCAAGCCGTCCGCCAGCGCCGCTATCTGCCCGGCCTCGGTCAGGTCCGTCACGCAGGCAAGATGGTCGTCGCCTGCGAGGGCGGGCAGTTCCGCCTGCAGCGCGTGCAACGCCGGCGCGTTGCGATCGACCAGCACGCAGCGTTGGCCCGCAGCGGCCAGCCGGCGGGCCGTCGCCCGGCCGATGCCGCTGGCCGCGCCGGTGAGCAGGACGGTGTCCATCAGAGCGTCGTGAACGTGATGCCGCCGTCGACCACCAGCGCCTGCGCGGTGATGAAGCGCGCCTCGTCGCTGGCCAGGAACACGATGGCGTCGGCAATGTCGTCCACCGAGCCCAGTCGGCCCATCGGCGTGCTTGCGACGCGGCGCGCATCGCGCTCGGCGTTGCGGTTGCGCTGCGTGCCTTCCGTGGGCACCGCTGACGGGCACACGGCGTTCACCCGGATGCGACGCGCGCCCAGTTCGGCGGCCGCCGCGCGCGTCACGCCCAGTACGCCTGATTTGATGCCGGAGTACACCATCGAACTGGGGGCGGACTTGAGCGCCGCGGTTGACGCCACGTTGACGATGGCGCCGCCGCGTTCGGCGTCCATGACCTCGGCGGCGGCCTGGATGCCCCAGATCACGGCCTTGAAACCGATGTCCAGCATGCGTTCCAGCGTATCGGGCTGAATCTCCAGCACGCTCTGATAGCGGACCCAGGCCGCGTTGTTGACCAGGATGTCCAGGCGCGAGCCCTGTTCGGCGGCCTGTCGCACCGCTTGGCCGATACCTTCACGCGTGGCGACGTTCTGCACGACGGGGAAGGCCTTGCCGCCTTCGGCGGTGATGCCGGCGACGGCCTCGTCCACCAGCTCCTGCTTGAGGTCGTTGACGCCGACCGTGGCGCCGCGCGCGGCGAGCAGGCGCGCGGTGGCCCGGCCGATGCCGGCGCCCGCGCCGGTGACGAGCGCGACGCGCCCGGCGAGATCTTGTGCCATGGTGTCTTCCTATACCGATTGGATGAATGCGCGGCCGTTGCCGCTGGCCAGACCCGCGAAGGCGGCGTCCAGCTTGCGCACCGCGCGCAAGGCGCGATGCAGGGGCAGTTCCCACGTGAAGCCCATGCCGCCGTGCAGGTGGATGGCTTTCTCGATGACGAAAGCCGCGTTGGCGAGCGCGCCGGCCAGCGCGGGCTGCGTCTCGCGCGGCGCGCCGTATTCGTCGGCTTGCGTGGCGCGGCGGATCGCGGCGCTGGACACGTCCTGCAGCAGCCGCATGCGGGCCAGGAGGTGGCGCACGGCCTGCTTGGCCGACAGGGGGCGGCCGAACTGCACGCGGGTCGCCATGTACTCGGCCGCGGCCTGCAGGGCGCCTTCGGCGGCGCCGTTGGCGAACTCGGCAAGCAGCAGATGGGCCTGGCGCTGGAGCGCGTCCCAGGCCCGAGCGTCCAGGCGCGCCAGCACGGGCGCGCCGTCCAGCGCGATCCAGGCTTGCGGATGATCGGGATCGAGCGCCGCCTGTTCGTCGCGGGGCAGGGCGCTGGCATCGAGCAGCGCGGCGCCCTCGCCGTCAGCCACCAGCACCCAGTCCGCCGGGCCATTGTCCAGACGGGCATGGCCCGACTGCAGGCTGCCTTGCCACGCGATGCCGGCCAGGCGCTCGCCGGCGGCCAGCGCGGCGGCCTGCGGCGTGCCGGCCAGTGCGCTGGCAAGCAGGATCTGTTCGGGCAGCGGCAGCGGCAGGCGCAGGCGTCCGGCGGCGTGCGCGATCGGCAGCGCGAAATCGAGTGAGAGGCCCAGCCCGCCGTCTTCCTCGGCTGCCATCACGCCAGTCAGGCCGGCCTGCGCCAGCACCTGGGCCATGGCGCCGGCATCCGGGCGGGACAGGGCGTCGGTGATCGCGGCTTCGGCGGCCTGCGCGAATTCCTCGGGCCGCAGTTCTTCGTGGCTCATGTCAGGTCCTTGGGCAGATTCATGACGCGCTGCGCGATGACGTCCAGCTGCACTTCGGTGGTGCCGGCGTAGATCGTCTCGGCGCGCGAGAAGAGGTAGGCGGTGGTAAAGGCCTTCTGGGCGCGGCGCGCCAGGGGGCTGGAGTGCGGGCCGACCTGCGACAGCAGAGACAGCGCCAGGCCGGCAAAGGCCTGGTGGCATTCCGACCAATAAAGTTTGGTCAGCGATCCGCGCGCGCCGATGGTCTCGCCACGCAGCATGCGCGCCACCGTGAGTTCAACCAGACCCTTCAATCCGTCGATTTCGCTGACCAGATCGCCGACGCGGCGCTGGACATAGCCGTCGTCGAGCGCGGGCGCCAGTTGCGCATCGGACTTGCAGGCCGCAATGAGCTGGCGCAATTCGCACTCGAAGCGCCACGGGCGATACATGCGGTTGGTGGCGCGCTCGATGGACAGCACGCGGATGGCGGCGTTCCAGCCTTCGTCCGGCGCGCCCAGGCGTGCACTGTCGGGAACCACCACGTCGTCGAAGAACACCTCGGCAAAGGATTCCTTGCCGTCGATGGACTTGATGGGAACGACGCGGATGCCCGGCGTGTCCATCGGCACGGCGAACATCAGCAGGCCGCGATGTTTGTCGGCCACGGTGCCGGTGCGCGTCAGCAGCAGGCAGTAATGCGCCTTGGCCGCGCCGCTGGTCCAGATCTTCTGCCCGTTGATGCGCCACGTGTCGCCTTCCTGCACGGCCTTGGTGCGCAGCCGTGCCAGATCCGAGCCGGCGTCCGGTTCTGAAAACCCCTGGCACCAGTACTGCCGCATCGCCAGAATCGCGGGCAGGAATTCCTGCTTCTGTTGCTCGGTGCCGACGGCCATGATGATTGGCCCAGCCAGTTCCTTGCCGATCGAGCTGACGCTTTCCGGCATGGGCAGCGCGCCGATCTCCTTGTTCACCGCCAGGTGCTCGCGCAGCGTCAACCCGTGGCCGCCGTAGGCCTTGGGCCACGTCATGCCGGCGAGTCCGGCCTGATACATCGCGGCCTCCCAGGCGCTGCTCTCGGCAAGCGTGGGCGCGCGCCAGTCCGGGCTGTCGGCGCGCATGAAATCTGGCAGGTTGGCGCGCAGCCAGGTGCGCGCATGCTGGCGGTAGACCTCGGGGCCTGCGCCCGGGTCAGGGACTGTGGCAAGTTGTTCGAATTGCATGGCTGTCCTCAATGGGCGGGCGCGGCGCGCGGGATCATCAGCGCGTCCAGGACGACCACGCCTTGGCCCTGCGGCCGGACCAGAATGGGGTTCATGTCGATCTCGGCGACGTCGTCGCGATGGCGGTACGCAAACGCCGACAGGCGCGCCACGCTACGCGCGGCGGCGGCGATGTCGGCCTTGGGCTGGCCCCGCGCGCCGTCCAGGATGGCAAACATCTTGAGCGAGCGGATCATTTCCGCGGCCTCGTCCTCTGTCACGGGCGCGGCCTGCACGGCCACGTCCTTCAGCACCTCGGCGTAGATGCCGCCCATGCCGACCATGACGATGGGGCCGAAGACGGGGTCTTGCGACACGCCGGCGATCAGTTCGGTGCCGCCCGCGACCATCGGCGCGACCAGGACGCCATCGATGCGGGCGCCGGGCGCATGGCGCGCGACGTTGGCCAGGATGCGGGCATGGCCGTGGCGCACGGCGTCGGCATCGGCCACGTCGAGCAGCACACCGCCGGCTTCCGTCTTGTGCGCGACGTCTTCGGAGGCGATCTTGAGCACGACGGGGTAGCCGATGGCCTCGGCCGCGCGCACCGCGTCGTCGGCACTGCGGGCGATGAATTCGCGCGGCACGTCGATGCCGGCGTTGCCCAGCGCCTGCTTGGCGTGGAATTCGTTGCGGAACACCGCGGGATCGACGGGTTCGGCGGCGGGCAGCGCCGTGTCGGCATAAGCGGCCGCGCGCAGCTTGCCCAGCTTCACCAGGCCCGACAGCCCCGTCGCCGCGGCGTCGATGCTGGAGAACACCGGAATGCCCAGCGCGTTGATCTGTTCGACGGCGTCGGCGGGCCCCTGGCTGATGACCATCAGCAGGCGGTCTGGATGGCTGGTGCGTACCCGGGCCAGCGCTTCCAGATAGATGCCGCGCAGCCGGGTGTTGTAGAGCGACAGCGACATGAACAGCGCCAGCGAACTGGCCGACGGATCGTCCAGCAGGGCCGTCAGCATCTTGAGCAGAATGTCGGGGCGGCTGGACATCTGGGCGGACGCGTCCACCGGATTGCCGGTGCTGGCCGTGGGCACGGCTTCCAGGATGCGCCGCTGGGTGTCGGGCGCGAGCGCGGGCAGCGCAAGGCCGGCGTCGCTCATGGCGTCGGCCATCATGATGCCGAAGCCGCCGGACGCGGCAACGAGCGTGACCGCGTCGTTGGCCGGCAGGCGGTCGGGCATGAGCAGCGAGGCCGCGTGGCCGATGTCGATCAACGCTTCAACAGAGCGCACGCGCAGCACGCCGTGCCGGCGGAAGACCGCGTCGATCACCGCGTCCGAGCCAGTAAGGGCGCCCGTGTGCGAGGCGGCGGCCGCCTGGCCTTTTTCCGTGGAACCGATCTTCAGGATGATGACGGGCTTGCCCTTGCCGCGCGCAAGGCGCAACGCGTCGATGAGCTTTCCGGCATTCCGGCAAGTTTCCATGCAGCACAGGATGATGCGCGTGTCCGGATCCTCGGCCAGCGCGGCAATGCCGTCGGCGGCGTCCACATCCGCCTCGTTGCCGGTCGCGATGAAGCGGCTGACGCCCATGCCGCGCCGGGCGACGCTCTGCATGGTGTGGCTGCCCACGTTGCCGGACTGCGACACGATGCCCACGTGGCCGACCGGCGGCATGTTCTCTTCCAGCGCGATCGAAAAAGAGCCGATCAGGCGCTCGGCGACGTTGACGGTGCCCAGGCAGTTCGGGCCCAGGACGCGCATGCCGTGTTCGCGAGCGATCGCCACCAGTTCGGACTGTAGCGCCGCGCCTTGCGGACCGGCCTCGGTGAAGCCGGCCGACAGGACGATGGCCGCCTTCACGCCGCGCGCGCCGCAGTCGCGCAGCGCGGCAGGCGTGGCGGCGGCGGGCACGGCCAGGATGGCGAGTTCCGGCGTTGCCGGCGTGTCTTTCACCGACGTGTAGGCCGGCAGCCCCTGGATGGTGCCGCCCTTGGGGTTGATGGGATACACGGCGCCGCGGTAGCCATGCTTGATCAGCATGTGGACGGGGCGGCCGCCGATCTTGGTGACCTCATCGGAGGCGCCAATCACGGCGATGCCCGACGCCTGGAAAAAGGGCGCCAGCCCCGCACCGGGGCGTTGATTCTGCTGCGTCATGCTCAACGCCCCTTGAATTGCGGCTGGCGCTTTTCCAGGAACGCCATGCGGGCCTCGCGCGCGTCTTCGGTCTTGGCCAGCGCCATCGTGAAGTCCTGCTCGAAGCGATAGGCGTCGCGCTGCGGCATCAGGTCCACCATGTTGGCCGCGCGCTTGGCGTACAGCACGGCGAGCGGCGCCTTGGCGGCGATTTCGTGCGCCAGCGCCAACGCGGCGGGCAGCAGCTGATCGGGGGGCAGCACGTCTTCCAGCACGTTGCGGCGCAGCAGGTCGTGCGCGGTCAAACGCTGTCCTGTGTAGAACATGCGGCGCAGTGTCGAGCGCCCGAACAGCGTACGCAGCATGGAAGCGCCGCCGGCCAGGCCGACGTTGATCTCGGGCATGCCGAACGTGGCGTTATCGGACGCATACATGATGTCGCAGGCAGCCATGAGCCCAAGGCCGGCGCCCAGCGCCGCGCCGTTGACGGCGGCGATGACCGGCTTGGCGCACTCCTTGATGGCGTTGCCGGTCTCGCGGGTGATGCGGTTGTGTTCCAGAAAGTCGCCGGCAATGTCGGCGTTGGGGCGGTCCTTCAGGTCGGCGCCCGCGCAGAACACCGTGCCGTTGCCGGTCAGCACCGCGCAGCGGATGTCCTCGCGCTCGGAGATCTCGTCGAAGATCGCCACGATGCGCCGCCGCATGTTGCGGTTGAGCGCGTTGACGGGCGCGTTGTTCAGAGTGACCAGGGCAACGCCTTCGTTGACTTCGAACTTGACGGGGGTGTCGCTCATGCGCGCACCTCGTTCGACTGGGCATGGACAGTGGGGCGCCGGGCGCCGTGGGCGTGCTGCATGGAAGTCTCCTCGGGTCGGATCGACCTGTCTTGTCCGCAGTCCGTGCCGGGCGGCGCCGGACTTTTTTTTGATTTTAGGTAGGGGCTCCTGCGCGATCTACGCCAAAAACGGTGGTTGTGTTCTGCAGGAATGCCGCATATTCCGGCCCACGCCAAGCCGATACCATGGGGAAAAAAGTCGGTGGAAAGCCGGCTAATAAGGAGCGAGGCGGAAGATGCTGATTGAACAAATCGGGACGCTGCGCGCAGCCCTGGGCGAATGTCCGGTCTGGGATGCGGCGCGCGGGCTGCTGTGGATGGCGGATTGCCGCAAGGGGCTGATCCTGGCCGTGAACCCCGACTCTGGCAGCGTGCAACGCTGGCAGTTGCCTGCGCCGCTGGGTTCCTTTGCGTTCAACGGCGAGGACGAGCTGGTGGTGGCGCTGAAGGAGTCGTTTGCGCGCTTTTGGCCGGCAGATGGCAGCCTGCGGATGCTGGCCAGTATCGAGGACAGCCACCCCAATCTGCGGTTGAACGACGGCACGCCCCTGCCGGACGGCAGCTTCGTGGCGGGGACCATGCATATCTACCGCGAGGCCGGGGAGCCGCCGCTGGGCGGCCTGTACCGCCTGGATCCCGCCGGCCGCCTTGACCGCATCGACGCGGGGCTGGGGGTGGTCAACGGGCCGGCCCTGCATCCGGACGGCACGCACTTTTACGTGTGCGACAGTTCGGTGCGCAAGATCTACCGCTACCGCATGGACACGCAGGGCAGATTGTCGGAACGCGACGTCTTCGTCGATACGGACGCGCTAGGGTCGGCGCCCGACGGCTGCTGTTTCGACCGCGACGGCGGGTTATGGACGGCGTTGGTGCATGCCGGCGCCATTGCCAGGTTCGACCGCGACGGAAAGCTGGATGTGCGCATCGACCTGCCGGTCGCGCATCCAGCGTCGCTGTGTTTTGGCGGGGACGGGCTGGCCGACCTGTACGTCACCTCCATCAGCGACAGCGGACGCCTGTCGGCGGACGGCCCGATGGATGGTGCACTGCTGCGCGTGCGCGGCACGGGTTATGCCGGCGCGCCGCGTCCGCATTGCCGGATCCGACCGCAAGCCTGAGGCCTGCCGGCGCGTCAGTCGCTGGCGGCCGGCTTGCCGTACGCCGCAAAGCGCAGTTCCGCGCCGGATACGTGCGAGGCCACGAAGTCCAGGAACAGCCGGATCTTCACGGGGATCATGGCGGTGTCCAGGATGGTGGCGTACATGCCTTCTTCAAACGTCGTGTTGGTGACACGGTAATCGGGGCATAGCCGCACCAGCGTGCCGCGCTCGATGTCATGGTGCACGGTGTAGTCATCCAGCAGCGCAATGCCTTCGCCCAGCCGGGCCAGTTCCAGCAAGGCCACGCCGTTGTTGGTGACGTGCCGCGGCTTGATCAGCACCTCGTCGATGGCGTCGCCCTGCTTGAAGCGCCAGCAGGTCTGGTCGCCGGGCAGCAGATACGCCAGGCAGTCATGCTGCGCGATATCCGCGGGCCGCGTAGGCACTTCGCGATTCGCCAGGTACGCCGGCGAGGCCACCAGGTAGCGTTCGCTCTTGAACAGGATGCGCCGCTTCAGGCCGGCCTCGACGGGCGGCGAGATGCGAAAGTCGATGTCGAAGTTATTGCGCCGCAGATCCGTTTTGGCTTCCGACAGCACGAGTTCGATGTGAATCTCGGGATAGGCCTCGCGGAACGCGGCGACCAGCTGCGGCAACACGCCCAGGCCGAACATCATGCGCGAATGCACACGCAGGATGCCCTTGGGCGCGGCGCGGATTTCGGTGATGTTGCGGTGCGCCTCGTTGATGTTCCAGAGGATGGTTTCGAGCTGGCGCGCGTATTCCTGGCCCGCTTCTGTCAGCACGACCTGCCGTGTGGAACGCAGCAGGAGCTTCACGTTGAGCTCGTTTTCGAAGTCGGTGATCATGCGCGACACCGAGGTGGCGGAGATGCCGAACTGGCGCGCGGTTTCCGAGAAGCTCTCGGTCTTCGAGATCGACAGAAAGAGCTCCATTGCGCGCAGTCTGTCCATCATTCCTCCACTTTATGCAGCACAGAACGCCGCTTTTCTTGTATTCCAGCCCATGACTACCGGCCTCTAGAATTTCCTCAAGGATTCAAGCATCAATGAGGAGACACAATGGAATTCGGCGTATTCATTCTGGCGCAGCAACGAGGTTACCACCAGTCCTCCGCGCAAGTCATCAACAACTCCATCGAGCAGACGGTGGCGGCCGAGCAAGCCGGGTTCAACACGGCCTGGTACGCCGAGCACCACTTCAACAACTACTCGCTGTCGCCGTCGCCGTTGATGACGGTGGCGCATGCGGCCGCGAAGACCAGCCGCATCCGTCTGGGCACGGCGGTGTGCATTTTGCCGCTGTATCACCCAGCGCGCTTCCTGGCCGAGGTCGGCTTCGTGGATACGGTGTCCAACGGCCGCCTGGAACTGGGTGTGGGATCCGGGTATCAGCAGTTCGAGTTCGAGCGCTTCGGCGTGCAGCTGGAAGAGTCGGGCGCGATCTTCAATGAGTTCCTGGACGTCATCCCCAAGGGGCTGACGCAGAAGATCTTCGAGCATGACGGCAAGTTCCTGAAGATTCCGCCCAGCTCGATCGCGGTGCGCTGCATCCAGGATCCGATGCCGCCGCTGTGGATCACGTCGGGCAATCCGGTGACGCTGGGCCGCGGCGTGCGCGAGAACCACAACCTGTTCGTGACGGCGCTGCTCAAGGGCAACGATGCCATCGCCGAGCTGCGAGGCCGGCTGGAAAAGGTGGCGGACGACAATGGCAAGGACCTGGATCGCGATGTGAAGTTCGGCTTCCTGCGCTGCGGCTACGCGTCGGACAACAAAGCCGAGATCGACGCCTATCTGGATTGCGCGCGCTTCCAGCGCCGCATTTCCGAAAGCTTGAAGTTCCGCCGCGCGCAGAGCGACGACGGCTACATGGTCAAGGAAGTGCCGTCGGACACGGATCCTACCTTCGAGCAGCTTCGCAAGAACCTGCCGGTGGGGTCGGTCAATGAAGTCATCGACAAGATGCTGGAAGAGATCAGCATCCTGCGGCCCAAGCACATCGCGCTGCAAACGCAGCTTGGCGATTTCGACCAGAAGACGATGCTCAAGCAGATCGAACTCTGGGGCGACAAGATCATTCCCGCGATCCGCAAGGAAGTCGGCAGTACGACCGTCCTTGCCTGAAGGAGGGCAACATGCGTATCTACTTGAGCAATGCCGGCGCGATTGCGCTGCGCGATGCGGCTGATTTCGGCCGCCTGGATGTCATGGCGGATCCGCAGCCCGCGGATAGGCTCGAACGTGCGATCGCCCGCATTGGCCGGCGCGAGGACGAAAGGCACGTGCGGCTGTCGCCGTCGGTGCTGCGCTTTCTGTCGCAGCACGCGGGCGATCCAGCTTGGGAGGCCAGTTTCACGAAGATGGTGGATTACGCTGCGCGGCATGGATGGGTCGATGAACGCGGCGACATCCGCGCGCACATGGTGGTCAACGATTGCGACGAGGTGGTGTCGGTCGATGACTTCAAGGCGGCTATGCGCTCGCTGCCGGCGGGCATCAGCGCCGTCAGCACGGGCGACGGCGCCGACATGGCGGGGATGATCGTTTCCAGCCTCACGTCGATCTCTGCCGATCCGCCCATGGTCGGATTCTTTGTGCAGCAGACCGCGTCGGCGCATGCGCCGCTGCTGCGAAACGGCCGGTTCGTCGCCAACATCCTGGGAGAAGGTCATGCCGAAGTGATCGAGGCCTTCATGAAGAATCCTCAGGGCAGGGCGCGGTTCGCTCAAGGCGGTTGGGTGATGAACGAACATGGCGCGCCCGTGTTGCCCGATGCGCTGGCCAGCATCGAGTGCGACATCGTCTGCACCGAGAAACTGGGCACGCATGATCTCATCGTGGGCAAGATCCGCAGGACCGCTTGCCGGGAAGCGCGTCCGGTGATCAACTTCCAGTCCGCCACGCACGGCATCGCGCCGGCGCAGATCCAATGAACGAATGACCGCATCGGCCTGAACAGACAAGCCCGCCAAATTGGCGGGCTTGTCATTGGGAGAAGGGCTGGCTCAATCGAGAACGATGTGGTTTTCCTGGATGACCTTGCCCCAATATTGCCGGTCGGCGTCCAGTTGCGCTTCCAGTGCCTGCGGGCCGCCGGCCTTCTCGGTCTGGCCGTTGGCCACGAGCAGCTTTCGGAAGCTCTCGGATTGGACGGTTTTGATGGCGGCCGCGGAATAGGCCTCTACGATCGCGTCGGGCGTTCCCTTGGGCGCGTGCAACGCCGTCCAATAGCTGGCCTTGAGCTGGGGATAACCCAATTCCGTAACGCAGGGCACTTCTGGCAGGGCCGGATCGCGCTGGTCGGTTGTCAGCGCCAGGATCTTCACCGCGCCCGCCTTCTGGTGGTCGGCCAGGGCGATGGGCGTCATGTAGGAGAGATCGTTGCGCCCGGTGATGAGGTCGATCAGGCTGGTGGGCGTGCTCTTGTAGGGCACGGCGGTCAGCGGGATGCCCAGCGTCTTGGACATGATCAGCCCGTATAGATCGGTGACGCTGCCGGGGCCTAGCGATCCGTAGGTGAGCGCGCGATTCTCTTTTTTTGCATAGGCCACCAGCTCCGCGAGGGAATTGACACCCATCTTCGCGGGCACGGTGATCGTGAGCGGGCCGTCGAACATCATGGCGACGGACTTGAAGCTGTCGAAGCCGTAGTTCAGGCTGGGGCGCAGCAGGATGTTCAGCGACAGAGGTCCGGAGCCGCCCATCAGCAGCATGCTGCCGTCGGCGGGCGCGCGTGCGACCTGCGATGTGCCGATGATGCCGTTGGCGCCAGGCTTGTTCTCGACGATGAAGTTCATGCCCAGCTCGGCGCCCATGCCTTCGGCCAGGAGGCGCGCGAAATTGTCGTTGGGGCCGCCCGCAGCATAGGGCACGATCAGGGTCACGGGCTTGGCCGCGGCCAGCACCGGCCGGGCAAACATCATGAGGGTTCCGGCCGCGATGAAGCCGCGGCGCGTGAGCTTGCGCATCTGTCTCTCTCCAGGTTCCCGCCGCCATGCGGGGACCGTGCCTTCCGCGGGCCGGATTCTTATGCTTTGACGCTGGCGGCTGGGTAGGCCGGAATCAGGCTCCCGGCCAGGGGTTGTCTTACATGCCGATGATAATTTTTATCCGACCGGCCGATTACCCCATCGATCTGCAGAACAGTTCTGCGAAGCAAGCAAGATTGCGCTGTGCCGCGGCGTTGCCGTTCGTGTCAGCGCCGCGTGAGCGGCGGCAGCCCGGGCATTATGCCGGATTGCGGCTGATCTTTGCGCACCGGTACAACGCCTCCTTGTCCAGCACCGTCAACCCGCCGTAATGCGTTTGCAGTACGCCCTCGCGCGCCAGGCGGGTCAGCGCGGTGTTGCAGCGCTGGCGCGAGACGCCGCATAAGCCCGCGATCTCTTCCTGCGAGATCCGCAACCGGCCCTTCGTGCCCGAATGGACCTCGGCGTCCAGTTGCGCCGCAACGGCCCGCGCCACCGTGGTGTCGACGTCGAGCAGCACGTTGCCCGTGTAGCAGCCCATCAGCCAGTTCACCCGCTGCGCCAGATGCGTCATCAACGCCTTGGTGAATTCGATGTTGTTGTTCCAGAGGCGTTCGCAGGTGTCGCGCGGCAGGATCACGATTCGGCTGGGGCGCAGGGCGACGACTTCGTATTCGAAGCGTTCGCGGCGGATCATGGTGGCTTCGCCGAACCAGCTTCCCGTGCTGAATCCGGCCAGCGACAACGTGCGGCCATCGGTGCCGGGCGACGACCACTTCACCAGGCCTTCGACCACGCCATACCAGCCAGGCGAGCGGGACCCCGCGCGAAACAGGTATTCGCCCGTCGCCAGCGACACCGTGCGCAGTTCGGCGCGCACCACATCGCGCTCGAGTTCGGGCAGACCCTTGTACCAGGGCACCACGTCGAGCATCTTGTCCACGGCACTGCGCGCCGGCCTGCGATTCACGGCGGACGCGTCGTTGCCCGCCAGGGCAGGCGGTTCGCGCATGTTCATTCCCTGTCTGGAGGTGGAATGCGGCCCAGGTAAACCCTAGGGTTCTTTGTCAACGTGATGACTGTCCGCAGGGGCAGCCGGACCGCAGAATGTTTGACGCCCACGGGCCAAAAACCATAAGAGGAGACCGGTATGTTGTCAATGCCACGCCTGCTGTCCGCCACCGCCATTGCCGGCGCCATTTCCGCCACGCTGCTGCCCGCTACGGCCGCACAGGCGCAAGTGTCCGACGACGTGATCCGCATCGGATTCATCACCGACATGTCCGGCGTCTACTCGGGGCCGGATGGTCCTGGCGGCGCCGAAGCCATCAAGATGGCGATCGAGGAAATGGGCGGCCAGATCAACGGCAAGAAGATCGAGCTTTTGACCGCGGACCACCAGAACAAGGCCGACGTGGCCTCGGCCAAGGCGCGCGAATGGTTTGACCAGCGCGGCCTGGACATGCTGATCGGCGGCACCAATTCCAGCACGGCGCTGGCCATGTCGAAGGTAGCCGCGGACAAGAAGAAGCCGATCATCGTGGTCGGCGCCGGCGCGCCCGCGCTGACCAACGAGCAATGCACGCCCTACACGCTGAACTATGCCTACGACACCGTGGCGCAGGCGCGCGGCACGGGCGCGGCGGTGGTCAAGGCGGGCGGCAAGAGCTGGTATTTCCTGACGGCCGACTACGCTTTCGGGCATGCGCTGCAGGCCGACACCACCAAGGTGGTTGAGTCCGGCGGCGGCAAGGTCGTGGGCAGCGTGAAGCATCCGCTGGCCGCCAGCGATTTCTCGTCATTCCTGTTGCAGGCGCAAAGCAGCAAGGCCGAGATCCTGGCGCTGGCCAATGCGGGTGCGGACGCGACCAATTCAATCAAGGCGGCGAACGAGTTCGGCATCACCAAGTCGATGAAGCTGGCGGGCATGATCATGTTCATCAACGACATCCACGCGATGGGCCTGCCGGCCGCGCAGGGCATGTACCTGACCGACAGCTGGTACTGGAATGCGTCGGACGAGACGCGCGCGTGGAGCCGCAAGTTCTTCGACCGCCGGCAGGCCATGCCGTCGTCGCTGCAGGCGGCCGATTATTCGGCGGCATTGCAATACCTGCGCGCGGTCAAGGCAACCGGCACGGACGACGCCGACAAGGTGCTGGCGTACTTGCGCGAGAACAAGCTGAACGACATGTACATCAAGGACGGCGTGGTGCGTCCCGATGGCCGCGTCGTGCATGACATGTACCTGCTGCAGGTCAAGAGCCCGGACCAGTCGAAGGAGCCGTGGGATTACTTCACGGTGGTGCAGGCCATCGACGGCAACGAGGCCTTCACGAAGCAGTCCGAAAGCCGCTGCGCGCTGTGGAAATCCTAGGAGAACTCGCATGGCCAAACGCAAAGTCATCGTGACCATTGCCCCGACCGGGGGCATGGCCCTGAAAAGCCAGAATCCGCACCTGCCGACGCAGCCCGCGGAGATCGCGGAGGATGTCTACCGCTGCTATAACGCGGGCGCCAGCGTGGTGGCGCTGCATGCGCGGCGTGCGGATGATCTGGCGACGTGCGACGCCGCCGTCTACCGGAAGATGAACCAGCTGATTCGCGAGCGCTGCGACATCGTGCTGAACAACTCCACGGGCGGTGGGGTGCATGGCGACATGGTCGCCGAGACCTCGCCCGGCACGTGGGAGATTCTGTGGGAGGAGCGTCTGAAGGGCATGGACGCGGGCGCGGAGATGTGCACGCTGGACGCCACCACGCTGAATCTGGCGTTCGGCGACCGCGAATACCTGATGAACACGCCGCTCAGCAAAGGGCGCGAGCTGGCCGTCGGCATGAAGGCGCGCGGCATCAAGCCCGAGTGGGAGGTGTTCAGTCCGACGCACATCCTGCAGGACGTGACGACGCTGATCAACGAGGACCTGGACGAAGGCCCGCACTTCATCAACCTGGTCATGAACGTGCATCGCAACTTCCAGAACGCCATGCCGTTTTCGCCGCGGCATCTGCAGATGATGGTGGACCTGCTGCCCAAGAACAGCGTCTTCTGCGTCAGCGGCATCGGGCCGTCGCAGCTGGAAGCCAACATCAGCGCGCTGCTGCTGGGCGGCCACGCGCGGGTCGGGCTGGAGGACAACCTGTATTACCGGCATGGCGAACTGGCCACCAACGTGCAGTTGACCGAGCGCATCGTGCGCATCATCCGCGAAATGGACATGGAGCCGGCCACGCCCGCCGAGGCGCGCGAGATCATGGGCCTGCCGCTGAAAAGCGGCATCCGTCCCGAGTTCGCACTGTGACGTAACCGTCTGGCGGCGCGGCGCACGAGCCGCGCCGCCGCCACTTGTACATCGGGACATGACATGACCGAATCATTGAAAGGCGCCCGCGTGCTGGTCACCGCGGGCGCGCAGGGCATCGGACTGGCGATCGCGCGCAGGTTTGTGGATGCGGGCGCCGACGTGCATATCTGCGACGTGGACGAAGAGGCGCTCAAGGCGGCGCAAGAAAGCCTGCCCGCGTTGAGCGTCAGCCGGACGGACGTGTCTGATGAGACGCAGGTGCTGGCGATGTTCGAGGCGCTGGGCGCGCGGTGGGGCGCATTGGATGTGCTGGTCAACAATGCAGGCGTGTCCGGGCCGACCAGCCGGCTCGAGGACACGACGCTGGACGCCTGGCGCAACACGCTGGACGTCAACCTGACCGGCACGTTCCTGTGCGCGCGCAGCGCGGTGCCGCTGCTGCGGGCCGCGGGCGGCGGCGCCATCGTCAATATCTCGTCCGTCGCGGGGCGCCTGGGCTTTTCTTTGCGTTCGCCTTACAGCGCCAGCAAGTTCGGGCTGGCCGGGCTGACCCAGACCTGGGCGATGGAACTGGGGCCGTCGAACATCCGCGTCAATTCGGTGCTGCCGGGCGTGGTGTCGGGCGACCGGGTCGAGCGCATCATCGCAGCCCGCGCCGAGGCCGGCGGGGTCAGCAACGATGCGATGCGAGAGCAGCTTGTGGAAAAGGTGTCGCTGCGCCGCATGACGCGTCCGGAAGACGTGGCGAATCAGGTGGTGTTCCTGTGCTCGGAGCAAGGGGCGATGATCAGCGGGCAGAGCATCTCGGTGTGCGGGAATGTGGAGTATCTGGGATGAGCCTTCGTGTACGCCCGGCAGGCGCCCGGGCGTGCGTGTCATCGGCAATCGGGCGCAGGGCCGCAGGGCTGGGGACTGCCTTGCAGCAGCCGGCCGATCGACTTTTCCACCGCGCCGGCCTCGGCCAGGACCGCGATGATCAGCGCCGCCGTGCCGATGACGAACATCGTCCGGTGCTGGCCGCCGCTGGCGCTGAACACGGCCGAGTAACCGTAACCGGCCAACGCCTGAAAGGTCGCAAAGCTGACCGTTGCGCGGCTCCAGGCCTGGTTTTGCGCAAAGGCATCGTGCGGAATCAGGTCGTGGATGCGCGCCAGCGCCAGCGGCACGATGCCCGGCGGGAAGGTGCCCGCCACCAGCGCGGCGGCGCCCAGCCATGCATGGTGGTGGCTGAAGCTCAAGGCGCCCATCGCCATCGCCTGAACAGCCAGCACGACGCGCAGGGCCTGGCGCGGGCCAAGCCGATCGCCCAGCCAGCCGTAAAGCGGGGGGCCCACCATTGCGCCGACGCCGTAGAGAATCCAGAAGCGGGCGCCGGCCGCGGCGCCCGCGCCCAGGCCGCGCTCGACGAAGTCCACCAGGAAGACCATCGCCGGGACCAGCGCTACGGCCATCAGCCCATACTGGCCGAACAGCAGGATCACGCCGGCGCGGTGATCGGAGGGCTGGCGGGCAGGGGAAGGCGTGCCCGTCACCGGGTCCGCCAACCGGCGCGATGCGGCGCCATGCGCCGGCCACGCACGCCAGGTCAGCAGGGTCAGCGCGGCCGAGATGGCGGCAAGACCCAGCCATGCCGCCTGCAGCCCCATGCCCAGCAGCCACGGCACGACTGTGCCGGAGCCTGCAATGCCGACGCCGATGCCCAGGAAGATGGCGCCGCCCGCCAGTCCGCGCCGTGCGCGCGGCACATGCGGCAGGATCGTCGCGGCGGCCAGCACCATGATGGCGCCGCCCGCGATGCCCGAGGCAAGACGCCAGCCGAAGAACCAGCCGATCGACAGCGGCAGGCTGCACGCCGCAAAGGCCAGCGTGACCAGCGCCATCATGACGCGCAGCACCTGTGTGCTGGAAAGGCGCCGCGCCAGCGGCTGGCCGATGAGCGCGCCGATGAGATAGCCGGTCAGGTTGGCAGCGCTCAGGAACACGACGCTGGACGAGGAGAACCAGTGCGCCTGGATCAGCGCGGGGACCAGCGGCGCGTAGGCGAAACGGGCCAGGCCGATGCTGGCCAGGCTGGCGGCGAACCCGGCAAGGACGTACCGCCATGCAGCGGTGCCTGCTACGGGCGGTGTTGCCACGGGGGTTGGCGTCGCGGAGGGTGCGACGGCGGATGAATGCGACATGGGGAACCTCACGCTTCGAATGCCGGGCGAAACCGACCGGCCTGCGAAAAAGTATAGGTAACCCGTGTGCTGCAATCACGCAGCATTTTGCAATTAGACCAATGCAAAATTGCGGCAGTAAACCTGGGCAATAACCGGTGGCAATAACCGCTGACAGTCGTCGTTGACTATCGCCGTCTATTGCGGCGGCGGGTCGAACTGCTTTGCGACGGCGTCGATGAATGCCCGCACCCGGGCCGTGTGCCGCAGGTCCTGGTGCGTCACCAGCCACACGGGAAAGCCGCCTGCGCGTTCGCGCGCCGGCCACAGGCGGACGAGTCCGCCGCGTTCGGCCATGGGCACAGGCAGTTCGCCGATGCCGATGCCGTCGGCGATCATGGCGCGCAGCATCAGGCTGGAATTGGCCGTGGCCACGATGCAGCCCGCCTGGGCCGGTTCGCCGACGATGGTGGGCGCGCGGCCGCCTTCGAGGTAGGGCTGGTAGTACACCAGGTCATGCCCTTGCAGGCCCTCGCCTTCCGACGGCGTGCCGCGCAGTTCCAGATACTGCTCGCTGGCGTACAGGCCCACAGGCCAGCGGGCCAGTTGGCGCGCGACGAGATCCGGGTTCTCGGGCTTGATGTTACGGATGGCGATGTCCGCCTCGCGCCGGGCAAGATTGGCCATCTGGGTCGACACGTTCAAGCGGACACGCACGGCGGGGTGCTGCACGTGCAGCGCCGCGATGGCTGGTATGACGAATTCCATGGCCAGCGAGTCGGTCGTCGCAACCTTGACCTCGCCTTCCAGCCGCCCGTCCGTGCCTTGGGCCTGCCGCACCAGGTCGTGGGCAAATTGCTCCATGCGTTCGGCGGCGCGCAGCACGCTTTCGCCCGTGGGCGTGAGCGTGTATCCGGTGGAACTGCGCAGGAACAGCGTCGCGCCCAGGGTGTGTTCCAGCGTGGCGATGCGCCGCCCGATCGTGGCCTGATCGACGCCGGCCACGCGCGCGGCGCGCCGCAGGGTGCCTTCCCGTTGCAGCGCCAGAAAGATCCTTGCATCGTCCCAGTTCATCGCTTCCTTCGCGGCTGTGTGCCGGCTTCGCCAGGCCCGTCGGGGCAGCGGGATTATCGCCTAAACCCCCGTTGCCAAACCTCGCCACCCCGGTCCATAATCTGCGCTTTGTTAATTGATAACCGTTCGCATTAATAAGCAATGTGAGCGGTATCGCGTGCGGGCGGGATCGTGAGCGGATCGGAAGGGGCATCCCAGGACTTCGAAAGCCTATACGGCAATCACCACGGCTGGCTGCTGGCCTGGGTGAACTGGCGCCTGGGCAACGCGGCGGACGCCGCCGACCTGGCGCACGACGCGTTCGTGCGCCTCTTGACGCGCCCGTGCAAGTTCGACAACGCCCGTCATGCCCGGACCTATCTGCGCCGGATGGCCAACGGCATGTGCATCGACCTGTGGCGCCGCCGCGACCTGGAGCAGGCGTGGCTGGACGCCCTGGCGGCGCAGCCCGAGCCTACGGTGTCCTCGGCCGAGGATCAGGCCATGGTGCTGCAGGCCCTGGGCGAGATCGACGCGATGCTGCGCGGTTTGCCGCCCAAGACCGCCCACGCCTTCGTCATGGCGGTGGCGTGCGAGATGACCGACCAGGAAGTGGCGGACGTGCTGGGCGTGTCGTCGCGCATGGTCCGCAAGTACGTCGCCCAGGCCATGCTGTGCTGCATGCAGCTTGAGGCGCGCCTGGCGGCAGGACATGCGGACGAGCCGGCCGGCCCGCCGCAGATGCCCGCGGCATTGCAGGCGGCCGCCTCATGAGCGCCGCGCAGGCGCGCGAGCCCTCTCATCGCGCGATGGAGCAGGCCGCCGAGTGGTATGCGTTGCTGCGATCCGGCGATGCGTCGGCCGCCGAGCGCCAGCAATGGCAGCAATGGATCGACCGCGCGGCGGAACACCGCGAGGCCTGGGGTTACGTCGAACGCATTGGCCGCCGCTTTTCCCCGCTGCAATCCAGTCCTGACCGGGACGCCGCCGTGACGGCGTTCGGGCAGGCCGCGTCGGCCCGGCCGCGCGCTCGCCGGCAACTGCTGCTGGGGATGGCGGGGGCCCTGGGCATCGCCAGCCTGGGGTGGACGGCGTGGCGGCAGACGCCCTTGCCCCTGGCGGCCTCGACCTGGGGCGCGGACCATCGCGCGGGGCTGGGCGAAACGCGCCACGTCGCGCTGGCCGATGGCACCCAGGTCTGGCTGAAGGCGCTGAGCGCGTTCGATGTCGACTATGGCGCCACGTTGCGCCGCCTGCAGCTTGTCGCCGGTGAGCTGCTGATCCAGACCGCCGCGGACCCGATCCGTCCCTTTGTGGTCGACACCGCGCAGGGCCGGCTGCAGGCGCTGGGTACGCGTTTCACCGTGCGTGGGGAGGACGACGGCGTGGTGGTGGCCGTGCACGAAGGGGCCGTCCGGGTCGACACGGCCGCCAGCCGCGCCAGCGGCATCGTGCCGGCGGGGCGACAGGCGCGGTTCACGGCGGACACGTTGGACGGCTTCCTGCCGGTGGACCCCGCCCGCGAGGCCTGGACGCGCGGCGTGCTGGTGGCCGACAACACGCCGCTGGCGGACGTAGTGGCCGAATTGCGCCGCTATCACTTCGGCCACCTGGCCGTGGCGCCGGAGATCGCGCGGCTGCACGTCTTCGGCAGCTATCCCATCCGCGAGACCGACCGCGCGCTGGACATGTTGGCCTCGGTATTGCCGGTGCGCGTGCGCCGCACGATGCCCTGGTGGATCAGCCTCGAAGCGCGCGCCTGAAAAAAATTCCGCGAAACGGTTCCGGGTTTTGCCCGCTCGTTCGAATAAGGACAGTAAGAGCCGCTCGCGCCCTGCAATCCGCATGGCTGGCGCGCCGCTCTCCCTTCCAGAACTTACGCACGAGAGCACAGGTCCCGTCATGTCCCACCGTCCTTCTTCCGCCGCCGCGGCCTTTCCCGTGACCCGCGCACGCGCCTTGGCCCGCCGTCGCCGGCGCATCCCGTCCTGGGGCCTGCCGTTGGCCCTGGCGATGGCCGTTTCCGCCGTCTGGGGGCCGACGGCCCACGCGCAGGCCGCGCCCGCGACGACCGGCGTGGCGGATCTGATGACCTTCGACATTGCCCCCGCGCCGCTGAACCAGGTGCTGACGCGGCTGGCGAACGCGTCCGGCATCCTGCTGGCCGCGCAGCCGTCGCTGGTGGCCGACCGCCAGAGCAATGGCGTGCGCGGCCGCTACACCCCCCATCAGGCGCTGGAGCAGGCCCTGGCCGGAACGGGACTGCGCGCCACGCGCGAGGCGCCGAACGAGTACCGGCTGAGCGTTTTGCCCGCCGGCCAGACCACCACGCTGGAACCCGTGACGGTGACGGCCTCCGGGCTGGCGAGCGGCTTGCCGCCGGTTTACCCAGGCGGCCAGGTGGCGCGCGGCGGACGTCTGGGCCTGTTGGGCGACCGCGACGACATGAGCACGCCATTCAGCGCGACGCAGTACACCGCCAAGCTGATCGAGGATCAGCAGGCGCAGAACATCGGCGACGTGCTGGTCAATGACCCGACCGTGCGCAATACGTACTCGCGCGGTGCGGGGCGCGACGAGTTCAACATCCGCGGGTTCACGCTGTTCAATTACGACGTGTCGTTCAATGGCCTGTACGGCGTGTCGCCGCGCAATTCGAGTTCGCTGATCGGGGTGGAGCGCGTCGAAGTGCTGCGCGGTCCCAATGCCTTGCTGAACGGGATGGCGCCCTACGGTTCCGTGGGCGGCTCAATCAACCTGGTGCCCAAGCGCGCGGGCGCCGATCCGCTGAACCGCTTTACCGTGTCTTACATCGGCGACAGCCAGTTCGGCGCGCACGCCGACCTGTCGCGCCGCTATGGCGAGAGCCAGGAGTGGGGCGTGCGCCTGAACGTGGCCGGCAGCAGCGGCGACCTGCCGATGGACGGCGCGAAGGAAGACCTGGGCGCCGTGGCGCTGGGCCTGGACTATCAGGGCGAGCGCCTGCGCGTGGAAGGCGATATCAATTATCAGAACCGCACTACCGATGCGCGCAGCGGCCTGCTGTTTCCGCCGCCGTCGGGCGTGGACATCGGCCGGGCGCCGGACGCGCGCCGCAATTTCTTTCCGTCGTGGACCTACTGGAAGACCAAGGAATGGTCGGGCGCGCTGCGCGCCGAGTACGACGTGTCGCCGGACTGGACCGTCTACGGCGCAGTGGGCGCGCGCAAGCACGACTTTGAAAGCATGCAGACGAGCTGGCTGATGCTGAACGAAGCGGGCGATATCGGCGCGGTGCCGGCCCGCCTGAACGAGTCGCTGCTGAGCAAGACGGGCGAAATCGGCGTGCGGGGGCGCCTGCAGACCGGCCCGCTCAAGCATGAGCCGGCGCTGAGCGCCAGCGTGCTGGACATCGACTATTCGGCGGCGCGGATCCGGTCCAGCACGGTGTTCTCCAACATCTACAACCCCGCGGACCTGCCCAAGCCGAACATCGCGCGGCCGTCGGATCTGCCGCGGGCCAGCGATTCCCGGCTGGTCAGCATTGCGCTGGCCGACACGATTTCGATGGCCGACGATCGCGTGCAATTCATCGCGGGCGTGCGGCACCAGCGCGTGGAGTCGACCAACTTCGACGCGATGAGCGGTCGCCAGACGTCGAACTACAACGAGTCCGCCGTCACGCCGGCGTTTGCATTGACCGTCAAACCCACGGAGCGGCTGGCGCTGTATGGCAATTACATCGAGGGCCTGAGCCAGGGCGGGACGGCGCCCGAAGGCGCCGTCAACGCGGGCGAAGTGTTCGCGCCTGAAATCTCCAAGCAGTTCGAAGTGGGCGCCAAGTACGATTTCGGCCAGTTTGAAACGACGCTCAGCGCGTTCCAGATCGAGCGTCCCAGCAGCTATCTGGATCCTGCCAGCCTGCGCTACGTGTCCAATGGCAAGCAGCGCAACCGCGGGCTGGAATTTCTGGTGCAGGGCGAGCCGACGCATGGCGTGCGCCTTTTGGGCGGCGTGGCCTATACCGATGCGCGCCTGACGCGTACCGAGGGCGGCGTCAACGACGGCAATCGCGCGCCGGCCGTGCCGCGTCTGCAATTCAACGCGGCAGCCGAATGGGACACGCCATTCGTGCCGGGCCTGACGCTGACCGCGCGGATGCTGCGCACCAGCTCGCAGATCGTCGACGTCGCCAACACGCAGGAGATTCCGGGCTGGACGCGCTTCGACGTGGGCGCGCGCTATGCCTTCAACGCCAACGGCAAGCCCGTGGTCATCCGTGCGATGGTCGAGAACGTGCTGAACAAGAACTACTGGCAGTCCGCGGCGCGCGAAGGTCTGACGGTCGGCGCGCCGCTGACGGTGCTGTTGTCCGTGAGCACGGAGTTCTAAGGCAAACGGTCCGCCATCAGAACTTGTACGCCACCCCCGCGCTGAACGCGCGGCCGTTGCCCGGCAGGAAGATGGGCATGGCGGGCGTGGCCGTGTTGCGGATGGCGTAGCTGCTGGCGTAGGGCTTGTCGGTGAGGTTGTCGGCCGTGACGTAGCCGCTCCAGTGCGCGTCGTGCTCGTAGGCGATCTTGAAGCCAAGGAGCGCATAGGCTTCCTGCTGCGTGCCGGGCGCGTTGGCGTGGTTGGTCTCCGTGTCGCTCATCAGCCAGCGCACGTTGGGGCCGAAACGCCAGCCGCCGATGCGGTACATGACTTCGGCGCTCAGCAGATGGCGCGGCACGCCGGCGATGCGGTTGCCTTCATATTGGCCGTTGCGGAAGCGGAAGTCGCTGAGCGTGTAGGCGATGCGGTAGTCGAACATGCCTTCGCCGGGCGAGGGTAGCGTGCCGTAGAGGCCGGCTTCGATGCCCTGGTGCCGCGTGCGGCCGTTGTAGTTGTAGGTGCCGGCGGGCGTGCCGTTTTCGTTGGTGACCGACATCAGCTCGTCGTCGACCTTGCTGCGGTACAGGGACACGCTCCAGTGCTGGTCGCGGCCGGCGACGGTGAACGTGCCGTCGCCGCCGACTTCATACGTGAGCGCGCGTTGCAGGTCCAGCTTGCTCATGGAGGTGCTGGCCGTGGCCGGGTTCATCGGCGCGGCGACTTCACCGTTGACGATTTCCCAGAAGGTCGGCACTTCGTTGCTGCGGCTGACATTGGCGTACCAGCGCTGCGATGCGGCCGGTTGCCAGATCACGCCCAGCTTCGGCGTGGCGTAGCGCCAATCCTGATCCAGCGTCTTGCCGCTGTTGCGCTCGTGCGCGTCACGCACCGCGACGGTGTATTTGACGTCACCCACCACGCTGAACTGCGGCGTAAGGTGCCAGTCCACGCCCACCATCGCGCTGCGGTTCTCGGCGCGCAGGTCGTAGTTGCCAAAGCGTTGCAGGCGCTGGCCGTCGGACGGGCGGATGGCGTACAGGTCGCGGTCCATGTTGCTGCGCTGCCAGTCCAGTCCGGCGCGGTAGTCCACCGTGCCGATCTTGCCGTTCAGTTGCCAGGCAATGCCATAGGTGTCGCTGTCGGTCACGTTGGCGACCTGGGGATTGGTGAAGTCGTCGTTCGTGTGCTGCCAGTAGACGCCGGCGGTCTGGTTGAAGGCCTCGGTGCCCCAGAAGCTGCGGTTGGCCAGGCGGAACTGGTTGGTGTCGCGGTGCGGGTCGCGGTTGTAGACGTTGTTGGAAATATCCTGCGGCGAATTGCCGTCGCCCAGCACGCTGCGCGGGTCCTCGTACATGCGCGCCTTCGGGATCGGCTGGGGGATGTCGAACTTCAGGTCCGTGTACGAAAGATAGGTGCGGTTTTCAAAAAGGCCTCGCCGGAAGCCGACGTTGCCTTGAAAGCTGGTGCGTTCGGACGACGAGTGGTGGCGGTAGCCGTCCGACTTGTCGTAGCCGAAGGCGAAGCGGCCGTCGAAGCGCTCGTCCTGAAAGCCCTTGGCCAGCGTGACGTTGCGGGTGCCGAAGCTGCCGCCGCCCAGCCGGATGAAGTCGGCCTGCGTGCCGGTGAGCGACTGGAAGTCGACCTCGCCGCCCAGCGTGCTGGCGCCGGGGGCCAGCGCGTTGGCGCCGCGCCGCACGGCGATGATGCCGGCGTTGCGTGGTTCGAGCAGGCTGATGATGAAGGAGCCGTCCGCGTCGTTGAGCGGCAGGCCGTCCTGCATCAGCAGGATGCCACGCGACAGCGGGTTGCTCTGGATGCCGGAGCCGCGGATGTTCAAACGCGGCTGGTCCAGGCCGCCAAAGAATTCCTGCACGATGACGCCGGGCTGGTATTCCAGCGCGTCGCGCAGCGTGATCAGGCGCACCGCCTGCTGCGGCTGGATCAGGTTGGTGCCGCCGGGCACGGCCTGCAGTTCGGCTTGCGTGCGTTGCACGCTGGGTTCCAGTGCATTGGGGATGGTGGTCCCGGAAACGACGACGGGGGCCAGCGACGGCGCATCCTGCGCCGCGGCGACGGACAGCCCGAGGGCGCTCAGGGTGAGGGTGGATGCGAGCTGGCGCAGGACAGGGGTAGACATCAGATGGATTCCACGAAGGACGGGCCTGGGCGTTACCAGGAAATGTGAAACATGGTCTTGGCCAGCAATACGATGCCGGCCATGTGACAGAACACGCTCAGATGTACGCGTGAACGGAGCGCGGCGTGCAGGCGTTGGCTGCGCGCCAGCGTCATGGCCGTGATGACGTGCAGCAGCACGCTGCCGGCCAGCGCCATCTTCAAGAGCAGCAAGGCGGCGAAGGCCGAACTGCCAGGGCTGGCGAGCACGGCGCGGTAGTGCCAGGCCATGCCCAGTCCGCAGGCGTAGAGCACGACCAGAACCCAGGGCATTACGCCGCGCACGCGCGGCGCCAGTTGCTGCGACAGCGCGCGGCGCACGTCGGCGGGCAGGCGTCTGGCGACGGGTTCGAGGAACAGCACTTCGAAGATCACGGTGCCGATGAAGATGAATGCGGCGAACAGATGCACGATGTGCAGGACGAGGTAGGTCATGGTTGCTTCCTTGAGTCGAGCAGCAGGGCGTGCAGGCGTTCGGCGTCGGCGGCGCGCTGCGGGCTGCCAATAGACCCGCTGATCGAGACGGGTTCGAGGCGGCCGTTGCCGACCATGACGCAGCGGTCGACCAGGCCCAGCAGTTCCTGCGGGTCGTGGCTGATGCAGATAAGGGCCGCGCCCAGACGCGCGATTTCTTCGTGGCAGCACGCGGAGAGCTGGCGGCGCAGCGCGGGGTCGAGCGCGCTGAAGGGTTCGTCGAGCAGCAGCAGGTCGGGCTCCAGCGCCAGCGCGCGGGCCAGCGAGACCCGCTGCGCCATGCCGCCCGACAGCTCTCCCGGCCAGGCATTGCCCGCACCCACCAGCCCGACCCGGGCCAGCCATTCATCCGCTTTCGCGCGGGCGTCGGCCATGCGCAGGCCGGTGGCGCGCAGCGGCAGCGCCACGTTGTCGCGCGCATTGCGCCAGGGCAAGAGGCGCGGCTCCTGGAACATCAGCACCGGATGCCGGAACGTGTTGCGCAGCGTGCCTGCCGTGGGCGCGAGCAGTCCCGCCGCCAGACGCAGCAGCGAGCTCTTGCCCGCGCCGCTGGGGCCGGCAAGGCCCAGCCGCTCTCCGGCAGCCAGTTGCAGGTCGATGCGGGCCAGCACCGGCTGGGCGCCAAAGCGCAGCACGAGGTTTTGCATTTCAAGCATGGCTCGGCTCCATCCAGCGTCCCAGGCGGCGCTGCAACGGCTGCAGCAGTGCAAATTCAAGCAGCGCGACCAGGCCGAAGATCAGCAGCACCCACGCAAAGAGTTCGGCGGTGTCGAACGTGCTGCGGGCATTGGCGAGCGCATAGCCGATGCCGTTTTCCGCGCCGAGCACTTCGGCCATCACCACCAGCCGCACGCCGCCGCACAGGGCGATGAGCAACGCAGCCAGGAGCGGCGCGCTGAGCGCGGGCAGGTAGAGGTGGCGCAGGCGCAGCCACGGGCCGTAGCGATAGACGTGCGTCATCTCCATCAGCCGCCGGTCCACGTGCAGCATGCCCTTGACGGTGTTGACGTACATGCCGGGCGCCATCATCAGCGTCGTGATGAAGATGACCATGGGCGATCCCATGCCGAACCACAGCATGGCCAGCACCACCATCACCACGGGCGGCACGGCCATCAGCAGCCAGCGCACAGGTTCGATGAGGCCACGCAGGCGCGCGCTGTGCCCGGCCAGCACGCCGAGCGTGAAGCCGATGGAGGCGCCGGCCAGCACGCCCACGCCGATGCGCATCAGGCTGACGCCTGCGTTGGCGAAGAACTGTTCGCTGCGCACGAGGGGGCCGATGGCGCGCAGCGCGTCCCAGGGCGTGGCCATGAGCAGCGGGCCAAGATGGCGGGCGGTCAGGTGCCATGCCAGCAGCAACAGCAGGACGCCGGCCACGCTCCAGCCGCGCGACGTGCGCGCGGGACTTGCGGCGGGGGCGCTCATGGTCCGTAGAAGCCGACAGGGGGCAGCTCGCCGCCGATGGCCTGCGGAAAGCGGCCGGCCAGCAGGCGGTACAGCGCTTCCAGCTCGGGACGGGCGTCGCGGGCGCTGCGGCTGTCCAGCCGCGTGCCGCGAATCGCAGTCACGACAGCCGGCGCGGGCAGGTGCGGAAGGTGTTCGCGCACGAGGTCGGCGCAGGCCTCGGGGTTGGCCGCGCACCAGCGCGCCGACGCGGCGTAGGCGGCGTCCACCGCGCGGCACAGCGCGGTATCGTCCGCGACGCCTGCGCCGGCCATGACGCCGGCTTGCGGCAATGAAGGCTGTTCGGGAAAGCTGCCGCGCCACGCGGCTTCCAGGCTCTGGCCGCGGTGCAGCGCCATGCCGCCGGCCTGTTGCGCGCGCCACAGCAGCAGCGAGGCCATGGGTTCGACGAGCAGCACGCTTTCCGCCTGACCGCTCAGCATGAGGGCGATGGCGTCCTGGCCGTCGCGGGTGCGGCGCAGCGTAACCGGCGCCAGGCCTTTGTCGGCCTGGGCCTGCAGCAAGGTGTCCAGCAGCACGGCGGGCAGATCGCGCTGGAAGGGCGCGACCAGCTCGCGTCCCGCCAGGTCGGCGAAGGTCTTGACGTCGGGGTTGCGGCTGACGAGCCACAGAATGCCCCAGACCGAGATGTTCAACAGGCGCACCGGCATGCCGCGGTTGTGCAGCAGGGCGGGCAGGGTGCTGGGCGCCGCGCTGAACTCGACGTCGCGGTTCACCAGCAGCGTGCGCAATTGGTCCGGCGTCTGCCACAAGCGGAAGCGCAGCTTGTCGGTGTGATCGGCCAGCGCGCCGGTGGCCGCCATGTGCATCAGCGGATAGCTGACCACGGCGCCCGGTCCCGCGAGGGTCAGTTGGGCCCGGCGTTCGAGCGTGGCGGCCCGGACAGTTGCAAGGCGCGGCAGGAGGGCGGCGCCCAACGCCGCGGCGCAGAAGCGGCGGCGGGTTTGCTGAGGTGAGGTCATTATTCTAAATAGGAACTATTATCGTTTTATTCTCACACTCAAGCCGAAAGACGCAGAATGACAAATATCAATGTGCTCGAGCCGCGCGCGGCGGCCGTCCGCCTGCTTGCACAGCATCCGCTGCTGGCCGGATTACCGGCGGGCGTGGCCGACGATCTTCTGCTCGAGGCGAGCGTGCTGCGGGCGCCGGCCGGGCAGATCCTGTTCGGCGAAGGCGACGAGGCGCGCCACTACCTGCTGGTTGAAACCGGGCAAGCCGAGGTCATGCGCTACAGCTACAACGGCGACGAGCGCGTGTTCCGGGTTTTCGAGCCAGGGCAGCTGATGGCCGAGGCCGCGATGTTCATGCCGCACGGCCGCTATCCGATGCAGGCGCGCGCGCGGACGGATGTGCAGTGCTGGCGGCTGGCCCGCACGAAGCTGCACGACGCGTGCCGGCGCTGGCCCGATCTGGCGCTCAAGCTGCTCGCCGGTATGAGCCAGGCGGTTTATGACCAGGTGAACAAGGTCGACTGGATGACGTCCAGTTCTGCAGCGGAACGGCTGGCGAACTACCTGATGGGGCTGCAGGAACGGCAGGGCGCCACGCTGACGCTGCCGCTGAACCAGCGCCAGCTTGCGGCGCATTTGGGCATACGCGCTGAAACGCTGAGCCGGCTGCTGAACGACTGGCAGGCGCAGGGCTATATCAGCGGCAAGCGTAGCCAGTGGGTGGTGACTGATCCGGCCCATCTGGCCAGCCTGTCGATGACGGCCAAACGGCCGTTCTGACACGCTCAAACGCACGCGTGCGCCGGGATCGGGCGCGCTTTTTATGCGGTCGCGTGACGTGAAAAGGCGCGCGCGCCAATGACCTTCGTCATGTGACCGGACGCGCGGCGTGCGGAGAATGGCAGGCGTTCTCACGTCCAAGCGCTTCCCGCCTTTCATGCCTTTCACGCCGCAATCCGAACCCGCTAGCCCGACGCCAGCCCCCACCGAAGACGACATCCGCAGGCTGGTCCACACCTTCTACGCCAAGGTGCGCGAAGACGAGGTGCTGGGTCCGATCTTCAATGCGCGCGTGAAGGACTGGGACCATCATCTGTCGCTGCTCTGCGATTTCTGGTCGTCGCTGGTGTTGGGCACGCGCCGCTTCAAGGGAGCGCCGATCCCGGCGCATGCGCGCATTCCAGATCTGTCGTGGCCGCTCTTTGAACGTTGGCTGGCGCTCTTTCACGCCACGACGGCGGCGCTGGGACACGTGCAGCTGCAGACGACGGCGGACGCAATGGCCGATCGCATCGCGGCCAAGCTGTGGGCCGTCTGGCAGGCGCGGGCGGACATCGTCAGCCTGCCCGACCGCTTGCCGCCCGGCGTGCAGCCCTATAAGGACAGTCCCGTGTTCACGCCGGACAACCTGCCGGACGCGCTGAAGGCCGCGCATTCCACCAAGGCCGGCACGTGGGGACTGTTGAAGGTGCACGCGGGCGTGCTGCGTTTTGTGCTGGACGATGCCCCGCATACCGAAGCCGTGCTGACCGCGGGCCAGCAGGTGGTGATCGAACCCGGCGTGCGGCATCACGTGGCGTTTGAACTGCCGGGTCGTTTCCAGATCACGTTCTGCCGGGCGGCCGAAGCCTGATGCGCGGCGCGGCCGCGATCAGTCCTTGACCTTTGCAGCCTGATAGAAGCAGTAGCCGCTGCTGCGCAGTGTCTTGACGGGCAGCGTCTGGCCGCTCAGGGCTTCGACGCGGCGGCGCAGCCGGCGCATCTGCGTATCGAGCCGGCGTTGGTCGTAGTCCAGGTAATCGGCGCCGAGGGCTTCGACGATCTGCCGGCGGCTGATGTTTTCGCCGGGCTGGCTCATCAGGCAATGCAGCACGGTCAGGTCCTGCTGCGACAGCGGCATGGCCGCCGCGCCAGGAATGTGCAGGCGGCGGGGGCCGATTTCAAGCAGCCAGCTCAAAGGCGCCTGATCCCGGCCCGGCTGAGGCAGCCCCAGCCGGCGCACCAGCGCGGCCAGCGTTGCAGCCAGTTCGTCCAGGTCGCAACCCTTGCCCAGATAGTGGTCGGCGCCCATGCCCAGGCCCGAAATCCGGTCAGGACCGGTCTGCCGCGCGCTGAACACCACGATGCCCACTTGCTGGCCTTCGTGGCGCAGACGCTGAATCAGGTCCAGGCCGCAGCCATCCGGGAGACCGATGTCGATGACGGCCAGATGATGGCGGGCGGGGTCGAAACGCTGGTCGAATTCCTGCAGGCTGGACACGCACGAGGGGGCGTATCCCAGCTCTTCGAGGAATTCGCCCAGCTCCTGACGCAGCACGGGTTCATCTTCGAGCAGGATCACTTCAGGCATGAAGCGCCTGAGGAATGCAGCGTGAGGGGCTGGTGTAATCTGCCGGGTTGCACGGAAATGCTGCGTAGATTGCGATTGATGAAACGGGAATGTTACTCCAGGGCCACGCTGTGGCTGACGCTGCTGGCCTGCCTGTTCGCGGGCCTGCTGGCCGCGGCCGCACCGGCGCGCGCCGAGCCGCTGCGCCTGGATGGCTTCCATAGCGTCCAGGACGCGGCCGGGCATCTTGAGCGCCTGATCGATCCCGATGGCGAGCTCGACGTGGGAAATGCCGCCAGCGCGAACGGCTGGACGCCGCTGCCGGGCAGCCTTAGCGCCGGCTTCACGCCCGCGACGATCTGGCTGCGCCTGCCCGTGCAGGTCGATAAGGTCATGCACGGCGGCTGGATGCTGCGGCTGACCAACGCACTGCTGGACGACGCGCGCATCTACGTGGGCCATGGCGGCGGCTGGACGATGCTGGGACGCAGCGGCGAGGACCTGGCGCGGCGCAAATGGCCGGTGGACTATCGCAGCCCCGTGATCCAGTTCAATCCGTCCAAGCCAGGCGAATACGTCATCCTGGTGCGGTTGCAAAGCAAGAACGCCATGGCGACGCGGCTGGAAGTCTGGCAGCGGCTGGCGTTCGACAACCAGTCGCGCCGCGAGGGCCTGCTGTTCGGGCTGTATTTCGGCTTCTATCTGCTGCTGATCTGCGCGCACGCGGCGTTCTGGCTGGTCACGCGCGCGCCGATGAGCGGATTGTTCCTGGCCTACATCGGCAATTGCGTCTTCAACGAAGTCCTGTCGCTGGGGCTGGTGCAGCAGTTGACCGGCCTGCCGGTGGCCTGGAGCGATCGGCTGCTGGGCGTTGGCATCGCCGTCAGCCTGCCGGTGGCGCTGCGTGTCGCGTTCCGCCAGTTGAACCTGGAAGCCCTCTATCCGCGCGCCGTGCGCTGGCTGGACTGGCTGTTCTGGGGCATCGCCGCGATCTGCGCCGCGCTGATCGTGACGGGGCACTACGGCGCCGGCATGCAGCCGATTCAGGCGCTGGCGCTGCTGGTGATCGTGGGCTTCACCACGCTGGCGGCTTATCTGCTCAAGCGCGGCTGGCGGCCGGCGCGCTTTTTCGCGTTGGCGTTCGGGGTGTTCTACCTGGGCGTGCTGATCGCCTTCCTGCGCAACCTCGGGGTGTTTCCGGTCAACGCCTTCACCGAATACGTCTCCACGCTGGGCACGATGCTGCACATGCTGCTGCTGAGTCTGTTCATTGTTGGCCGTTACGAACGCCGCCGCCGCGTCCGCGAACTGCAGCAGGCCAACCTGGCGGCCGATCTGGCACGCCAGCACAGCCACTGGCTGGAACGCGAAGTTGCGCTGCGCACGGCCGAAATGCAAGGCGAGATCGAACGCCGCGTGGCGCTGGAGGGCGAGCTGCGCACGTCGCTGGAAAAGGAACGGCAGATGTTCACGGAGCAGCGCGAATTCGTGGCGATGGTGTCGCACGAATTCCGCACGCCGCTGGCGATCATCACGACGTCGGCGCAGCAGCTTGGCCGCAACCTGGCTGCGCCGCTGGAAAAAAGCCTGGCGCGGTGCGCCAACATCCGCAATGCGGCCACGCGCCTGCTGGCGCTGGTGGACGAATACCTGACCGATGACCGCATGCGTGAACCGCGCGCCGAGCTGCGCATGACCCGGTGCGATCTGCCGGCGCTGCTGCAGGACCTGGCGAGCGAGTATCCGCCGGGGCGGGTGCAAAGCACCTACGAGACGCCCATACGCGCGCTCGATTGCGACGCGGGCATGTTGCGGATTGCCCTGCGCAATCTGCTGGCCAATGCTGACCGGCATTGCGAGGCAGGTGGAAGGGTGAGCGTCTTGGTAAGCGAAGAGGGGGACATGCTGCGCATCGCCGTCTCCAATCCTGGCAGCCGCATTCCGCCTGCCGAGCAGGAACGGCTGTTCCAGAAGTACTACCGCGGCCACAACGCCATGCGGCATCCCGGGGCGGGCTTGGGCCTGTATCTGGTGAGTTCGATTGCAGAGCGGCTTGGCGGATCCGTCGCGCTGTCGTCGGCCGGCGGGGACGAACCGGTGTCTTTCTGCCTGAATTTGCCCCACGCCGCAGCAGCCTGACCGCGTGGTCGGCACATGAATCGGCGCGTCGCGGCGCGCGATTGTTGCGTGAACGCATCTATTTGTTTCAGGCGACGCCTTGGGTAGCTGCATTCAAAATCGGGAAAAGCGCGCGATTCTCTGCCTAATTTGCGCGATTTGAGGTGGCGGATTCTCGGATCTTACAAATCGCTCAGATTTGCTCAGATTCCGTTTTGCAATGATCGGTACATTTCAGACACGAAATTTACATGGTCACTACAAAATGTCTCGCCGCTTCCCGCTTACTCGTATTGCTGTATTGCTTAGCTTGAGCCTTTCGCCTATTGCCACCCCGTACGCGCTGGCGCAGATCAGCCCGGAGTATCTGCAGGATGGATACGCGGATCCCCTCGTGTTTGGCAACATCGAAAACACGGCGTCCTCCAACTATCCCTACATTCGCCTGCAGAGCGGTGCGGTGCGGAATGGCGACCTCATCAACAGCGCGCGCCTGCAGGGCGGGTACTACGACGGCTCCTTCTCGGTGGAAGCGTCGACGCTGAACGGAAACATCCGCAACGAAGCCAACAGCACGGCTTACGGCGTGGGTCTCGCCCAAGGCAAAGTGAGCGGCGACATCGTCAACAACGGCGATCTCTACGGCCGATACATCATCTTCGGTTTTGCAGGCGTCTCGCCCATGGCTCAGCCGTCGAGTTCCAGCGTGACGATCACCAGCTTCAGCACCGTCGGCGGCAAGATCATCAACAACGGAATCATCCATTCCGACAGCAATTCCGTCGTTTTCCCGACGAGCGGTCTGGCGATTGATATCTCGAACAACAGCGTGGTCACCGGCGGCATCGAAAACAACGGCACGATCAACGGCGGCATTCTGGTCAGGGACGCCTCTGCCGTGAATAGCGACATCGTCAACATCGGCACCGTCAACGCGAACAACATCACCTCCTCGTCCATGCCGGTGAACAATCTGGCCCTGGAACTCAGGAATGGCAGCACTGTCGCCGGCAACATCGACAACAAAGGCACCCTGAACGGCGGCATCCTGATCGGCGACAATTCGCAGGTGAAGGGCAACATCGTCAATGCCGGCGTCATCTACGCGAGCTCTCCCTCCCCGATCTTCCCGAGCAGCAATCTGGCGGTGGAAGTGCGCAATGGCAGCACCGTCGACGGACGCATCGAAAACTCGCAGACCATCAACGGCGGCATCATGGTGAGCGGCGGCGCCGAAGTGACGGGCGGCATCGTCAACAGCGGCTCGATCCTCGCCAACACCTACATGTTCGCCTCCAGCAGTGTCGCGGTCGACGTCGAGGGCGCCGGCCAGCCGATGGTGATCACGAACACCGGCACCATCATCGGCGACGTGCGCCTTGGCGCCTCCACGTTGAATATCGACGGCGGCAACATCTATGGCGCCATCACCGGCGAGGACAACCAGCACAGCTTCCTGTTTGCCAGCGGCGGCGGCACCAGCACGGTGAACATCAACACCAACTATGCGCCCCAAGGCAACATCACCGTCGGCGCCGTGAACGTCGCAGCGGGCAAGACGCTCACGCTGTCCGGCACGAAGGTCAATGGCCTGCTGACCGTGAACGGCACCCTGGCCGGTTCCGGCGATGTGGGCAACACGACGCTGGCGTCGGGCGCAACGCTGTCGCCGGGCACCGCCGCGAAAACGGGCCACGTGATGATGTCGGCCATGACGCTCGCGCCGATTGGGTCGATCGGCATCATCCCGACCAATTCCGAAATCGGCACCGTGACGGTGAACGGCGACCTGACCTTCATGCCCGGCTCGACCTACCGCGTCGATGCAACCGACGATGGCAAGAGCGACCGCGTGAACGTCACGGGCACGGCCAACCTGGCCGGTAACGTCGTGCATATCGGTTCGGGCGGCACGTACGCCGCATCGACCGCCTACACGATCCTGTCGGCCAACAGCGTGAACGGCAAGTTTGGCGGCGTGTCCAGCGATCTGGCTTATCTGCAACCGACGTTGAACCAGGAAGGCAACGACGTGGTGCTGAAGCTGGACATGAAGCAGGTGCCCGTGGACCCGGACCCGAAGCCGACCAACCCGGACCCCAAGCCGACCGAGCCGGACACCAAGCCCAGCCCGGGTAAGCCCGTCGACAACGGCGGCGGCAACACGGACAGCGGTACCCGTCCGATCGAGTTCGCCGACCTGGCCGTGACCGGCAACCAGCGTTCGGCGGCGAACGCGGTGCAAACCCTGCCCAAGACCAGCTCGCTGTACACGCGTGTCCTGAACCTGCCCAACGGCGCGCCGGCCGGCGTGTTCGCCGATCTGTCGGGCGAATCGTTCGGCAGCAGCGTGACCGCGATGCAGAACGTCAGCAACAACGTCGCCAGCCTGCCCACGGCACAACTGCGCGCCAACATGAACGCCGGCTTCATCCCCGGCCCGCCCACGGCGCAAGTCGGCCGCGGCGACGCCTCCATGCTGCCGCGTTCGAACGCGCAGCCGCTGTGGGCGCAGGCCTTCGGCAACTGGCGCTCGATGGACGGCAACGGCAACGTCGCCAAGTCCCGTGAACGTGATGTCGGCATCTTCGTCGGCGGCGACCACGGCGTGGGCAACGGTTGGCGCCTGGGTGGCGCGTTCGGTTACACCGACAGCCGCATCACCGTGGACGACCGTTCGGCCAAGTCCGACGTGAACAGCTACAGCGCGATCCTGTACGGCGGAAAGTCGTTCGAAGCCGGCTCGGGCAAAATCAACTTCACCGCTGGCCTGGCCTACACGTGGCATGACATCGACAGCAAGCGCAACATCAACGCGGCAGGCCAGTACCAGGAACTGAAGGCTGACTACAGCGCCAGCACCGGCCAGGTCTTCACCGACGTCGGCTACGCGATCCCGCTGAACGACCGTGTCACGCTGGAACCGTTCTTCGGCGCCGACTTCAGTGACCTGCGCACCCGCGGCTTCTCGGAGTCGGGCGGTGACGCCGCGCTGAGCGGTCGCAGCAGCACCAACAACGTGGGCACCACCACGCTGGGCCTGCGCGCGCAAACCACGTTTGACGTGAAGGACACCGCGGGCCGTCTGCGCGGCATGCTGGGCTGGCGCCATGCCTACGGCGACGTCAATCCGGAAGCCACGATGTCGTTCGACGGCAGCCAGCCGTTCACGGTGGCGGGCAACCCGTTGGCGCGTGACGCGGCTGTGATGGAAGTCGGCGTGGACCTGGCGATGAGCAAGAACGCCACGCTGGGCCTGGCGTACTCGGGTCAGTTCGGCGACGGCAACCGTCAGAACACCGGCACCGTCAACGTGAGCTGGCGCTTCTAAGGCATTCCGTCTCGGCGGATGCGAAAGGCCGGCCTCTTCGGAGGCCGGCTTTTTTTGCGTCGGCGGTCTATCTTCGCTCAGCCCGTTGTCAGGCTCCCGCGCCTCCGTGCAATACCGGGTGTCCGGCGAAAACGCGCTCCGATACACTGTCCGGTCACCCCTATAACGAGAACGCCATGAGACAGTTTCTTCCCACCCTGGGCGCCGCCCTGGTGCTAACGCTGGCCGGCAATGCGGCCACCGCGCAGCAATCTCCGCCGCGTGACCCCTTCTTCTGGTTGGGAGAAATCAACAAGGCCACCACGGTGATCAACGCCGACGAAGGCCTGCTCGACAAGTCCATGGCGCCACGCCTGGCGGCTGGCGTCGCAAAAGTCATCCACGACGGCAACCAGCCCGGCGCCAAACGGCCGGCCACCGTCATCACCTTTGAACCGCTGCTGATCAAGGCCGCGGGCGAAGACATCACCCTGCTGCACGCCGGCCGTTCCAGCCAGGACATGCACGCCACCTATCGCAGCGCCATCCTGCGCGACAAGCTGCTGGATCTGGCGGATCAGTTGAACGCCACATCCACCACGCTGGTGGAGCTGGCGGCCAAGCACGCGGGCACCATCGTGCCCAACTACACCAACGGCGTGGCCGCGCAGCCCAACAGTTACGGACACTATCTGCTGGGTCAGGCCGCAGGTCTGGCGCGGGACGCGCAGCGCATCCGCGAAGCCTACGTCCGCATCGACCGGTCGCCCATGGGCACGACCGTGCTGAACGGCACGAGCTGGCCGCTGGACCGCAAGCGCATGGCGCAATACCTGGGCTTCGAGGCACTGGTCGACAATGCCTACGATGCCTCGCAGATCTCGTCCATGGACCAGCCCGTCGAGGTCGCCTCCATCGTCACCAGCATTGCGCTGCGCACGGGTAATTTCGTCGAGGACGTCATGACCCAATACGCCCAGTCGCGCCCGTGGATCCTGCTGGAAGAAGGGGGCGGCAACACGTACGTGTCCAGCGCCATGCCGCAAAAGCGCAATCCGGGCCTGCTCAACGACACGCGCAGCGACGCATCCACCGCAGTGACCTTGGCGATGGGGCCGGTCCTGCAGACGCACAACATCACGCCGGGCATGAGCGATCCCAAGGACGTGAAGCAGAATTCCGCGATGGTCGATAGCGGCATTTCGGCGCTCAAGCGCTGGGATCGCGTGCTCAAGGCCATGGTCATCAGCCCCGACCGTGCGCTGGAAGAGCTGAACAGCGACTGGACGGCCTCGCAGGAGCTGGCGGACGTGCTGATGCACAAGTACAAGCTGCCGTTCCGTGCGGGCCATCACTTTGCGTCCGAGGTCGTGTCGTACGCCAAGGCGAACAACATCAAGCCGCTGGATTTTCCGTATGAACAGGCGCGCCGCATCTATGCCGACGCAATGAAGGACTCGAAGTACGGCACCGACCTGCCGATGAGCGAAGCCGAGTTCCGCTCGACGCTGGATCCTGTGGCCATCGTGAAGAACCGCGCCACCATCGGCGGTCCGCAGCCCAAGGAAATGGACCGCATGATCCAGGCCGCGCGCGAACAGCTGGCCGCGCAGGACAAGTGGATCAAGGCGCGCCGCGCGCATATCCACGATTCGCTGGCGGAACTGGACAAGCAGTTCGACGCACTGGTGGCCAGCGCGCCCAAGCAATAACGCCCGCCGGCGGAATTTGTGCGCGCCGCCGGCGCGCTCCTTTCTGAGCGGACCTATCGGGGAACGCTCGTCCCGCAAGCCTGAAGCACGATGCCGCGCAGCCAGCGATGGGCGGCATCGCCGTCCATTCGCGGATGCCACAGCATCGACACCGTAAAGGGCGCCATCGCGAACGGCAGCGCAAAGCTGCGCATGCCCTCGCGCATCACGGCGGTGTGCCGATCGGGCACCGTGGCGATCATGTCGGTTTCGCGGGCCAGCGCCAGCGCCGTTGAATAGCTGCCCGCAATCGTGGCGATCTGGCGCACGCGGCCGGCGTGTGCCAGAGTTTCATCCATGGGGCCTGAATCCCGTCCGCGGCGCGATATCAGAATGTGGCGCGCCGCCAAATAACGCGTCAGCGTGACGTTGCCGCGCGCCAGCGGATGGGCGGCGCGCATGACGCCGATGTACCGATCCTGAAACAGCGCGCGCGTGCGCAGTTCAGGACTGGCCGACTCGCCCACCACCCCGGTTTCCAGGTCCACAGCGCCTTCGCGCAGCGGCGCGCTGTCCTTGTCCAGTTTCTGCATGAAGCGCAACCGCACCCCCGGCGCTTGGTCGTCAATCAGCGCGAGCAGACGCGCGCCAAAGTTCTCCACGAAGCCATCAGTGACGCGCAGCGTGAAGGTGCGAACGACCGATGCGAGATCAAGGTCTTGCGAGGGACGCAGCACGGCTTGCGCATCCCTGACCAGCCCGCCGACCTGCTCGCGCAGCACCAGCGCCCGGGGCGTCGGAACCAGACCACGTCCGGCGCGCACCAGCAGCGGATCGCCCGTGGTGTCGCGCAGCCGCGCCAACGCGCGGCTCATGGCGGAAGGACTCAGGCGCAGACGCCGGGCGGCGCCGGCCACGCTGCCCTCGGAGAGCAGCGCATCCAGGGTGATGAGAAGGTTGAGGTCGGGCGCGGACATGCGGCAAACGTAGCACGCCGGCGAAAAACGCGCCGGGATCTGGCATGGCGTCACATGCAGGTATTTGCTGCAAATGGTGCGTCTTCCGCCAGGCATGGGAGAGGCATACGCTGGGATTCCATTTCCCCTTTGCACGTCGCCATCATGTCGCTCGCCGCTTCGCCCGTATCGTCATCCCCCTCCCGCCTCTCGCTATTGGCCTGCCTGTCCCTGTCGATGCTGCTGGCGTCCCTGGGCACCAGCATCGCCAACGTGGGCCTGCCCGCGTTCACCCACGCATTCGGCGCGTCGTTTCAGTCGGTGCAATGGGTGGTGCTGGCCTACCTGCTGGCCATCACGACCGCTGTGGTCAGCGCCGGACGGCTGGGCGACCTGATTGGCCGGCGGCGCCTGATGCTGGCCGGGATCGCCTGGTTTACGGTCGCCTCCGTGACGTGCGCAGCCGCGCCCGGACTGTGGGCCCTGGTGGCCGCGCGCGCCGCGCAGGGCCTGGGCGCGGCCGTGCTGATGACGCTGGCCATGGCCTTTGCCGGCGAGGCAGCGCAGAAGGGAAGGGCGGGTAGCGCCATGGGCCTGTTGGGCACGATGTCGGCGGCCGGCACCGCACTCGGGCCGACGCTGGGCGGCGCGCTGATCGCGGGTCCGGGATGGCGGGCGATCTTTCTCGTCAATCTGCCGCTGGGCCTGCTGGCGTTCTGGCTGGCGTGGCGGCATCTGCCCCGCGAGTCGCAACGCGCTGCGGCGCAGAGGATGCGCTTTGATTGGCTGGGCAGCGTGCTGCTGTCGCTGACGCTGGCGGTCTACGCGCTGTCCATGACGCTCGGACGCGGTAGCTTCGGTACTTTCAACGGTGTTCTGCTTGCGGCGGCGGCGGGCGGCGCGGGCCTGTTTGCGTGGGTGCAGTCGCGGACGGCAAACCCGCTGGTGCGGCCGGCGATGATGGCCAGTCCCGTGCTGGCGGGCGGCTTCGTGGCCAACGCGCTGGTCGCGACGGTGATGATGGCCACCTTGGTAGTTGGGCCGTTCTTTCTGGCAGGGGCTTTGGGGCTGGACGCGATGCGCGTCGGAATGGCGATGTCTTGCGGCCCGCTCGTTGCTGCCCTGGCGGGCGTACCTGCCGGCCGCTGCGTGGACCGGTATGGCGCCCGGCCCATGACGCTCGCCGCGCTGATGACAATGACAGGCGCATCGGCGATGCTGCCCGTGGGATCGGAAGCGTTCGGCGTGACGGGATATGTTGTCGCGTTGGGCGTGCTGACGGCCGGGTATGCGCTGTTTCAGGCAGCCAACAACACCGCGGTCATGGCCGGGGCGGGCAGCAACGATCGCGGCGCCGTGTCTGGCATGTTGAACCTGTCTCGCAACTTGGGGTTGATTACCGGTGCGTCGGCGATGGGCGCGGTGTTTGCCGTGGGCGCCGGGGCGACGGCGCTGGTTGATGCCGCGCCCGCTCAACTGTCGGCCGGGTTGCACACGACGTTTGTGATGGCCGCCGTGTTGTGCGCGCTGGCGATGGCCGCGGTGGCGGTTGGCGGGTTGAGGCTTGCTGCGGGCCGGTCGTAAGGCGGCTTTGGCTAATGAGGTTGCCGGTCGCAACCGCGGCGCAGTGGAACGACCTGCGCCGCGTTGCCGCTCAACGCTGACGGTTACGCCGAAGTCACTCCGCCTTCAACCCCGCCTGCACGATCAGCGGCTGCCACTTCTGCCGTTCGCTGCGTGCAAACGCGGCCAGTTCCTCGGGCGTGCCGCCGCCCGGTTCATGCCCCAGATCCAGCAGCTTCTGCTTCACTTCCGGCCGCGCCAGGATCTTGGCCAGGTCCTCGTTCAATCGCTTGATCGCCGCCGGCGGCGTGCCCTTCGGTGCATACAGGCCGTTCCACGCGATCACCTGGAACCCATCCAGCCCCTGTCCCGCCACCGACGGCACGCCGGGCAGCAGGGCCGACTCCTTCAACGACGTCACCGCCAACGGGCGCAGCTTGCCGCTGGTGATGAACGAGCGCGCGGCGCTGACGGTGTCGATGCCGACCTGCACCTGGCCGCCCAAGAGGTCCGTCGTGGCGGTGGCCGAGCCCTTGTAGGGGATGCCGCGAACGCTGTTGACGCCTTGCTGCTTGAGCAGTTCGTACACGAGGCGCGCGGTGGTGCTGGGCATGCCGACGTTGACGCTGTCGGGCTTGGCCTTGGCGCTGTTGCGCAGGTCGGCCAGACTGGCGTAGGGCGAGGACGGCGTCGTCAGCAGCACCATGGGAAACGAACTGACCAGCATGACGGGCGCGAAGTCCTTCTCCGGGTCGAAGTTGGTGGACGCGTACATGTACTGGTTCAGCACGTGCGTGCCGTTGGTGCCCATCAGCAGCGTGTAGCCGTCGGGCGCGGCGCGCGCGGCTTCGGACGCGCCGATGTTGCCGCCCGCGCCGGGGCGGTTCTCCACGATGAAGGGTTGGCCCAGGTCGCGGGCCAGGTATTCGGCCAGATAGCGGGCGGCGACGTCGGTGCCCTGGCCGGCCTGGTAGGGGACGATGATCTTGACGGGTTTGGAGGGGTAGCTGTCGGCGGCCGCGGCGGGCTGCGCGAACAGCAGCGGCGCCGCTAGCGCGGCGATCAGGCGTAAGGTCTTCATGGTGGTCTCCTCGTTTTTATGTATGGCTGCATGGGATTGCGGCTAGGGCTTGGGAGGCGGCCATCGCGGCAGGATGCCCTGTTCCTGCAACGCCGCGATCTGTGAATCGCCGAAGCCGGCCTCCCGGAGGACTTCGACGGTGTGCTGTGCATAGGCGGGCGGCAGCCGGTCCACGCGCGCGGGCGCTTGCGACAGCCGGACTGCGGGACCGATGCCGTGATAGCCATCGCGCTCGACGCGCATGCCGCGATGCGCGGTGTGCGCCTGCGCAAAGGCTTCGGGCACGCTGTTGACCGGCCCAGCCGGTACGCCAAGCTTCATCAGTTCCGCGCACAGCGCATCGCGCGCACGCGTCGCCAGGGCGCTTTCGATGGCGTCCCGCAACGCGTCGCGGTGCGACAGCCGCGCCCGGTTGGTGGCAAAGCGCGGATCGTCCGGCAACGATGGCAGGCCCGCGTAGTCGCAGAAGCGGCGGAACTGGCGGTCGTTGACGACGCCCAGGAAGATCTCGCCATCGCGGCAGGCGTAGCGGTCATACGGCGCGATGTTGGGATGCGCGCTGCCCAGGAGGCCCGGCGTCTGGGCGGTGTGCATCCAGTTGGCGGCATGCGGCACCAGCAGGCTGAGCGCGGTGTCGAACAGGGTGACCTCGACCCGCTGGCCAAGACCCGTGCGCGCCCGGTGGTAAAGCGCCAGCAGGATGCCGGACTGCGCGGTGTAACCGGTCAGGTGGTCGACGATGGGCACGCCGACGCGGGTTGGTCCGCCGGCGGGCTCGCCGTTGATGCTCATCAAGCCGCACATGGCCTGCAGCACCGCGTCGTAGCCGGGCAGGCCGCCCAGCGGCCCGTCTTCGCCGAAGCCCGTGATGGCGCAGTGGATGAGCTGGGGAAAGCGGGGCTTCAGGTCCGCCTCGTAGTCCAGGCCCCACTTGGCCATCGTGCCGGGGATGAAGTTCTCGATCAGGACGTCGGCGTCGGCCAGCAACGCCAGCAGCACGTCGCGGCCGGCGGGCTTGGACAGATCCAGCCCGATGGCGCGCTTGCCGCGGTTGACGGCGGTGAAGTAGGCGGCGTCGCCGTCGGCGTTGACCGGCGGGCCCAGCGTGCGCGTTTCGTCGCCGCCGGGCGGCTCGACCTTGATGACATCCGCGCCCTGGTCCGCCAGCATCTGCGTGCACAGCGGGCCGGCCAGGACGCGCGACAGGTCGATGACGCGCAGGCCGTCCAGCGCGCCCCGCGGACGGGCCTCGGGGCTTGGTGCAGCATGTTCCGATGAATCAGACATCGCCCACCTCGTCTTGGGGGTTGCCGCCGGTCAGGCGCGGGTAGGCAATTCGACCACACCGGTGCCCAGGACGGAAAGCTCGTCGTCCTGGTTGCGCGCTTCCTGTTCGATCTCGACCAGGTGACGGCCGTCTTCCACGTACTTGCGCACCACCTTGCCCTTGAAGAACAGCATGTCGCCCTCGGGGTTGTGGCGGCGGATCTTGCACGTGGACTTGCGCAGGAACCCGGCGTCGCCCATCCAGTTGGTAAGGTGATGGGTCAGCCACGAGTTGCGCTCGGGACCGTAGTCGTAGGCGCCGGGCGCGCCGACTTCCAGCGCGAAGTCTTCTTCCCAGTGGACGCGCTCGGGCACATCGGGAATGCCGAAGCGGTTGGTGATGCCCACGCCCGGATGCGCGTCGATGAGCTGCCACGCCAGCTTGTTGGCCCGGATGTACAGGCCGCCCCAGCCCTGCGCGAAGGCAATGAAGCCGGTGACCGTCATCGGCCCCTTGAACATCACGGGCAGTTCTTCGCCTTCCTTCACGTCTTCCCAGTAGCGGGGCGTGGCGCCGCGCACTTCTTCTTGTGCGTAGAGCTTGTAGGCTTCCTTGATTTCCTCGGGGCTGTAGCGGCGCGGTTCGCGGGCGCGGACTTCCGCGTATTTGCTGCCCTGTTCGCGCGCATGGTCGCGTTCGGTGCGGAAGCACCAGCTGTCGGCCTCGGCGACCTTGTCGCCGTCCTGGTTGAAGAAGTCCACGTGATAGATCTGCTGCACGGCGCGGCCCGCAAAGCGGGTCTGGTGTTCGATCAGGTTCTTCAGGTGCGCTTCGGTGGAAATGATGTCGTTGCGCTTGACCGTCTTGTGCCAGGTCCAGTCCGCGCCCGACCACATGGCGTGTACGCCGGGCAGCCCGCCCACGTAGCCGGACACGATGCGGCTGGTGGCAAACAGGAAGCTGGGCAGCGCGATGATGCCGCCGTGCTGGGTCTTGGCTGCGTACTCCGGGTCCGACCACAGCGGGTTGTCGTCGCCGATGCCGTGGGCGTAATGGCGGATGTTGTCGCGCGTTGCTTCGTAGCACCACGGCTCGGCGGTCGCGCCGATCTTCACGCCGATGCGTTCGCGCAGCTCGTCCAGCCCGCGTTCGGTGATCTTGGGAAAGCTGCGTTCGGTCTTGGTCTGGGTCAGCATGATGTCTCCTGGGTTTGAGAGGTGGCCTGTGCTGGGTAGCCCTAGGCGTGGGCGGCGCCGGCGGGCGTGGTGTCGGCGGTCGCAAGCTCTTGCTCCCGCAATTTCCTGCGATGGATCTTTCCGGCGGGCGTCTTGGGCAATTCAGCCACAAACACGACCTGCCGCGGATACTCGTGCTGCGCCAGGCGGCTGCGCACCGCGTCCTGGATTTCCTGCACGAAGGCGTCGTCGCCGGGGCGCGCCGACACCACGAAGGCCTTGACGACCTGGCCGCGCAGCGGGTCGGGCACGCCGATGGCGGCGGCCTCCGCTACGTCGCGGTGCTTGAGGATGGCGTCTTCGATCTCGACGGCGCTCATGGTCCAGCCGGCCGAGATGATGACGTCGTCGGCGCGGCCCCCATGCCAGAAGTAGCCGTCTTCGTCCACGCGCCCGAGATCCTTGGTGGCGACCCACGCGTCGCGGCGCCACAGCTTGAGCTCGCCGGTTTCGCCGGGCGCGCAGGGCTGGCCGTTGGCGTCCTGCACTTCGACGCGCAAGCCCGGTACGGGTTTGCCCAGCGAGCCGGCCTTGACCGTGAAGTCCGGCGCGCCGGGATAGTTGACCAGGCAGACGCCGATTTCCGTCGTGCCGTACATGCTGCAGACGGGCCGGCCGAAGGTGGCTTCGACGAAGGCGGCGGTTTCGCTGTCGATGGGTTCGCCGGTAAAGGACACCTTGTCCAGGTGATAGCGGTAGCGTGCCGCCGCGCCGCTGTTGCGCATCATCCGGTAGTGGGTGGCGGCGGCGGAGATGTTGGTGAAACGGTGGTCCTGCAAGGCCTGCAGCAGGCGTTCGGCGTTGAACTTGCCGGCATACGCGCCGATGGTGACGCCCAGCGCCAGCGGCGCCAGCGTGCCGTGCCACAGGCCGTGTCCCCAGGCGGGCGACGACGGGCACATGTAGCGGTCGCCGGGCCGGATGCCGGTGCCGTACAGCGCGGCCAGCATCAGCGTGACCAGGGCGCGGTGCGTGTGCTTGACGGCGTCGGGCAGCTCGCGCGTCGTGCCCGACGTGTACTGGAAGATGGCCAGATCGTCGGCGCGCGTGCGGCATTCGTAATGGGGCGGGTAGGCGGCCAGTGTGCCGAGAAAGGCGTCGTCGGCGATGACCACGCGCATGTCCTCGCCGCCGGCAGCAAGCGGGGCCTTTTCGGCGTTGGTCACCAGCATGCGCGGCTGGCAGTCCTGAACACGCAACCGGATGCCGTCGGGGCCGAACAGCGTGAAGAGCGGCACGGCGATGGCGCCCATTTTCATTGCGCCGAACATGGCCACGTAGAACGGCAGCGACGGTTCCAGCATGACGGCGACGCGGTCGCCGGCGCGGATGCCCTGCTCAACCAGGTAGTGCGCGAAACGCGAGGATTCCTCGGCGATCTGGCGGAACGAGTAGGTCTCGTCCCCGCCGGCGGCGCGCACCAGGATGATCGCCGGCTCGGCCTTGTCCGCATGCCGGTCGATGCATTCGTGCGCGATGTTCATGTGTTCGCGGTTGCCATCGAACAGCTCCCAGAGCTTGTCCGAGGAGCAGAGCGCCTGGGCGTCCGCGTAGGAAAGGGTATCGGTCAGCTTCGTCATTTCGTCGTACCTGTGTGGGTCGGCAACCTGTGGAACCCACTATGCGCGCCGGCAAATAAATTGTCAATGACGTTTATTGATTGTATATAGACAATTAGAGCAGCATGGAGGCGGCCCCGCGAGGGGGGCGCCGCACGGTATGCTTGCCGCAATAAAAATGGAGAACCCGATGAGTGAAACCGGTACCCCGGAAATTGCCAGCGCCGGCGGCCCGCGCGTGCGGCCTGTGCCGGCCGTGACGCGATCGATCGCGATCCTGCGCCTTCTGGGCCGGGGCGGCGAGCCCATGACGCTGAAGGCCATCTCGCAGGAATTGGGCATGGTGACCAGCACGTGCCTGCACATTCTTCGCGTCCTGGTGGAGGAAGGCCTGGTGAAGGTCGACCCCGGCGCCAAGCGTTACAGCCTGGGCGTGGGCATGCTGACGCTGGCGCGCAGCGTGATCGAAAGCAACCCGTTCCCCGCGCTGGCGCAGCCCGTGCTGGATCGCATCGCCAACGCGGCCAGCGTCACCGCGATCGGCGTCGAGGTGTCCGGCAGCGATCACATGGTGGTGCTGGCGCTGTCACGGTCCAACGCGCCGTTCCGCCTGCATGTGGACGTGGGAAGCCGCTTTCCGGCGCTGATCAGCGCAACGGGCCGGTTGGTCGCCGCGTTTGCGGATCTGTCCGAGAAGGAACTGGAGCGGCGCTTCAAGGCCCTGCGCTGGGATCAGGCGCCCGAGTTCGCGGCGTGGAAGGCCGACGTGGACGCCGTGCGGCGGCAGGGCTACAGCGTGGACCGCAACAACTACATCAACGGCGTCGTCGTGATCGCGGTGCCGGTGTTCGACAGTCATCAGCGGCTGACGCATGCATTGGTGGCTGCGGGGTTGGCCGAACAACTCGATGCGGCGCGCGTGGAATCGCTGGCGGCGGAACTGCAGGGCGAGGCGCGCGCGTTGTCGCAACTGATGGCGGCCAGGAGCTAGACCTATGGACACGCATTCCGCCGACGATCCCGCCGTTCCGCCCGGTTGGCGCAAACGCGCGCTGCCCGGGTTTGCGGGCCTGATCGGTCCGTTGTGGGTGCGCAAGGAGGACGATGGTTGGGCTTATGGCCTGTTGACCACCGCCGACCATCTGAATCCCGCAGGCGTGGTGCACGGCGGATTGCTGACCGCGCTGCTGGACCACGGCATCAGCGCGATTGCGTGGGAAGCGCTGGGCCGGCGCGCCTGCGTGACCGTGCAACTGGACACGCATTTTCTGGCGGCGGCGCGCGAAGGACAGTTTCTGCAAGTGCGCGGCCGCGTGGCGCGGGCCACGTCGTCGCTGGTGTTCATGCAGGGGGAAGTGAGCGCGGACGGGGAGGTCGTCGCGACGGCAGTTGCCGTGCTCAAGCAGGTCGGCCCGCCCCGGAAAACGGGGGGAGAATCTGCGGCTGGTTCGCCTGCGGCAGGCGAACCAGCCGCAGGCACGCCGGCGGAGTAACTCCCCGCCGGCGGTTCCGTATCAGCCCTGCGGCAGCGCGATCAACCGGCCCGTGCCGGCCGCTTCTTCCTCGCGCAGCTTGAACCGCGCGACGGCATCTGCCAACACGCGCGCCTGATCGCTCAACATCCCCGACGCCGCCGTCGATTGCTCGACGAGCGCCGCGTTCTGCTGCGTGGCCTGGTCCATGTCGGCGACCGAGCGATCGATCTGCCCCAACCCTGTGCTCTGCTCGGCCATGGCGCCGTGGATCTCGCTCACCATCCGCTGCACGCGGTTGATGCCGTCGACGATCTCGGTCATGGTCGAACCGGCGGCCTGCACGCGTTCCGTGCCGCTCTTCACGTTCTGCACCGACGCCTCGATCAGCGTCTTAATCTCCTGCGCGGAAGCCGCGCTGCGTTGCGCGAGCGTGCGCACTTCACCCGCCACCACCGCGAAACCGCGGCCCTGTTCGCCGGCACGCGCAGCCTCGACCGCCGCGTTCAGCGCCAGTATGTTTGTCTGGAAAGCGATGCCGTCGATCACGCGGATGATCTCGGTGATGCGCCGCGACGATTGCGAAATCTCGTCCATGGTGGTGACAGCGTCCTTGACCACCTGCCCGCCGCGTGCGGCGACCGCGCTGGCTTCGTCGGCCAGGCGCGTCGCGTGCTCGGCGGTTTCCTCGGTCTGACGCACGCTGGACGCAAGCTCGGTCAGCGCCGACGACGTTTCCTCAAGCGAGGCGGCCGACGTTTCCGTGCGCTGCGACAGATCGCGGTTGCCCATGTCGATCTCGCGCGTGGCGGCGCTCATCGAATGCACGCCGCTGCGCACTTCGCGCATGACGTGGGTGATCTTCTCCACGAACGCGTTGAACGAGGCCGAAATCTGCGCGACCTCGTCATGACCGACCACGGCCAGACGGTGCGTCATGTCGCCGTCGCCGGAACCGATGGTGTCCATGGCGTCGCGCACGGCGGACAGACGCTTGAAGGCGCGCGACGTGATCACGCTGGCGATGCCCACGGCCACCAGCGTCAGGACCACCAGCGAGATCAGGGTGGCATTCAACACCTGCGTCAGGCCGACGGTGGCCTCGGTCTTGTCCAGCGCCACGACCAGATACCAGTCGGTGCCGGGAATGCGGCGCGCCTTCAGCAGCTTCTGCGCGCCGTCCAGCGCAATCTCGACGGGCGCTGCGCCGTCGCGGGCCATGGCGGCAATCGCCTCGGCGGTCAGGGCCGGCGAGATGTCGGTCGACGGCTTGAGCGCCAGCTTGTCGTTCAAGTGCGAGATCACCTGGCCGTCCGTGCCCAGCACAAATGCGCTGCTCGACGGGGTGGGGTGGATGGCCTTGATGATGTCCTTCACGCCATCGAGCGGCACGGCGCCGCTCAGCACGCCGGTCGTCTGGCCGTTGCGGATCATCGGCGCGGTGAACGCCACGTACAGCACGCCGCTGCTGGAATCACCGTAGGGCTTGGTGATCGTCAGCTTGCCGGCGGCCACGGCGCTCTTGTACCAGGGCCGGGCGGTCGGATCGTAATCCGCCGCGGTCTTGGTGGTGGAAAAGAAGGTCTTGTCGGACCAGCCGATGGTGGTGATGGGAAAGCCGTTGGTCTCGCCCATGAGCTTGGTCAGGCCCCGGGGATCGCCTTTCTCGACCACCTTCGCCGTGGCGTCGACAGCCTGCGCCTTGTCGGCCGACCAGCGCTCGATGGCGCTGGCGTTGCCGGAGGCCACGGCGTTCAGGGTCGCGGCGATGGTGGACATCATGTTGTCGCGCACGATCTGGTAGGTGATGAGGCCCGAGAGCGTGAGCGCTCCCACCACCGTAAAGCAGGTAATAAGCAAAATGCGGTTGCGCAGCGACGTTATCTTCATGCTCGTGTACTGGATACGCCGACGTGGAAAGTCGGCGGGTTGCTAGTCGGCCGGGAAATCCCCGGCCGCAATCCGCTAACGGCAGGCGGATGCGGCGACTTTAGGGGGCCGAATCAGAACATCGAGCAAGATCAAACGCGGCGCTGTCGGACCGCTTTCATTGCAGAAATGTGAACGGGGCAGAATCTGCCCCGTTTGCGGTTCTGGAATGTGCGAATAGCGGGGTCAGAACCCCTCACGCGGCACGTGCACGCGGCCTTCCATCAGCACGCGCGCGCTGCGGCTCATGATGGCTTTGGTCACTTTCCAGTCGCCATCCACCAGCTGCGCCTGCGCGCCGACACGCAGGGTGCCCGACGGGTGACCAAAGCACACGTTGTCGCGTTCGCCGCCGCCGGCCGCCAGGTTCACCAGCGTGCCCGGCACCGCAGCCGCGGTGGCGATGGCGACCGACGCCGTGCCCATCATGGCGTGATGCAGCTTGCCCATGGACAACGCGCGCACCAGCACATCAATGTCGCTCGTGCCGATCTTCTTGCCGCTGGAGGAAATGTATTCCTTGGGCGGGGCGACGAAGGCGATCTTGGGGGTGTGCTGGCGGCTGGCGGCCTCGGCGAGGTCCTTGATGAGGCCCATGCGCAGCGCGCCGTGGGCGCGGATGGTCTCAAAGCGCGACAGCGCGGCGGTGTCGCCGTTGATAGCATCCTGCAGTTCCGTGCCGCTGTAGCCCAGGGCGTCCGCTTCCAGGAAGATCGTCGGGATGCCGGAATTGATCATCGTGGCCTTGAACGTGCCCACGCCGGGCACTTCCAGGTTGTCGACCAGGTTGCCGGTGGGGAACATGGAGCCGCCGTCGCCTTCCTCGGCGGGGTCCATGAATTCCAAACGCAGTTCGGCGGCGGGGAAGGTCACGCCGTCCAGTTCAAAATCGCCGGTTTCCTGCACCGCGCCGCCGGTGATGGGCACGTGAGCCACGATGGTCTTCTGGATGTTGGCCTGCCAGATGCGCACGACCGCAACGCCGTCCTGCGGAACGCGGGCGGGGTCGACCAGGCCGTTGGTGATGGCAAAGGGGCCGACCGCGGCGGACAGGTTGCCGCAGTTGCCGCTCCAGTCCACGAAAGGCTGGTCGATGGAGACCTGGCCGAAGAGGTAGTCCACGTCATGGTCGGGTCGCGTGCTTTTGGCGACGATGACGGTCTTGCTGGTGCTGGACGTGGCGGCGCCCATGCCGTCGATCTGCTTGCCGTAGGGATCGGGGCTGCCGATCACGCGCAGGAGCAGCGCGTCGCGTGCGGCGCCCGGCACGCGGGCGGATTCCGGCAGGTCGTCCAACTTGAAGAACACGCCTTTGCTGGTGCCGCCGCGCATGTAGGTGGCGGCGATCTTGGTTTGGGGAGCATGTGCCATGTGTCGATCCTGAAATATCGGTCCTGAGATATCGGAGTAGGGCGGCGGGCGCTGCAAACGCCCGCCGTTCGGTACAACGGCCGGTCAGGCCAGCTTGCCGGCGTCCGTCGCCGAGGCGGCTTCCAGGAAATCCTGGGCAAAGCGCTGCAGCACGCCGCCGGCTTCGTAGATCGACACTTCTTCGGCGGTGTCCAGGCGGCAGGTCACCGGCACCTGTTCGGTGCTGCCGTTGCGGCGGTGGATGACCAGCGTCAGGTCCGCGCGCGGCTTGCGTTCGCCGATGACGTCGTAGCTTTCGGTGCCGTCAAGAGCCAGCGTCTTGCGGTCGACGCCCGGCTTGAATTCCAGCGGCAGCACGCCCATGCCGATCAGGTTGGTGCGGTGGATGCGCTCGAAGCCTTCGGCCACGATGGCTTCCACGCCGGCCAGGCGCACGCCCTTGGCGGCCCAGTCGCGCGACGAACCCTGGCCGTAATCGGCGCCGGCCACGATGATAAGCGGCTGCTTGCGGTCCATGTAGGTCTCGATGGCCTCCCACATGCGCATGACCTGGCCTTCCGGTTCCACGCGCGCCAGCGAACCTTGCTGCACCGAGCCGTCGGCGTTCTTGACCATCTCGTTGAAGAGCTTGGGGTTGGCGAACGTGGCGCGCTGCGCGGTCAGGTGGTCGCCGCGGTGCGTGGCGTACGAGTTGAAGTCTTCTTCGGGCAGGCCCATCTTGTGCAGGTATTCGCCCGCGGCGCTGTCCATCAAAATGGCGTTGGACGGCGACAGGTGGTCGGTGGTGATGTTGTCGCCCAGCACGGCCAGCGGCAGCATGCCGCGCAGCGTGCGCTCGCCGGCCAGCGCGCCTTCCCAGTACGGCGGACGGCGGATGTACGTGCTTTGCGGGCGCCAGTCGTACAGCGGGCTGACGGCCGTTTGGCGGTCGTCCTTGATGCCGAACATGGGGGCGTAGACCTTGCGGAACTGCTCGGGCTTGACCGCCGACTTGACCATGGCGTCGATCTCTTCGTCGCTGGGCCAGATGTCCTTCAGGCGGATCTCGCGGCCATCGGCGGCCATGCCCAGGACGTCGCGCTCGATGTCGAAGCGGATGGTGCCGGCAATGGCGTAGGCCACGACCAGCGGCGGCGAGGCCAGGAAGGCCTGCTTCGCGTACGGGTGGATGCGGCCGTCGAAGTTGCGGTTGCCGGACAGCACGGCGGTCGCGTACAGATCGCGGTCGATGATTTCCTGCTGGATCTTCGGGTCCAGCGCGCCGGACATGCCGTTGCACGTGGTACAGGCAAACGCCACGACGCCAAAGCCCAGTTGTTCCAGTTCGTGCGTGAGGCCGGCTTCTTCCAGATAGAGCTGCACGGCCTTGGAGCCGGGCGCCAGCGAGCTCTTGACCCACGGCTTGCGCACGAGGCCCGCGCGGTTGGCGTTGCGCGCCAACAGGCCCGCGGCGATCACGTTGCGCGGGTTGCTGGTGTTGGTGCAGCTGGTGATGGCGGCAATGATGACGGCGCCGTCGGGCATCAGACCCGGCTGGTTCTCGACCACGCCAGCGATGCCGCGTTCGGCCAGGTCGGACACCGGCAGGCGGCGATGCGGGTTGGACGGGCCGGCCAGCGTGCGCACGACGGTGGACAGGTCAAAGCGCAGCACGCGCTCGTACTGCGCCGTCTTCAGGCTGTCGGACCACAGGCCCGCGGTCTTGGCGTAGTTTTCCACCAGCGCGATCTGGTCATCCTCGCGGCCGGTCAGGCGCAGGTAGTCGATGGTCTGCTGGTCGATGGAGAACATCGCCGCGGTGGCGCCATATTCCGGCGCCATGTTCGAGATGGTGGCGCGATCGCCCAGCGTCAGGCTGGACGCGCCTTCGCCGTAGAACTCCAGGTACGCGCCCACCACCTTTTCCTTGCGCAGGAATTCGGTCAGGGTCAGCACGATGTCGGTGGCGGTGATGCCGGGTTGCGCGCGGCCGGACAGTTCGACGCCGACGATGTCGGGCAGGCGCATCCAGGATGCGCGGCCCAGCATGACGTTCTCGGCTTCCAGGCCGCCCACGCCGATGGCGATGACGCCCAGCGCGTCCACGTGCGGCGTGTGGCTGTCGGTGCCGACCAGCGTGTCGGGGAAGGCCACGCCGTCCTGCGTGTAGATCACCGGCGACATCCGCTCCAGGTTGATCTGGTGCATGATGCCGTTGCCCGGCGGCACGACCTCGATGTTCTCGAAGGCCTGCTTGGTCCAGTCGATGAAATGGAAGCGGTCTTCGTTGCGGCGGTCTTCCACCGCGCGGTTCTTGGCGAAGGCGTCCGGGTCGTTGCCGTCGTATTCCACCGCCAGCGAGTGGTCCACGATCAACTGCACCGGCACCACGGGGTTGACCTTGGCTGGGTCGCCGCCCTTGTCGGCGATGGCGTCGCGCAGGCCCGCCAGGTCGACCAGCGCGGTCTGACCCAGGATGTCATGACAGACCACGCGCGCGGGAAACCACGGAAAGTCCAGGTCGCGGCGGCGTTCGATCAACTGCTTGAGCGCGTCGGTCAGCAGCGCGGGGTCGCACCGGCGCACCAGGTTTTCGGCCAGGACGCGGGACGTGTAGGGCAGGCCGTCATACGCGCCGGGCGCGATGGCCTCGACGGCCGCGCGGGCGTCGAAGTAGTCCAGGCGGGTGCCGGGCAGGTTCTTGCGGTACGACTTGTTCATCATGCCTCCGTGCGCTGTTGGGTGCTTTGCGCGATCTGTTGTTCGATGTTGATGCGGGATGCGCGGATGTGCCGGCGCATCAGAAGTTCAGCCAATTCGCCGTCGCCGTCGGCGATGGCGTCCAGAATGCGGTGGTGCTCGGCATAGGCCTGCCTCGGGCGGTTGGGCGTCGTCGAGTACTGGATGCGGTACATGCGCGCCAATTGATAGAGCTCGTCGCACAGCATGCGGAACAGCATCTGATTGCCGCTGCCTTTGACGATGCGGTAGTGGAAATCGTAATCCCCTTCCTGCTGGTAATAGCCCAGCCCGGCCTGGAAGGCTTCGTCGCGTTCGTGCGCTTCCAGCACGCCGCGCAGCTCGTCGATTTCCGACGGCGGCATGCGGTCGGCGGCCAGGCGGCAGGCGGTGCCTTCCAGCGATTCGCGGATTTCGTAGAGTTCGACCAGTTCCTGGATCGACAGGGACACGACGCGCGCGCCGGCGTGCGGCACGCGCACCAGCAGCTTCTGGCCTTCCAGCCGGTGCAGGGCCTCGCGCAGCGGACCGCGGCTGACCCCGTGTATGCGCGCCAGTTCGGGTTCGGAGATCTTGCTGCCCGGGGCGATCTCGCCCTTGACAATGGCGGACTGGATCTTGCGGAAGATGTGGTCCGACAGGGTTTCGCCATCGGGGGGCGGCGTGCCCGGCAGGGTGAGCACTTTGCTCATGGTGTCGACAATTCGTTGCGTTTTTGGGGTGATACGTGGAAAAACGCGTGGGTAACGCGTCAAAGTGTCAACAATTTACTCCCCGGGCGGGGGCGGGCGCAAGGGCCGTCGGCCCCCTGCGCGCTCCGTTGCCCCTGCGCCTACCGCTTGTGGTGCACCTCCTGCATTCCGTATACCTGCACGGGGAGGCCGGCGTGGCGGGCCTTCAATTGCAGGGACAGATACTGCGAGTAATGGCGCGACTGGTGCAGGTTGCCGCCGTGAAACCACAGCGCCTCCTGCTGCGTGGGCTTCCACATGTTGCGCTGTTCGCCTTCCCACGGTCCCGGGTCCTTGGTGGTGGCCGACCCCAATCCCCAGCACTTGCCAACTTTGTCCGCGACCTCGGGACTGATCAGGTCCGCCGCCCAGCCGTTCATCGAGCCGTACCCGGTGGCGTAGACCACCAGGTCGGCGGGCAGGGTGACGCCGTTGGTCAGCACGACGGCGTCGCGCGTGAGGCGGCTGACGTCGGTGCGCGATTGCAGCTTGATGCTGCCGTCGATGATGAGATCGCATGCGCCCACGTCGATGTAATAGCCCGAGCCGCGCCGCAGGTATTTCATGAAGAGGCCCGAGCCGTCGTCGCCCCAATCGAGCATGAAGCCCGCGGCTTCCAGCTTCTGGTAGAACTCGGCGTCGCGCTCGCGCATCTGCTCGTAGAGCGGGATCTGGAATTGCGCCAGGATCTTGTACGGCACCGACGCGAAGGTCAGGTCGGCCTTGCGCGTGGTCATGCCATTGGCCAGCGCCTGCTCGGAATACAGCCCGCCCAGCCCGATGTCCATCAGCGTCTCGGAGCGCACGATGTGTGTGGACGATCGCTGCACCATCGTGACGTTGGCGCCGCCTTCCCACAACGCCGCGCAGATGTCGTGGGCCGAATTGTTGGCGCCGATGACGACGACGTTCTTGCCGCGGTAGGCGTCCGGGCCGGGGTGGCGCGAGGAATGCTGCTGCTCGCCCTGGAATTCATCCTGCCCCGGAAAGCTGGGCACGTTGGGCTTGCCCGACATGCCGGTGGCCAGCACGAGCTGCTTGGGCCGCAGCACCACGGGCTTGCCCTCGCGCACGACGTGGACCTCCCATTCCTCTTTGTCCTCGTCGTAGCGTGCCGACTCGCAGACGGTGGAGGTCCAGTAGTTCAGCTCCATCACCTTCGTGTACATCTCCAGCCAGTCGCCGATCTTGTCCTTGGGCGCGAAGACGGGCCAGTTTTCGGGGAAGGGGATGTAGGGCAGGTGGTCGTACCAGACCGGGTCGTGCAGGCACAGCGACTTGTAGCGCTTCCTCCAGCTGTCGCCGGCGCGCTCGTTCTTTTCGAGGATGAGCGTGGGCACGTCGAGTTGGCGCAGACGCGCGCCCAGCGCGATGCCGCCCTGGCCGCCGCCGATGATCAGCACGTAGGGCTGCGTCTCGTAGCCCAGCTCGGCGGCTTCGCGCTCGCGTTTTTCCAGCCAGGTCTGGCGTTCGCGGCTGTGGCCGTGCTGGGCGCCCATGGGCCGGCGCACGCCGCTCGGTTCTTCGTGGCCCTTCAGTTCCGACATGGTGGTGAGCAGCGTCCAGATCTTGCCGTCCTTGACCCGGATGTGGCCGTAGCCGCGCGCGAGATTCGTATCGACCCGGAACCAGCCCTGCAGCAGGCCGCCTTCTTCGGTGGTCGCCTCGGCCTCGTCGCGGGTGAAGCGCACCGGCTCGACGTGTTGCAACTGGTGTTCCAGCATGTCGCGGATCTGGTCCTGGCCTTCGAGCGTGCGCAGGTTCCAGGAAAACAGCACCAGGTCGCGCCAATAGCATTCGTCCTGGAACATCCGGGCAACGGCGTCGATGTCCTTGTTGCCCAGCGCAGTGTTCAGCTGCGTGAGCAACGCGTCCAAGGCGGCGTCGGCGGCGTGGTCGATCGGCATGTCATGTCTCCTTGCCCGGGGCGGGCGGTCGTTGTCGTGGCGGACGCACGGTCCGGCGGCGGCCCCGTCCTGTGTCGGAAGGTGGTCGCCGATCAGGAACATGCAAATGCCATGCCAGGTGAGTCGGACGGGGGAAGCCCCGGCGCGCGCGGGTCGAGGCGGGAGTGGGGGTGTGGCGCGATGCCACACCTGTGGCGCGACGCTGTGGCGCAACGCTGTCGCGCAATCCCATGGAGCAACCCCGTGGCGCAACCCCTCGCGAACCTTGCAACGCTGCGGCGTCAGCGGCGCGAGGCCAATCCGTAGCGCCGCATCTGGCGATGCACGGTGGAACGGTCCACGCCCATGCGACGCGCCGCTTCCGATACGTTGCCCGCGCAGCTGGCCAGCGTGGCGCGCAGCGCGGCTTCCTCGGGGCTGCCAGCCGCTGGCGCTGCCGCCACCGCCAGTGTGTCGGGCAGGTCGTGCGGCTGGATGACGCCGTGTTCGCATAGCGCGGCAGCCACCGCAATGACGTTGGCCAGTTCACGGATGTTGCCTGGCCACGCGTGGGCTTTCAGCGCAATCAACGCGGCAGGCGACAGCGCGGGCGCGCCGGATTCGTCCTGGTGCCGCGCCAGCATGCGCGCGATCAGCCAGTCCAGGTCCTGGCGTTCGCGCAGCGGCGGCACGGTGAGCGCGGCGGCGTTGATGCGGTAGTACAGGTCTTCGCGAAAGCGCCCCTCGCGCACCAGCGCGCCCAGGTCGCGGTGCGACGCCGACACCAGCGACAGGCGCAGCGCGCGCGGCGCATTGGCGCCGATCGGCGTGACCTCGGATTCCGCCAGCACGCGCAGCAGGCGGCTTTGCAGCGCCAGCGGCATGTCGCCGATCTCGTCCAGAAAGAGGGTGCCGCCGTCGGCCTCCTCGATGAGACCCTTGCGGCCCTTGGGGGCGGCGCCGGTGTAGGCGCCCGGCAGGTAACCGAACAACTCGCTTTCGATCAGCGATTCGGGGATGGCGGCGCAATTGACGGCGACGAAGCGGCCAGCGCGGCGGCTTTCATCGTGGATGGCGCGCGCAAGGTACTCCTTGCCGACGCCGGTTTCGCCCTGCAGCAGCATGGGCAGGCCCTGCCGCGCCAGCTTGGCGGCGCGCACCAGCAGCGCGGCCATGCGCTCGTCGCCGCCGTCCAGGCCGCGCAGCGCCGAGGGCGCCTCGCGCACCGCCACGGTGGCGCCGCGCGGGCGGCGGTTGGGTTCGATGGCGTGGGCAAAGAGGGCGTCGCCGTCACGCGCGACGATCAGCCGGTCCTGCGGCGCGCGGCCGCGCGTGTACTGCGGCAGATCGTCCAGCTGCACGTCGAAAAAGCGCGTCACCGGCAGGCCGATCAGGTCATGCGGATTGCGCCAGTCCAGCCCCGCGGCGCGCGCCAGCAGCTTGGCGCCGCTATGCGTCATGCCGAGCACGCGGCCGGCCCCGTCCAGCGAAATCGCGGCTTCCGGATCCACATCCAGGAATTCTGGCGAGCGGGCAAAGCGCAGCACCCATTCGTTGCGCGTGCGCGCCATCAGGTTGGCCAGCTCGATGCGCCGCGTGGTGCTGTTGACCAGATGCAGCGCCAGATTCTGGCTGGCCTTCAGGCTGGGCGAACTGAGTAGCGAGATGTCCAGCACGGCGGCCAGCTCGCCGTCGGCGCTGTAAATGGGCGCGGCGGTGCAGGACAGCGGCGTGTGCGTGTTGTCGAAGTGATCGGTCTGGTGAATGGTGAGCGCTTCGCCCGTTTCCAGGCAGGCGCCGACGGCGCAGGTGCCGGCGCGCTGCTCGGACCATTCCGACCCCAGATACAGCCCGGCCTTGCGCAGTTGGGCGGTCTGCTGGGCATCGCCCAGGAATTCCACGGTGACGCCTTGCCGGTCGGCCAGCAGCAGCACGTAGTTCTGGCCGGCCACCTGCCGGAACAGGTGATCCAGCCCGCTGCGGGCGATGGCGATCAGGGCTTCGGATTGCTGGCGGTGTTCCCGCAGGCGGCCGTCCGGGACGATGTAGGCCTCGCAGGCGTGGGCCGGGTCGAGGCGGTACTGATCCAGGCAGCGCAACCAGCTGCGCACGACATGCGCGTCTCGCTGCGTGGGCAGGCCCTGGCCGACCTGTTCGATTTCGCGGATATGGGCGGAGTGCAGGGATTCCTGACTGGGCATGTCGTCTCCAGGGTTCGCCCGATCTGCGCCGGATCAACGGTCAGCATGCCCAAGCGGAGACGCCGCTGTAAATGCTGGTTATCCAGCAGTCGCGCGGCCCTGGCAGCCGGCATCCCGGGGTTCCAAATCCGGCCCAGCAATCCGGCCCAGCAATCCGGCCCAGCAATCCGGCCCAGCAATCTGGCCCAGCAATCTGGCCCCGCGTTCCGGTCCCGAATCCCCCTTAAGTCGGCTTGCTACGGCCTACAGATCCACCCGCACCTTGCCCGACTGCACCAGCCCGGCGACATCCCGGATCTCTGCCAGCAGCGCGTCCTGCAACTGCGCGGGCGTGCCACCGGTAGGCTCGAAACCTTGCTCAGCCAGCTTGGCGTGCACGGACTCGGTCTTCAGGGCGCGGTTGATGCCCTGGTTCAAGGCCGCAACCGTCGCCTCGGGCGTTCCCGCCGCGCAGTAAGTGCCGAACTGGATCTGCGCCGAGAATCCCGCAAAGCCGCTTTCGGCAACAGTGGGAATGTCCGGGTATTTGGGCAGGCGCTGCGGGCTGGTCACGGCCAGCACGCGCAGGCGGCCGCTCTTCAGGTAAGGCTCGACCGCGGCGACGGTGGCCACCACCACCTGGATCTGGCCGCCCAGCAGGTCGGTCATCATCGGGCCGGTGCCGCGATACGGCACGTGCAGCATCTCGATGCCGCACGCGGCCTGCAGCAGTTCGGTGGCCAGGTGCTGAGGCGTCGCGTTGCCCGGGGTGCCGAAGGTCAGCCCCTTGGGCTCGCGCCGCGCCTGCGCCACCAGTTCGGCGATCGTCCTGGCCGGCAGGTCGCTGTTGACCGCCACCATGTAAGGCGACCGCGCGATGGGGCAGACGGGGGCCAACTGTTTCAGCACATCTTCGGGCGGCCGGGCGTAGTAGCGCACCGACGGGACCAGGCCGGCAAACAGCAGCATGCTGCCGTCCTTGGCGCCATTGGCCGTGTAGTCCGCGCCCAGCATGCCGCTTGCGCCGGGTTTGTTCTCGACGATGACCGAGCGCTCCAGCGCGCCTTCCAGCGACGCCGCGATGACGCGGCCCAGCACGTCGGTGCCGCCGCCCGGCGGGAAGGGCACGATCACGCGCAGGGGCTGTTCGCGCGCGACGGCCAGGCGGGTGGCGGTGGCGCCCAGCGGGGCCAGCGACATTGCCGCGAGGGTCTTGATGAGGGTTCTGCGGTCCATGTGTTTTGTCTCCGTCCCCGCATCGTGGCGAGGTGTCGCGCATCGTCTCTGTCAGGGCGGACGATTTCGGGTTCTGGGGATTGCGGTTGATGCGGTGTCGTCAGCTACGCCTTTGCGGAATGCGTCGGCGCTGAACCCGGTTGCGCCGAGTTCGCCTGCGTTGAATCCGCCTGCGTTGAATTCGTCAGCGTGGTTTGCGTCTGCGTGGATTGCGTCTGCGCCGGATGCGCCGACACAAAGCTGCGCAGCGCGGCCGCCACCGTGCCGGGTTCCTCTACCGGCAGCATATGACGCTGTTCGGGCGCCACGCGAGCGCACGCCCGAGGCAGCGCGCGCGCCAGCTCCCGCGTCATGCGCGGGTTGGAGCCGACATCGTTCTCGCCCGTCATGACCAGCACAGGACATTCGATGTCCGGCGCGGCCTGCGCCAGCAGCGGATCGCCCAGCGCGAAGAGCGCGTACGCGGACAGGAAGCTCTCGCGGTCGTTGTCCAGCAGGCGCTGTTCGATCTGCGCCACGCGCGCGGGCCGCGCCGCCTGAAATGCCGGGGTGAACCAGCGCGTCAAGGACACCTTGGCGGCCTCCTGCGGGTCCTGCGTGGCGGCAGACGCCAGCCGGGCGCGCACCGCTGCGGCTTCTTCTTGCGTGCGGCGAAACACGGTGCTCAGCAGCACCAGCCGGCTGACGCGATCGGGGCGGGCCGCCGCATAGGCGCCCGCGATGAGGCCGCCCATGGAATAACCCAGCACGGTCGCCTGTTGCCAGCCCACGGCGTCCAGTTCCGCGTCCAGTTGCGCAATGAAGTCCTGAATGTCCGCCTGGCCGCGCAACGCGGGCGCGGCGCCGTGGCCCAGCAGGTCATAGCGCAGCACGTCGAAATCCGGCTCCAGCAAAGGCGCCAGATCGTCCCACAGCGTGTGGTCCAGGCCGACGCCGTGCAGCAGGACCAAAGGTTCGCCGCGGCCGGCGCGCCGCCGTTGGGTATTCATTTTGCGCGCGCCTCCTGCGCTTCCTGTTCCAGTTCCTTCAGGTCCGAATAGCGGTTGCCGATGCGGTGATGCGGACGGCCCGAGGTGGCCGCGCCCAACGCGATCACGATCTCGTCCGGCGCCGGTGCGTCGTTGATGGTGGTCTGCACCGTCAGGTAGTGCGAGCGCAGGCCTTCGTCCAGCTTGTGCATCAGCGGCACCGAGATCACGCAGCCGGGACCGCCGCGCATGTTGGTGAAGCTGAGATAGCTGGTGCCGCCCACCGCGTTGCGGTAGAAGTTGCCGAAACGCAGCGTGTGAATCAGCGCGGACGCGTGTTCGACCTCGCCGGCAGTGCCCACCACGGCGGCCTTGCCGTAGGCCTCGATGTTGTCCGCCGATCCGGCCTGGCGCAGGATCTCGCTGACCAAGAGTTCGCCCAGCGGCGGCGCGGCTTCCAGGATGCCGGGCCGCAGGTCTTCCTGGAACGGCAGGCCGGCCCACGGATTGCGGATCACGGCGGCGGCCACGATCATCACCAGCGGGCGTTCGGCTGCGCGGCCGCCTTCGATGAGGGTTTTTTCGACGTAACTGACTACCTTGCGCACTTGCAGTGACATACGCGCTGCTCCGAAAGCTGGGGGATGAATGACGAGTCCATTGTTCGGCTCGAAGCGCGTTTTTGACAATCCAAATTAACGTGAGCTAACTTCAGAAAATCCGAATTTGGCCCGGCGCCCGTCATGCCCACTCCCCTGAAAATCCAGCACCTGCGCCAGTTCCTGATGGCTGCCGACCACGGCAGTTTTCGGGTCGCCGCGCAGGGTACGTTCCGGTCGCAGGCGGCCGTGTCCGCCGCCATGCAGGACTTGGAGCAACAGCTGGGCGCGCCGCTCTTCGAACCCGGCAAGCGTGCCGAGCTGACCGCGCTGGGCCAGGCGGTGGCGCCGCTGTTCCGCGAGCTGCTGGCCACACATGACCGCGTGCTGGATGCGGCGCGGCAGTTCGGCATGGGCAGCCAGGGGCCCGTGGCGCTGGCCGTCATGCCGTCGCTGGCCGACGAATGGCTGCCCCGTCTGCTGGAACGCTATGCGCGCAGCCATCCCGATGTCCGCATCCGCGCACTGGACGAAACGTCGCCCGAGGTGCACCGGCTGGTGCTGTCGGGAGAGGTGCAGGTGGGCGTGGCTGGACAATCCCCTCGCACGGCCGAGGTGGCCTTCACCCCGGTGGCGCGCGACGCCTTTGGGCTGGTCTGCAAGAAGAGCCACCCGCTCGCGCGGCGGCGGGGACCCGTGTCGTGGGCGGCGCTGGCGGATGAACGCCTGATCGGCAACGCCACCTTCGAAACGCTGAAGAACCGTCAACTCGGCAGCGGCATCGACGACCCGGCGATCGTGGTGTCCAACCGCGCGTCGCTGTTGGCCAGCGTGGTAGGCGGCCTGGGCGTGACGGTGCTGCCGGTGCTGGCGCGGCCCGCGGCGGGCAGCGGGCTGGCTTTCGTGCCGCTGGTGGAGCCCGTGGTCGAGCGCATCGTCGGCGTGCTGACACGCAAGGAAGAGACGCTGCTGCCGTCGGTGGCTGCGATGCACGCGCTGGCGCTGCGGTCGCTGGCGCAGTTCACGCGCCGCAAGGGCGCGGTGCTGGTGTAGGCGGAAAGCGGTCAGCCAGGCTGCGGGCCGGCGTCACCCTCCGCACGCATAGATCATGAATTGCCGGAAGGCCTCGGCCGGCTTGGCCATGGCCGCGCGCGGATGCCACAACAGACCGGCTTCCATCGGCGGCACGGCGTCGGTGATGGGCACCGCTTCGATCTTGCGGCCTTCAAGCGACCAGGGGCGGTAGACCATGTCCGACAGCATCGTGATGCCAAAGCCATGCGCGACCAGCCCCCGCAGCGCTTCCATCGACCGCGTCCTGAAGGCAATGTCCGGCTGCAGGCCGTGGCTGCGCCAATAGCCCAGCGTGGAACGTTCGCCTTCGTCCATTTCCAGCAGGATGTACGGATAGCGCGCAATGTCGGCCAGCGCGGGCGCGGCCGCCTGCGTTAGGGGATGGCCCGCCGCCGTCCACAACTGACGCCGCGATCGCACCAGCACGTGATGGCCGAAGCGCTCGCGCTTGTCGACGTTGGACAGCAGCGCCACGCCCAATTCCACGTCGCCGCTGGCCACGGCCTGTTCGATCTCGGGGCGGTCCAGGTCGACCAGGTCCAGCACCACGTCGGGATAGCGCCGCCGAAAGCGCGCCAGTAAATCGGGCAGAAAGTACCCCAGCACCGTATATGAGGCCGCGATGCGCACCGAGCCGCGCAGCGCATAGCGCTGAAACCCCGGCTCGCGCAGTGCGTCATCCAGCGAATCGAGCACGTCGCGCGCGCGCTGGTGGAAGTTGTGGCCCTCGGGCGTCAGCGTCACCCCGTGCGCATGGCGGTCGAACAGGCGCACGCCCAGTTGCGCCTCCAGCGCCAGCACGGCGTTGGTCACCGCCGATTGGGACACATGTTCGTCGGCCGCCGCCATGGAAAACCGCCCGGTGCGGGCGGCGGCGGCGAAGTACCGGAGTTGGCGGAGCGTGACTTCATTAGCCATGTGTTTTTCACATACCAGCTAGTCGAATATATGAATATACGATGGCAGCGCGCCTTCCTACACTGCGGAAAACACGTAAATGCCCGCACCGCAGATTGCAGGAGACAACCCCGATGAACGCCCCTCTACCCCCTGGCGTGGCCGATACCCATGGCCTGTCGCTGGACGACAAATACGCGCAGCCCACCGGCCGCGTCTACCTGAGCGGCACGCAGGCGCTGGTGCGCCTGCCGCTGATGCAGAAGCAGCGCGACCAGCAGGCCGGCCTGAACACGGCGGGCTATGTGTCCGGTTACCGGGGCTCGCCGCTGGGCGGTCTGGACCAGGCGCTGTGGAAGGCCAAGCGCCATCTGAAGGCGAACGACGTGGTGTTTCAGCCCGGCCTGAACGAAGACCTGGCGGCAACTGCAGTCTGGGGATCGCAGCAGCTCAATCTTTTTCCCGGCGCGCAGCGCGATGGCGTCTTTGGCATGTGGTACGGCAAGGGGCCGGGTGTGGACAGGTCGGTGGACGTGCTCAAGCACGCCAATTCGGCCGGCACGTCCGCGCACGGCGGGGTGCTGATGCTGGCGGGCGACGACCACGCCGCCAAGTCGTCGTCGGTGGCACACCAGTCGGAACACGTGCTGATCGCCAGCGGCATTCCGGTGCTGTACCCCTCCAACGTGCAGGAGTACCTGGACTACGGCCTGCACGGCTGGGCCATGAGCCGGCACACCGGTCTGTGGGTGGCAATGAAGTGCGTGACGGATGTGGTGGAATCCAGCGCCTCGGTCGACGTGGACCCGTCGCGCGTGCAGATCGTGCTGCCCGAAGACGGCATGCCGCCGGGCGGTTTGAACATCCGCTGGCCCGATTCGCCGCTGGCGCAGGAAGCGCGCCTGCTGGACCACAAGTGGTACGCGGCGCTGGCCTATGTGCGCGCCAACAAGCTGAACCGCGTGGTGCTGGATTCGCCCAATGCCCACTTCGGCATCATGACGGCCGGCAAGGCGTATCTGGACGTGCGGCAGGCGCTGAACGACCTGGGGCTGGACGAGGCGGCCTGTGCGCAGGCCGGCATCCGCGTGCTGAAGGTGGGCTGCATCTGGCCGCTGGACGCGCAGGACGCGCGCGAGTTCGCCACCGGGCTGAAGGAAATTCTGGTTGTCGAGGAAAAGCGCCAGATCCTGGAATACGCGCTGAAGGAAGAACTCTACAACTGGCGCGACGACGTGCGCCCGCGCGTGTTCGGCAAGTTCGACGAACGCGAGAACGGCGGCGGCGAATGGTCCACGCCGCGCGGCGGATGGCTGCTGCCGGCGCGCTACGAGCTGTCGCCCGCGCTGATCGCCCGCGCCATCGCCGCGCGCCTCGAAAAAGCCGATCTGTCCGACGCACTGCGCGCCCGCATCGCGGCGCGCCTGGCCGTGATCGACGCGAAAGAACGCGAGGCCAGCCGCCCCACGCTGGTCGAAGAGCGCAAGCCCTGGTTCTGTTCCGGCTGTCCGCACAACACCTCGACCCGCGTGCCGGAAGGGTCGCGCGCGGTCGCCGGCATCGGCTGCCACTACATGGCGATGTGGATGGACCGCAATACCGACACCTTCAGCCAGATGGGCGGGGAGGGCGTGGCGTGGCTGGGTCAGAAGGACTTCACGTCCGAGCGCCACATCTTCGCCAACCTGGGCGACGGCACGTATTTTCATTCGGGCCTGCTCGCCATCCGCGCGGCTATCGCGGCGCGTGCGCGCATCACCTACAAGATTCTCTACAACGACGCCGTCGCCATGACGGGCGGGCAGCCCGTGGACGGCGTGCTGACCGTGCCGCAGATTGCGGCGCAGATGCTGGCCGAAGGCATCGTCAAGACGGTGGTGGTGACGGACGAGCCCGATAAATACACCGGCGCGTTGACCTTGCCGGCCGGCATCGAGGTCCACCACCGCAAGGCGCTGGACGAGGTGCAGCGCGCGCTGCGCGACATCGACGGCGCCACCGTGCTGATCTACGACCAGACCTGCGCCACCGAGAAACGCCGCCGCCGCAAGCGCGGGGATTATCCCGACCCGGCCAAGCGCGCCTTCATCAACGAAGCGGTCTGCGAAGGCTGCGGCGATTGCTCGGTGCAGTCAAACTGCCTGTCGGTCGAACCGCTGGATACGCCGCTGGGCACGAAGCGGCGCATCAACCAGTCGTCGTGCAACAAGGACTTCTCGTGTGTCGAGGGCTTTTGCCCCAGCTTCGTGACGGCCGAAGGCGCGGTGCCGAGCAAGCCCGGCAAGCAGGGCGGCGCGCCCGCGCTGCCCGAGGCCCCGCTGCCCGAGCGCGCCGATATCGCGCCGGGCGCCGCGTATCGCGTGGTGGTCGCGGGCGTGGGCGGCACGGGTGTGGTGACGGTTGGCGCGCTGATCGGCGCGGCCGCGCACATCGAGGGCAAGGGCGTGACCGTGCTGGACATGGCCGGGCTGGCGCAGAAGGGCGGCGCGGTGCTCAGCCACGTGCAGCTGGCCAACCGGCCCGAGGATCTGCACGCTACGCGCGTCGCGCTGGGCGAGGCGGATCTGGTCATCGGCTGCGATGCGCTGGTGTCGGCGTCGCCCGAGGTGCTGTCGCGCCTGCGGCCGGATCATGGCCGCGCGGTGGTCAACAGCAGCGCCGCGCCGACGGCCGCGTTCCTGTCGCAGCCGGCCTGGCGCTTTCCGGGGGCGCAGGCGCAGGCCGCGCTGACGCAGAGCACCGGCGGACATGTCGACTTCCTGGAGGCCGGCCCGCTGGCCGAGGCCCTGCTGGGCGACAGCATCTACGCCAATCTGCTGCTGTTGGGCTATGCGTGGCAGAAGGGCGGCCTGCCGCTGTCGCTGGACAGCCTGCGCCGCGCGATCGAGATCAACGGCGTGTCGGTGGACAAGAACCTGGCCGCCTTCGAACTGGGCCGTCAGGCCGCGCATCGCGGCGCCGACGCGCTGCGCCCGGCGGCGGCCGAGCGGGTGGTGGCGCTGCCTGAAACCCTGGATGCGCTGGTCAACCGGCTGGCGGCGCACGTGCGCGATTACCAGGACGACGCGTACGCGCAGCGCTATCTGGCGGCCGTGGCGGCGGTGCGCACCCGTGAAGCCGCGCTGGGCGACAAGCGTCACGAGGTCACGCGCGCCGTGGCCCGCAATCTGGCCAAGCTCATGACCTACAAGGACGAGTACGAGGTGGCGCGCCTGCATGCCGACCCCGCGTTCAAGGACCGGCTGCGCGCGCAGTTCGAAGGCGAGCCGGGCCGCGACTACACGCTGCGCTACTACCTGGCGCCGCCGGCGTTGGCGCGCCGCGACGCGCGGGGCCGTCCGCAGAAGCGCGCGTATGGGGCGTGGATGGAAACGGCGTTCCGATTGCTCGCGCCGATGAAGCGCGTGCGCGGCACGTGGCTGGACGTATTCGGCAGGACGGCCGAGCGCCGCATGGAGCGCCAACTTGCGGCGGATTATCTGGCGCTGGCCGAGGAGTTCGCCCGCACGCTGGACGACGGCAACCGCGACGCGGCGCTGGAACTGGCCAACGTGCCGGATGCGATCCGCGGGTATGGGCATGTGAAGGAAAAGAGCGTGGAGCAGGCGCGCAGCAAACAGGCGGCGCTGTGGGAGCGGTATCGCGCAGGCAAAGCGCGGTTGGCGGCCTGAGCTGGCGGACGGGTCGACCGCGCGCAGCTGCGGCCTGACCGCGCTGGCGAGACGACCTGGCCCCGCGCCGTGAGCCGCCCGGCCATGCTGGCGCTGCGGGAGCGTGGTGTACGATCCCCCGTCAATGCGGGGGCCCGTCCCCGCCGCCCGCTGGATCCGCCATGGAAAGCATCCTCCGCAAACTCGACCTGACTTCGCTGCGCCTCTTTGTGGCGGTCTGCCAGGAGAACAGCATCGCGCGGGCGGCCGAGCGCGAGTTCATCGCGCCTTCCGCCGTCAGCCGGCGCATCGCCGACATGGAAGCGCTGATCGGCCTGCCGCTGATCGCCCGGCACACCCGCGGCGTGTCCGTGACGCCGGCCGGGCAGACCGTCCTGCGCCATGCGCGGCAGATCATCGGCGACGTCGAGGCGATGGGGGCGGAGCTGTCGCGCTTCTACGAGGGCGTGAAAGGGCACGTGCGGGTGGTGGCCAACCTGTCGGCCATCGTGCAGTTCCTGCCCGAGGACGTGGCGGCGTTTCAGCGCCTGTTTCCCGACGTGGACATCGACCTGGAAGAACAGCACAGCCCGGATGTCCTGCGCCTGGTGCGCGAGCGGGCGGCCGACTTCGGGATCTGCAACCAGATTGCGGGCGCCGATGGGCTGGAACAGCTGCCATACCGCCGCGACCGCCTTGCCGTCATGCTGCCGTCCAATCACCCCAAGGCGTCGGCGCGCCAGCTCAGCCTGCAGGACATTGCCGACGAGACCTTCGTCGGCCTGCGCGAGAACAGCGCGTTGACGCAGCTGCTGGCGGCGCGAGCCGCGGCGCTGGGCGAGACGTTGTCGGTGAAGATCCGCGTGGCCAGCCTGGACGCGCTGTGCAGGATGACACACGCCGGGCTGGGCATCGCCGTGATGCCGCAGCAGGTCGCGGAGTTGTATCTGCAGGCGCTGGACGTGGTGGTGCGTCCCCTTTCCGATGCGTGGGCACGTCGCCAGCTTTGCATCGTGTTTCCGAACCAGGCGCAGTTGTCGGCGACAGCGAGCAAACTGGTCAGGTTTTTGGCGCAGCAGGGCTGACGGTTGGCGGCGGCGCTGCTGCGCCGCAAGCAACGCAGCGACCGAAGCGGTTGCCGCCGCAGCCACGGGCGCCTCCCGTCGTCGGAACCCGCCGTCGCCATTCGCGATGGCGGGGCTGCCGATATGACACTTCGCGGTTGACGGCCGTCTTCGTATAGTCAAAGCGCGTTCATCGCCGGTACGGGGCATCCAGACCCCGCTGCGTCCTATACGGAGACATCATGACCCCCACCAGATTGCTCGCGAGCTGTGCGCTCGCGCTTGGCGCCATGTGCGCGGCTGCGGCCGCGTCCGCCGCCGGCTACCCGGACCATCCCATCCGCCTGATCGTGCCCACGTCGCCCGGCTCGACCGCCGACGTGGTGGCGCGCGTCGTGGCCGATAACCTGGGCAAGACGCTGGCCCAGCCGATGATCGTGGAAAACCTGGCCGGCGCGGCGGGCATCCCCGGCACACGCCAATTGGTGTCGGCCAAGCCCGACGGCTACACCCTGGGCATCGTGTCGTCCAACCACGCCATCAACCCCAGCCTGTACAAAAGTCTGCCCTACGACACGGTCAAGGACATCACGCCGATTTCCGTCATCGGCACGACGCCGCTGGTGGTCGTAGTGGCGGAGAACTCGCCGTACAAGACGATGGACGACCTGCTGAAGGCCGCCCGCGCGCAGCCGGGCAGGATCAATTACGGCTCGTCCGGCACGGGCAGCGTGCTGCACCTGGCTGGCGAGCTGCTCAAGTCCAAGGCGGGCGTGGACATGATGCACATCCCGTACAAGGGCGGCAACGCGCTGATCACCGACGTCATGTCGGGACAGATCCAGGTCGCCTTCCTGGCGACCCCGTCCGTGCTGGCGCAGGTGCAGGCGGGCAAGCTGCGCGCACTTGCCGTCAGCACGCCCGAACGCCTGCCGATCCTGCCCAACGTGCCCACGCTGGACGAGGCCGGGGTGAAAGGCTATTCGTACGATGCCTGGATCTCGCTGATCGGACCGGCCGGGCTGCCCGCCGATATCGTGCAAAAGCTGCAAGCCGCCACGCACAAGACCATGCAGGAGCCGGCGGTGCTCAAGGCGCTGTCGCCGCAGGGCTTTGTGTCGCAGGGCACCACGGCGGAACAGGCGGCGCAGACGCTGGCCGCCGAGATCACCAAGAGCCAGACGCTCGTCAAGGCGGCGGGCGTCACTATCGAATGACCGGATTGCCATGACTGCCGTATCTGTACTCGACGCCCCGGCCCGCCTGCTGTTTCTGACGCAGGATCCGGCCCGCGTGACCGCGCAACTGGGCGGCGCGGCGCTGACGCTGCCCCAGGCCGCGCCGCTGCGCGACGACATCTCCACCGACGAGATCACACCCGTGCCGATCCTGACCCACTTCGACGAGAAGCTGGGCCGGTATCCGTACACGGGTTTTCGGGCGGGCGACACCCAGCCCATCGGCATCGATGCCATCCGGCACGCCGGCATCAACGTCGTCGTCGCGGGCAAGCGGTACGGCAAGGGCTCGTCACGCGAGCACAGTCCGATGGCAGAGAAGTCTGCCGGCGTGCGGCTGGTGATTGCCGAGAGCTTCGAGCGCATCTACCGCCAGAATGCCGACAACATCGGGCTTTACACCAGCACCGACATGGGGCTGGTGGCGCGGCTGCAAGGGGGCGAGCGCATCACGGTCGATGAGATCGTGGCGGGGCGCGACGCGCTGGCGGCGGCGATTGTCAGGGCGGGCGGGCTGCTGGCTTTCGGGCAGGCGCAGTTGCGGGATGTGTCGGCGGCGGGTGAACGTCTGGAGGAGGACGGTCCGGGGACTGGCGCGCCGGAATCCGGCGTGTCGGGTGTCAGTGATTCCACCGCCGATTCGGCCGCGCCTTCTGTCGGGCCTCCACACACGCTCTTCGAGAAGATCGTCCGGCGCCATCTCTTGAAGACCGCCGCGACCGCGTCCAACCCGCAGCAGGGCGACGGCGTCTTCCTGCGCGCGGACTGGCGCTTCATCCATGAGTACTACTCCGGCATGGCCGCCCATATGCTGCATGCGCGGTTCAAACGGCCCCTGCGTCTGGTGGACCCCGACCGCATCGTGGTGTTCGAGGACCACACCTCCTACGTCGAGGAAAGCCCCAACCACGTGCGCGCGGGCATCGTGCCCAACGTGCGCGCCATGTGCCAGGCGCAACGCGACTTCGCCGACGCCTACGACCTGCGCCAGCACCGCACGCTGACCGAGGCCGAGGCCGCGCGCGACACCGGCGCCAACGTGGCCGGCATCTCGCACGCCATGATGGCTGAACACTACGCGCTGCCGGGGCAGGTCGTCGTGGGCACCGACTCGCACACGCCGCACAGCGGCGCGTTGGGATGCGTGGCCTTTGGTGTGGGCACCACCGACATGGCGAACGCGTTCGTCACGGGCGCGGTGCGGCTGACGCTGCCGGCCTCGCTGCGCATCGAACTGGACGGTGCGCCTGCGCCCGGCGTTACCGCCAAGGACATCGTGCTGCATCTGCTGGCGCTGCCCGAAATCCGCGCGGGCGCCGGCGTGGGCAAGGTGTTCGAGTTCGCCGGCGAGGCCATCGTCAGCCTGTCCATCGACGAGCGCGCCACGCTGACCAACATGACCGCCGAGCTCGGCGGACTGACCGGCATCGTCGCGCCGGATTCCGAGACGGCGCGCTTTCTGCGCGAACGCCGCGGCGTGGATGCCGCCATCGAAGCGTGGATGCGCAGCGATCCAGGCGCCGACTACGCCGCCGTTCTGCGCGTGGACTGCGCGGCGCTGTCGCCGCTGGTGGCGGCGCCCGGCGATCCGGGCAATGGCGTGCCGCTGTCCACCCTGACCGCGCGGCCGCGCATCGACATTGCGTATGGCGGCTCCTGTACCGCCGGCAAGCGCGAGGATTTCGACTACTACCATCAGGTGCTGGCGTGGGCGGTGGCGCGCGGACTGCGGCTGCCAGACGGCGTGACGCTGTATCTGCAGTACGGCACCACGGCCGTGCGCGATTACTGCGTGGCGCAGGGCTATGACAAGACGTTTGCCGCCGTGGGCGCGCGCATCCTGCAGCCGTCGTGCGGCGCGTGTGCGAACTGCGGGCCGGGGTCGTCCACCGAGGCGTCTCAGGTGACGATCAGCGCCATCAACCGGAATTTTCCGGGCCGATCGGGGCCGGGCAGCGTCTGGCTCGCCAGTCCGCCAACGGTCATGGCGAGCGCGCTGGCAGGGGAACTGGCGTCGTTCGCCGAGTTGCAGGTGCGATACGGCGCGTAGCCATGCCGGACGGTCCGGATCACTAGGGTTCCCCCCACTTCGCGCGCCGCGAAGCCCAGCTTCACAAATCCTTAATTGGCAGCCAAACCGGGCTGCGTCAGAGTGCGCATCAGAGAAAACGGCCGCCAGATGCCGTTTCCGGCCGCGCGCATGGATATCGCGGCCCGCCGCAAGGCGCCTTCGCACGGAAAAAACACCCTGTCGACGATGTGAACCCGGGACACACCGGGAGCTTGCTGATCGGCCGCGCCGTCCGGGCTGCGGCTTACCCCTGTTGGTCCGAGGAGACAACAATGAGCAAGAGCTGGAAGGCAATGGTTGGGGCGGTGGCGGTCATGGCGGGCGGATGGGCACATGCTGCCGACGCGCCGCCGGTGGACGTAAAACTGATGCAGCTGTCGGTGGGCAAGATCGAGCTGGACAAGGGTTTCATGACCGCGATGGTCGACGTGGGCACCAAGATCAAGATTCCGGTGCCGGCCTACGTGATCCAGCACCCGCGCGGCCTGGTGCTGTTCGACACCGGCATGAACCAGGCCACGGCCGACGGCAATTGCGCCAATTATTGGGGCCAGGGTCTGTGCGGCGCGTTCAATTCCATCCAGGGCCGCGACGAGGTCATCGACCGCCAGCTCAAGGCCGCCGGCTTTGACGTGAGCGACGTGAAATACGTCGTGTACTCGCACTTCCATCTGGATCACGCCGGCAATATCAAGATGTTCCCCAAGGCCAAGCACGTGGTGCAGAAGGCCGAGCTGCGCGCCGCCTGGTGGCCCGAGAAATTCCAGCGCGCGGCCTACGTCATGAAGGACTTCGACACCACGCGGGACTACGACTTCATCCAGGTCGAGGGTGACTTCGATCTGTTCGGCGACGGCACCATCGTGCTGCTGGACACCAAGGGCCACACGCAAGGCCACCAGTCGCTGCAGGTCAAGCTGCCCAAGACCGGCGTCGTGCTGCTGGCGGCCGATGCCATCTACACGGGTGAAAACGAGGCCGGCGTCATTCCCGGCATCACCTGGAACACGGCGGCGTCCATGCAGGCCATCGACCGTCTCAAGCAGATCCGCGACGCGCGCCAGGGCCAGCTCTGGTACAGCCACGACGCGGAGCAGCACGCGCAGAACGCCAAGACCAAAGTGTTCGACTAAAAGGCGCGCCATGGAGCCCGCCGTCGCCTTGCACCAGGTCTGCAAGTCGTTCGGATCCCGCCAGGTTCTGGAATCCCTCAGCCTGTCCGTCAGGCCGGGGGAGATCCTGGGCCTGCTGGGTCCGAACGGCAGCGGCAAGACCACTACGCTGCGCCTGATGGCGGGCTTTTACACGCCCGACAGCGGGCGCATCACGATTCGCGGACGTGAGCCCGCGCCGGGCCGCGGCAACGCCGACATCGGCTATCTGCCCGAACGCGCGCCGCTCTATGACGCGCTGACCGTCACGCAGTATCTGGAGTTCGGCGCGGGCGTCAAAGTGCAGGGCGGCGCCAGCGCGCGCCGCCTGGCCATCGAACGCGCCATCGATGGCTTCGATCTGCAGGGCGTGGCGCGCTCGGTGATCGGACGCCTGTCCAAGGGGCAGCGTCAGCGCGTGGGGCTGGCGCAGGCGGTGCTGAACGACCCGCCCGTCCTGCTGCTGGACGAGGCCACCAACGGCCTGGATCCCGTGCAGATCGTCGAAGCCCGCGCCATGATCCGCCGCTGCGCCGAAGGCCGCGCGGTGGTGTTCAGCAGCCACCTGATGCAGGAAGTCGAGGCGCTGTGCTCGCGCATTGCGATCCTGCGGCAGGGCCGGTTGGTCGAGGACCAGCCACTGGGCGAATCGCGGTTGGCGCTGCAATTGCTGCTGGCGTTGCCCGCCGCCGGGCATGCCGCATTGCACGCGGCGTTGTCCGCGTGTCCGGGCGTGAAGGCGGTGGACATCACGCTGCTCGATGCCGGCACCAGCAAGTGGCGCGTCACGTGGGACGCCCCGGGTGCAAGCGTGACCGGCCGCCATATCGCCAGTGCGACGACTAACGCCGCCAACGACGCGACCAATGCCGCCGCCTGCGACGCGGTCCTGCGCACCGCGCTGGCGCACGCGGAACTGCGCGCCGTGCTGCCCGCGCAGGAAGCGGTCGAAGCCCGCCTGCTGGCGGCGCTGGCGCCTAACGATCCCCCGTTACGGAGACGCGCATGAAGGGTTTCGCGGCGTTGTACCGCAAGGAACTGCGCACCGACTTCGGCTCGCCCGTGGCGCTGGCCGTCGTGGCGGTGTTCTGGGCTTTGTCGGGCTATCTGTTCAGCTTCAACCTGTTCTTCGTCAGCACCGGGCAGATGGTGACGGCGTTTCACAACATGACCATCCTGCTGATGTTGGTGATGCCGCTGGTCAGCATGCGCGCCTTTGCCGAAGAGGCGCGGCAGGGAACGCTGGAGCTGCTGCTGACGCTGCCGCTGTCGGACTTCACGCTGGTGGCCGCCAAGTTCGCGGCCGGGCTGACCATGCTGGCGCTGATGCTGGCCGGCACGATGTCGGCGGTGCTGCCGCTGGCCTGGTACGGCCAACCGGACTACGGTCCCATCGTGGGCGGGTACATCGGCGTGTTCCTGTACGGCGCGCTGTTCCTGGCGATCGGCATTGCGGTGTCCAGCGCCTGCTCAAATCAGATCGTCGCCGCCAGCGCCACGTGGGGCATCCTCGTGCTGCTGTGGTTCATCGACTACCCGGCGGCGCTGGATGCGTTTCCGGCGCTGTCGCCGTTCTTCCAGGCCCTGTCGCTGTCGGCGCAGCACGTGGACTTCATCCGGGGCGTGCTGCCCGGACCCGCCACCGTCACGCTCGCCAGCGTGGCCGTGCTGGCGTTGATGGTGGCCGCCGTCAACCTGAAGCGCTGGAGGCTGCGATGAGCCCCGCCGTGCGCCGCGCCGGGCGGCGGCTGTCGCTGTGGCTGCCGGTGCTGGCCGTGGCCGCGCTGCTGCTGGCGCTGAACCTGTGGGCGTCGCGCCATCTGGGCCGTATCGACCTGACCGCGCAGCGCGTATACAGCTTGGCTCCCGAAAGCCTGGAAGTCGCGCGGCAGGTGCGCCGGCCGGTCGAGGTGACGTGGTTCTACGACCTGCGCAACAAGAGCATGGTCGACGCGCTGGAACTGCTGCGCCAGTACGAACGCGAGAACCCGCTGATCCGCGTGCGCGGCGTCGACCCGGCGCTGCGCCCGGCCGAGGCGCGCGCTGCCGGCATCCAGTTCGCGGGCAGCGCGGTGCTGGCCTCGGGCGAGCGTCGCACCACCATCAACGGCGGCACCGAAACCGACTTCACCAACGCGATCATCCGCATCAGCCAGAACGGCGCGCAGACGGTCTGCTTCACGCAGGGCCATCGCGAAGCGCCGCTGGACAGCCTGACGTCGCTGGACGACCTGGAAGACCACGACCACGACGAGAACCTGGTGGCGCGTGTCGAGGTGCATGAACAGCACGGCATGGCGATGGCGCGCAACGCCTTGCAGACGCTGGGGTTTTCGACGCGCGCGGTGGGCGCGGGCACTCTGGCGCAGGCGTTGCCGCGCTGCGCCGTCGTGGTGGCTGCCGGTCCGCGTACGCCGTTTGGCGAGGACGACGCCCAGGCGCTGCGCCGCTGGACCGGCGCGGGCGGCAAGACGCTGTTGCTGCTGGAACCCGATACCCGGCACGGCCTGGACGGTCTGCTGTCGGACTTCGGCATCGCGCTGGCGCCTGGCGCGCTGGCCGATGCGGGCAGTCACTACCGCAACGATCCCGGCAGTCCGGCCGTCAGCGACTACACGCGCCACAAGATGACGCGCGGCTTGCCGCTCAGCTTCTTTCCGGGAGCGGCCGGCCTGGAACCCGCGGGCGACGCGCTGCCGCCCGGCGTGGTGGTGACGCCGCTGGCGCAGACCTCCGCCGATGCCCAGGTGCCCGGCCAGCCGCCCTCGCGCTACACGCTGATGGCGCTGGCCACGCGCAACGCGCAGGCGGCCAACGCGGACGGGGCCGCGCATCCCACGCTGCTGGTTGCGGGCGACAGCGATTTCGCCATCAACCGGCATTTCGCCACGCTGGGCAACGGCGCGCTGTTCACCAACGCCGTCACCCTGCTCGCGGGCGAGGACGCGTTGTTGACCATTCGGCCCCGGCATTACGAAAACCGCCGCGTGGAACTGACCAACCGTCAGATGCGCGCGGTGTTCTGGACCAGCACGGTGGCCTTGCCGCTGCTTGCGCTGCTGACGGGACTGCTGCTGTGGTGGAGGCGGCGGTGAACGCGCGCGCGGCCCTGTGGCCGGCGCTGCTGGCGGCAGGCATTGTGCTGTCGGCGTGGCAATGGCACGAGGCCGCCGAATCGCCGGCGCATCACGACGGCCACACGCATCTGCACGACGATCGCGGCAAGCCCGGGCGGCTTTACGCCTGGGAACCCGGCATGGCTGCGCAGGTGACGCTGGCGGGTCCCGACGGATCGGTTCGACTGGCGCGCGGCCCGCAGGGCTGGACCGCCACGCCATCGGGCGCCGCAGCAGGCTTTGATGTGGCCGACTTCATCGCGCTGTTCTCGCAGACCCGCAGCGACCGCACGCTGACCCCGCAGGACGGAGAAACCTATGGCCTTGCGCCGCCGCAACTGCGCATCGACGTGCGCGATGCCGCGGGCGCGACCTTGGCATCGCTGGATGTAGGCGCGCTGGCGCCGGATGGATTAGGCCGTTATGTACGCCTGCCGGATGAGGCGCAGATCCGGATTATCCCGGACTATCAAACCCGGGCGCCGCTGGCGGCGCTGGGGGCGCCAGCCGCCACTCCATCGCTTGTTAAACCCGCCTTGCACAAAGATAAATAGGTCGCCGATCAACCCCTACCTATACTTCGCAAACATAGGACGGCGGACCGGCCCGAGCCGTTGCGGGATGGGCCTGTAAGCCAGCCATAAAAGTGCCTTCCGGCGTCTTGCGCAGCCTGCGCAGGACAGCACGGAAAGGTTGATAACGAGACAAGGGCGCGCCGGGCGCGCCCGGGGCGCAAGCCCGCACGCCGCGCGATCCTGACGGTTCGTCGCGTCCGTGCTCAGCGTATTGGGAGAAGACGCTTGACCTTGGATCTACTGCCTCTCGCCTTGGTGGACGGCGTGGCATACGCCAGTCTGCTATTCCTGGTGTCGATGGGGTTAACCCTGGTGTTCGGTGTGATGGGGATACTGAACGTTGCCCACGGCGCGTTCTACGCCTTTGGCGGCTATGCCGCGGCCAGCCTCGTCATGTTCGTGGCGCCCAAGACCGACTCCCCCATTCTTCTTTTCGCGGCGCTGTTCGTGGCGGCCATCGCCGTCGGGCTGCTGCTGGGCAGCATCATGGAATTCGTCCTGATCCGCCGCGCCCAGAACTACGATCCCATCCTCAAGCTGCTGCTCACTTTTGGCGCGTTCCTGATGCTGGAAGACATCCAGCGCATGCTGTGGGGTGCGCAACCCTACAGCGCCAGCGAAGTCGTCAACCGGCTGGGAAACATCGAGATCGGCGACATCACCTACACGACATATCAGCTTGTCGTGGTCCCCGCCACGGCGCTGCTGGCCTACGTGTGCCTGGAGTTCTTCCTGCGCCACACCAAGCTCGGCAAACAAACCGTGGCCACCACGCACCACCGCGAGGTCGCCACGTCGCTCGGCATCAACGCCAAGAAGATCGGCTACGTCACCTTCGTGATCGCGACCATCCTGGGCGCGCTGGGCGGCGCGCTGGCTTCGCCCACGACGTCGCTGGTGCCGGGCGCCGGCACCGACATGACGGTGCTGTCGTTCGCAGTGGTCGCCACCGCCGGGCTGGGCCAGATCACGGGCGCGCTGATCGCCGCGCTGCTCATCGGCATCATCCGCGCCATCGCCGTGTATGCGGCGCCGGAGCTGGAAGTCGCCGTGCCCTACATCATCATGGTGCTGGTGCTGATCATCCGCCCGCACGGCCTGTTCACCGTTGCTCAAGCGAGGACGATCTGATGAAAGTCCCTGTCCTCAGCCTGCTGGCCGCGTTGTTCACGCTGTTTCTTGGCTACACCTATTCCTGGACCATCACGCCCATCGTCATCGGCCTGACCTACGCGATTGCCGCGCTGGGCGTGTCGGTGATGGCGCGCGCCGGCCAGATTTCGTTCGGCCACGCCATGTTTGCCTGCATCTCGGCGTACACCGTGGCGTTCCTGGCCAAAGCCATGCCCGGTCTGGATGCGCTGGTGCTGATCCTGGCCGGCGTCGTCGCCAGTTTTGTCGCTGCCGTGGTCATTGGCCTGTTCGTTGTGCGTTACCGCGGCATCTTCTTCGGCATGTTGAACCTGGCGCTCAGCATGGTGCTGTTCGCGCTGCTGGGTAAGCTCTACACGCTGACCGGCGGCTCCGACGGCATGCGCATCGTGCGCCCGACCATGGCCGGCATCGTGATGGAGCGCGAATCCTTCGAACGCGCGCTGCTGGTGCTGACGCTGGTCCTGTCGCTGGTGCTGGCGTGGTGGGTGCAGCGTTACTTCCGCTCGGGCAGCGGCCAGGCGCTGTCGGCCATCAAGACTAACGAAACGCGCATCGAATACCTGGGATTTTCCGCGTACTTCATCATGTGGAAGGGCTATCTGCTGTCGGCGGTGGTGGTGGGCTTTTCGGGCGCGATCCTTGCGCTGATGCAGGGGCTGGTCACGCCGGAAATCGGCTCGTGGCTGCGCTCGGGCGAATTCGTCTTCATCACCATCCTGGGCGGGGCGGGCCACGCGGCCGGCGCTTTCCTGGGCGCCGTGGGCTTCGAATCCGTGAAGCTCGTGTCCGCCGCCTACTTCCCCGGTCTCTGGCAGTTCCTGTTGGGCCTCACGCTGATCCTGGTCATCTTCATGTTCCCCACGGGCTTCGTGGGCCAGATCACCAAGCGCATCAAATCGCGTGAACGTGCGCAGCGGCGCGCGCAGGCGCCCGTGCAGGTCGCGGCAAGGAACTGACATGAAACCCCTGATTCAAACCACCGACCTGTACCTGGCCTTCGGCGGCGTGGTGGCCGCCGACAACATCAACTTCGAGCTGCACGAGGGCGAACGCCTGGCAGTGATCGGCCAGAACGGCGCGGGCAAGACCACCTTCATCAACATCTGCACGGGGTACCTGACGCCCGCCAAGGGCAAGGTCTATTTCGACGGCAAGGACGTCACCGCCATGGCCCCGCGCAAGATCGTGCGGCTGGGCATGGGGCGCTCGTTCCAGCTGCCGCAGCTGTTCACCGAGCACACCGTGCGCCAGTGCGTGCAGATCGCGGCCGCGCGCCGCAACAAGGAACTGAGCTGGTTCCGGTCGCTGGAAAGCACCATCGACGCGCGCGAGGTGGACGCCACGCTGGACCTGGTGGGCCTCTTGCCCGACGCCGACGAAGCCTGCATCGAGCTGCCCGAAGGCAAGCGCAAGCTGCTGGACGTGGCGATGGCGCTGGCATTGCAGCCCAAGCTGCTGATCATGGACGAGCCCACCAGCGGCGTCGCGTCGGAAGACAAGTTCGCGCTGATGGAGACCGTGATGCACGCGCTGGACGAGCGCCGCGTGACGAGCTGGTTCGTCGAGCACGATGTGGACATCGTGTCACGCTACGCCACCCGCGTGGCGGCGTGGATCGCCGGCAAGGTGGCCGCCGACGGCTCGCCCGAGGAAGTCTTGAACAATCCGCAGATCAGAAGCGAAGTGCTGGGGGCCTGAACCATGTTGAATCTATCGGCCATCAACGTCGACCTGGCGGGCAATCGCATCCTGCGCGACGTCAGCGCCAACTTCGAAGCGTCCCGCACCATCGGCATCGTCGGGCGCAACGGCGCGGGCAAGACCACGCTCTTGCGCACCATCATGGGCCTGACGCGCATCCGCTCCGGCAGGATCGCGTTCGACGGCACCGACCTCACGTCGCTGCCCGGTCACAAGCGCGCCGCGATGAAAGTGGGCTACGCGCCCGAAGACCGCGTCATCTTCCCGACCATGACCGTCGAGGAAAACCTGCACCTGCCGTGCGAAGTGCAGGGCCAGTCCAAGGCCGAGATCCAGACCCGCATGGAGACCGTGCTGAAGGTGGTGCCGCAGCTGGAGCCCATGCTCAAGCGGTCCGGTTCCGCGCTGTCGGGCGGGCAGGGCAAGATGGTGGCGCTGGCGCGCGCCGTTATGGTCGGCACGCGGCTCCTGATGCTGGATGAACCCTTCCAGGGGCTCGCGCCCAAGCTGGCGCGCGACTACACCGAGGCGCTGGGTCGGCTCAAGGAAATGCAGCCCGACCTGTGCGTGGTCATCACCGAATCCAACGTGAAGCTGCTGGGCGACATTCCCGACCAGATATGGACGATCGAGCGCGGCTCGATCACGCTGAACTGATACCCCACGGAGACATTCCCATGACGCAGATGATTATCGGCGGCCGCCAGGTCGACGCCCAGGACGGGCGCACGATCGAGGTCGTTTCCCCCGTAGACGGCCAGGTGTTCACCACCATCCCGCGCGGCCAGCAGGCCGACGTGAACGCGGCGGTGCAGGCCGCGCGCGACGCGCTGGAAGGCGAATGGGGCGACATGACGGCGCTGGAACGCGGCCGGCTGCTGATGCGCCTGGGCGAAAGCGTGCTGGCGCACCACGAGGAACTGGCGCAACTGGAATCGCGCGATACCGGTAAGCCCATGTCCACCGCGCGCGGCGACATCACCGTGCTGGCCCGGTACTTCGAGTTCTACGGCGGCGCGGCCGACAAGGTGCACGGCCAGACCATCCCGTTCCAGAAAGACTATTCGGTGCAGCTCATCCGCGAACCGCTGGGCGTCACCGCGCACATCATTCCGTGGAATTACCCCGCGCAGATGTTCGGCCGCAGCGTGGCGCCGGCGCTGGCCATGGGCAACGCCGCGGTCGTCAAACCCGCCGAAGACGCCTGCCTGTCGATCATCCGCGTGGCCGAACTGGCGCTGGAAGTGGGCTTTCCGCCGGGCGCGCTGAACATCGTCTCGGGCCTGGGCGACGAGGCCGGCGCCGCGCTGTCGCGCCATCCCGGCATCAACTTCATCACCTTCACCGGCTCCAACGAAGTCGGCGTGCTGGTCCAGCAGGCCGCTGCACTGAACGCGGTCAAGTGCGTGCTGGAGCTGGGCGGCAAGTCGGCGCACATCGTTTTTGACGACGCCAACTACAAGCTCGCCATTCCGGCCATCGTCAAGGGCATCGTCCACAACACCGGCCAGACCTGCACCGCGGGCAGCCGGCTGCTGGTGCAAAAGGGCATCTACGACGACTTCATGAAGGCGCTGGGCGAGGAGTTTTCCAAGGTGCGCGCGGGCACGCCGGACATGGACCTGACCTGCGGCCCCGTCGTCAACAAGGCGCAGTACGACCGCGTCAACCGCTACATCGCCAAGGGTCTCTCTGAAGGCCTGCAGGTCGCGGCCGAAGGCGGCATCGCCGACGGCGTTCCGCAGGGCGGCTTCTTCGTCAAACCCACGCTCTTTGCCGCCACCAGCCACGACAGCGACCTGCTGACGGAAGAGATTTTCGGCCCCGTACTGGTCGCGCTGCCCTTCGCCGACGAGGCCGAGGCCATTCGTCTTGCCAACGCCACCGACTACGGCCTGCTGGGCGCGGTGTGGACCGAGAACGGCGGACGCCAGCAGCGCGTGGCGCGCGGCATCAAGTGCGGCCAGGTCTACATCAACGGCTTCGGCGCGGGCGGCGGCGTCGAGCTGCCCTTCGGCGGTGTCAAGAAAAGCGGCCACGGCCGGGAAAAAGGCTTCATCGCGCTGGAAGAGATGAGCACGACCAAGACCCTGATTCAGTTCTATGGCGAGTGATCGCCGCGCATCATACGGAGACAGAAAATGAGCCAGTTGCAAGGCAAGGTTGCGATCGTCACGGGCGGGGGCAACGGTTTCGGCGAGGGCATCGTCAAGCTGTACGCCAAGGAAGGCGCCAAGGTCGTGATCGCGGACATCAATAAAGAGGCCGCCGACCGCGTGGCTGCTGAAGTCGGCGATGCCGCGCTGGCGGTGAAGGCCGACGTGTCCAGCCGCGCCGACATCGACAACGTGGTGCGCGCCGCGCTCGACAAATTCGGCGCCGTGGACATCGTGGTCAACAACGCCGCCATCACCCACAAGAACCAGCCGATGCTGGACGTGGACGAGGCCACGTTCGATCGCATGTTCGACATCAACGTGAAGTCGATCTATCACATGGCCCAGGCCGTCGTGCCCGTCATGCGCAAGCAAAAGCGCGGCGTGATCCTGAACATCGGATCGACGGCCGGCATCCGTCCGCGCCCCGGCCTCAGTTGGTACAACGCGTCCAAGGGCGCGGTCAACGTGCTGTCCAAGTCGATGGCCGTGGAGCTGGGCGGCGAAGGCATCCGCGTCAACGCCATCTGCCCGGTCATGGGCGTGACCGGCATGTTCGAACTCTTCATGGGCCTGCCCGACACGCCGGAGAACCGCGCGAAGTTCGTGTCGACCATTCCGCTGGGCCGCTTCTGCCAGCCGTCCGACGTGGCCGCGGCCGCGCTGTTCCTGGCCAGCGATGCGGCCGAGTTCATCACCGGCGTGGAGTTCCCCGTCGACGGCGGACGCACGGTGTAGGTTTGGACGCCGGCTTGCCGCGGGGTCGCGGCATGCCGGATGCCGCGACCGCCCGCGGTCCGGATCACTTCTGTGGATGAAGACGCATGAAAATCAAAGCGGCGTTATTGCGGCAAGTGGGGGTCGAGGGACCGTACGCGCAGACCCGGCCCCTGACCATCGCGGATATCGAGCTGGACCCGCCCGGGTTCGGCGAGGTGCTGGTCAGAATCCGTGCGGCCGGGCTGTGCCATTCGGACCTGTCGGTCATCAACGGCGACCGGCCGCGCGGCGTGCCGATCGTGCTGGGGCATGAATCGTCCGGCGAAGTCGTGGAAACCGGGCCGGGCGTCTCGGACCTGAAGGCCGGCGATCACGTTGCCATGGTGTTCGTGCCCAGTTGCGGCTGCTGCAACCCCTGCATGGAAGGCCGGCCCGCCTTGTGCGAGCCCGGCGCCGTCGCCAACACGAAGGGCACGCTGCTGGGCGGCGAGCGCCGCCTGCATATCGGCGACGAATACATCAACCATCACACGGGCGTATCCTGCTTTGCGGAGTACGCTGTGGTGTCGCGGCGCTCGTGCGTCAAGGTTAACGTCGAACTGTCCCACCGCGAGGCCGCGCTGTTCGGCTGCGCCGTGCTGACCGGCGCCGGCGCCGTCATCAACCGTGCGCGCATCAAGATGGGCGACACGGCCGCGATCGTCGGGCTGGGCGGCGTGGGCCTGAGCGCACTGCTGGCCGCCGTTGCCGCGGGCGCGCGCCGCGTGGTCGCCATCGACCTCAGCGACGAGAAGCTGGCGCTGGCGAAAGAGCTGGGCGCCACGCACCTCGTCAACCCGAAGCAGGTCAAGACCGACGACGACCTCATGGATCTGGCTGGCGGCCGCGTGGACTTCGGCTTCGACATGGCGGGCGCGGTGCCGGCCTTCGAGACCGCCTACAAGCTCACGCGCCGGGGCGGCGCCACGGTGACGTCCGGCCTGCCCAACCCTAAGTTCAGCTTTCCGCTGTCGCTGTCGCAGATGGTGGGCGAAGAGCGCGAGATCCGGGGCAGCTACCTGGGCTCGGGTGTACCCGCCATCGACATCAGCCGCTACATCGACCTGTACAAGGCCGGCCGCCTGCCGGTGGACCGGATGATGGGCCAATCGTTTTCGCTGGACCAGATCAACGAGGGGTTCGATCACCTCGCCACCGGCGGCAGCCTGCGCGACGCCATCGTTTTCTAAGGGCACAGACCCGATCAACAACACTGGAGACAACACCATGAAGACCTCAAGACTGGCGGCCCTCTTGGGCGCTACCCTGCTGTCGGGCCTGGCCACGCTGGCCATCGCCGCCGACAAGCCCAAGGAACTGAACGTCGGCATCTCGACCTTCCTGTCGGGCTCGGCGTCCGTGTTCGGGGTGCCGGCCCGCGACGCGGCCGACATCCTGATCGAAGAGATCAATGCCAACGGCGGCATCGACGGCGTGAAGATCGTACCCAGCTACATTGACGAAGGCGGCGGCGGCGAGAAGCTGCTGTCCGAATACCGGCGCCTGGCCGAAGGCGGCACGCGCGTGATGCTGTCGGCCATTTCCAGCGGCCACTGCAACATCGTCGCGCCCGTGGCCGAGGACCTGAAGGTTCTGAACGTGCTGTGGGACTGCGGCACGGAAAAGGCGCTGGAAGGCAAGAAATACAAGTACGTCGTGCGCACGCAGGCCAACGCCACCACCGAGATGGTCGCGCAGGTGCTCTACCTGATGAAGGTGAAGCCCGACTTCAAGACCATCGCCATCGTCAACCAGGACTACGCCTGGGGCCGTGATTCGCGTGACATCTTCCTGGCCGCGCTCAAGAAGTTCAAGCCCGACGTCAAGGTCGTCGCCGAGATGTTCCCCAAATTCGGCGCTGCCGACTTCTCCACCGAAATCAGCCGCCTGCAGGCGCTGCGCCCGGATGTGATCGTCTCCACGTCATGGGGTGGCGACTTGGACAACTTCGTGCGCCAGGCCTCGCAACGCAACCTGTTCAAGAACTCCACCTTCGTGCTGTCGCTGGCCGAAAGCTCGCTGGAACGCCTGGGCAACGCCCTGCCGGAAGGCGTCCTGGTCGGCGCGCGTGGCGACCATTACTTCCTGCATCCGGAAACCAAGGACGATCCCAAGCACCAGGCCTTCGTGAAGAAATTCCACGACAAGACCGGCGCCTATCCGATCTACTCGGTTTATCACATGGTGCAAGGCATCAACGGTCTGAAGGCCGGCTACGAAAAGGCCATCAAGGACAACGGCGGCAACTGGCCCACGCCTGAACAGGTGGCGGCGGCGATGCACGACGTCAGCTTCAAGGGCTATGGCCGCGAGATCCAGATGCACCGCGCTGATGGCCAGGCGTTGGAAGCGCAGCTGTTCGGCGTGACCAAGAAGAGCGACAAGTACCCGTTCAAGGTGCTGGCCGACATCACCATCGTGCCGGCTGAACTGGTCACGCCCGGGGTGACGGATACGTCGATGGCGTGGATCGAAAAGAGCCTGACGCCTGATGTATTGAAGAGCGACCAGATCAAGGTGTTCCCGAACTGATCGGGACGGACAGGGCAAGCAGCAGTGTGTGGTGCAGGGATAGCCCCGGCGTGCGCGCCGGGGCGTTTTTTTTTGCTACAGCTCCAGCACCACCTTCTTGCCCCCGCACGATCGCGAGCAGCAGGCCATCATCTTGTTGTTCGCCTCGCGTTCCGCGCGCGTCAGCACCACGTCGCGATGGTCGATGTCGCCTTCCAGCACGCGCACCTCGCACGATCCGCACAGCCCTTCCTCGCAATCGCTCTGCACATCGATGTTGGCGCCGCGCAATGCGGTCAGCAGCGTCTGGTCCGCAGGCACGTTGAGGACAATCCCCGAATCCTTCAGCACCACCTCAAAGGCCTGTTCCTTCGACGGGTCCAGCGTCCCCAGCGTGGAATGGAAGTGCTCCACCCGCAGCGTATCTTCCGGCCATGCCGCGCAGCAGCCGGCCAGCGCATCCAGCAGACCCTGCGGACCGCATGCATAGACCTGCGTGCCGGCGCGCGGCTCGGCGAGCAGGGCGGCATAGTCCGCGCGAGTGCCCTCGTCCTTGACGTGCAGATGCAGGCGATCTCCGTGCAGCGAGGCAAGTTCGTCCGCCAGCGCCATGCAAGCGCGCGAACGCCCGCTGTAATGCAGTTCGTAGTCCAGCCCCAGCACCCGCGCACGCCGCGCCATGGCGCTGATGGGCGTGATGCCGATGCCGCCCGCGATCAGGATGAGTTTTGAAGCCGATTCGTCCAGACGGAAGTGATTGCGTGGTCCACGAATGCGCAGGCGCGCGCCGGGCGTGGCGTTCGCGTGCATCCAGGCGGAACCGCCGCGGCCATTTTCTTCGCGCAGCACGGCAATTTCAAAGACGCCGGTCTCGGCCGGATCGCCGCACAGCGAATACTGTCGCGACAGGCCGGTATTGCCGCATTCCACGTCGATGTGCGATCCGGGCGACCAGCGGGGCAGGGGCTTGCCGTCCGGCGACACCAGGCGCAGCCGCACGATGCCGTCGGCCGCCGTTTCTGCGCTGTGCACCACGACCGGCCGGGTGATGGCGTGTGAGGACGGCTCGCCAATGCGCACGGGGTGCCTGTTCTCCAACAGCGAAGGATTTGCACGTTCCGGATTCTGCGCCGGATCCCATTCGACCCAGAGATGTTCCGGGCCGCGGAACGAAGTGTTCGGCACATACGTAAACGCCTGTTCCGCCAGCTTCAGATGGGGCAGGCGGCGCGTCAGCTCCTCCAGGAAGATCTGCATCTCCATGCGCGCCAGATTCTTGCCCATGCACTGGTGCGAGCCATACCCGAAGGTGAGCTGGTCGCTGGCGTTTTCGCGGCGGATGTCGAAGAGGTCGGCGTCTTCAAACTGGCCCTCGTCATGGTTGGCCGACGAGGTCACGATCAGCAGCTTGGAGCCGGCCGGAATCGCCACGCCCGCGATCTCCACGTCGCGCGTCGCGAGCCGCCGCCAGGCAGCCACCGAGCCGTTGTGCCGCAGGCATTCCTCGACCGCGTTCGGGATCAGGTTCGGATCCTCGCAGATCTCGCGCCAGGCTTGGGGATGCTGCAGCAGCAGCTTGATTGCGTTGGCCGACGCGTTGGCGGTGGTCTCGTGCGCCGCCACGATGCCGGCCATCATCATCGAATGCAGGTACGAGTCGGTGACCACCTCCGGATGGGTCTGCTGCTTGCGCAGGCCGTATTGCATCCAGCCGGGGCCGGACGGATCCTGCCGCATCTTGTCCAGGATCTTGCCGGCCAACTGCCAGAAATTGCCGACCGCGTGGGCGACGGCAACCTGTTCTTCCGGCTTGGGCCGGCCCCAGGTGTTCACCGTGTGCGCGATGGAATACTGGCGCAGCAGATCCATGTCTTCTTCGGGCACGCCCAGGAAGTGCAGGGCCACCGTCAGCGGCACTTCCCACAGCATCTGGTCCACGAGATCGGCGCGGCCGTCGTCGATGAAGCGGTCCACGTAGTCGCGCGTCAGGCGTCGCACCATCGGTTCGTGGTGCTTCAATTCTTCAGGCGTGAACGGGTCCATCAGCACGCGGCGGCGCGGCATGTGCGCGGGCTCGTCCTCGTTCACCAGCGTGCGATTCATGGCGTAGCCGTACGACGCCAGCACCGCGTTGGCCTCCGGCCCCGTCGGCGTGATCTTCTCCAGCGCGATGGACGGGCTGAAGGTGATGTTGTCGCGGAAGATCGCCTTGATGTCGTCGTAGCGCGTTACGACCCAGTAACCCAATTGCGGGCTGTAGAACACCGGCTCTTGCTCGCGCGCCCAACGCACGTATTCCGGCGGGTCCTGCTGATAGCCGTCGCCAAAGGGGTCGAACGCGGCGGCGCGCGCGCTGACCGGACAGCCCGTCGGGCTCTGCGCCGCGGCCAACGCGGCGTGATCGATGGGACAGCCCGAGGGGCGCGGGGTAGCGGATGCTTGGTTCATGAGGTCGTTCCGTGTGTTCGTCTTGCGGGCCCGCCGCGGGTTCGGCGTTTGGTGCGCGGCATACGATGTGCGGCGGGCCGGTGATGCGGGTTCAGCGTGATGCCGTGAGCGTGATCCTCAGTCCAGCGTGATGTCCAGATCCTTGATCAGCTTCTGCCAGCGGGCGCGCTCGGCGGTCAGCATCTCGGCGTACTGCGCAGGCGTGTTGCCGATCGGCTCTATGCCGAACTCCACCAGACGCTGGCGCGTGGCCGGGTCATTGATGGTCGCAACCACTTGCTTGTTCAGCGCATCGATCACGGGCTTGGGCGTCGCGGCCGGCACCACCACGCCAACCTGCGCCGCGGCTTCCACGTTCTTCAGGCCGATTTCGGCAAAGGTCGGCACGTCGGGCAGTTGCGGCAGGCGGGTCGGATTGGCGACCGCCAGCGCCTTCACCTTGCCGCCGTTGATGAAGCCGGCGCCAGCGGCCAGATCCACCATCATCGCGGGCACCTGCCCGCCGGCCACGTCCGCCAGGGCGGGTGACGCGCCGCGGTAGGGCACGTGCGTCAGGGTCAGACCCGCTTCAACCTTCAGCAATTCCATCGCCAGGTGGTGCGGGCTGCCCGCGCCGGCCGACGCGTAATCCAGGCCTTCCTTGCGCGCCTTGGCTTCCGCCAGGAATTCCTTGGCCGAGTTGACCTTCATGGCCGGACCCACCACCAGGATCATCGGAAACCGTCCCATCAGCGTGACGGGCGCCAGATCCTTCGCCGGGTCGTACGACAGCTTCTTGTAGAGGGCCGGGTTGAACACCAGCGTGCCGTTGTCGGCGGACAGCATCGTGTAGCCGTCGGCCGGGGCGCGCGCCGTTTCCGACGCCGCAATCGCCGTGTTGCCGCCCGGCTTGTTCTCGATCACCACCGGCTGGTGCAGGCGCCCCGTCAATCCCTGCCCGATGCTGCGCGCCAGGAAATCCGACCCGCCGCCCGCGGCGTACGGCACGATCCAGCGCACGGGCTTGGACGGGTAATCGGCCGCCGCCTGCTGCGCGGACGCGCTGGCACAAGCCAGCAGGGGCAGGGCCATCAGGCCGGCCAGGATGTGGTGTTTAACACTGCGCATGGACAAGTCTCCTCGTTGTGGAATGTCAAAAGTGCATTCCTTATTTGCGTAAAGCATATACGCAATGCGTAATTTTTGAAGAAGGGTTAACCTTAGTGCCGCTCCAGGCTTTCGATCCCTCGTTTGCCGGCGAGCGTCTGCCCCGGAGCTGTATTTCCCCATGAGCAAAGCCGCCTTGCCGCCTGAATCCGACCTCGAATCCGACCAGGATCCGGCCGCCCGGCCGCGCGAGCGACGTCAGCGGGTCCAGGCCGCCGAGACCGGCATGTCTGTGCTGAAAGGGCTCGCTCGCCTGGGTGGCCGCGCCAGCCTCACGGCCTTGGCGGCCCACGTCGGCGAAAGCCCCGCCAAGGTCCACCGCTACCTGATGAGCCTCATCGCCGAAGGCCTGGTCGACCAGGAAGTGGCGACGCAGCAATATCACCTGGGCCTGGAAGCGCTTTATGTCGGGGTAGCCGCCATGCGCCAGGCCGACCCCCTACGCATCGGCGAACCCGCGCTCGTGCGCCTGCGCGAAAGCCTGGCCGTCACGTGCTTCATTGCCGTCATGGGCAACAAAGGCCCGACCATCGTGCGCTTCGAGGAACCGGGTCTGCCGGTCACCGTGAACGTGCGCGTCGGCTCGGTCCTGTCAATGCTGTGGTCGGCCACGGGGCGCGCATTTCTTGGTTTGCTGGATGAGGCGCCGGTGCGGGCGCTGGCGGAAGCCGAACTGGCCGGCGCACCGGCCGAACAGCGCGCGCTGCTGGATCGCGACGATCCCATCGGCGTCTTGCGGCGAGACGTGCGGGCGGCGGGATGCGCCACCGTGAAAGACACCAATCTGCGCGGCATCAGCGCCGTGTCGGCGCCGCTGTATGACCATACTGGGCGGGTCTGCGCGGTATTGACCGCGCTGGGCGCGACGGGCGGATTCGACGTGTCCGAGGGCGGGGCGGTGGTGGCCGCGGTTAAGCGCGAGGCGCTGGCGGCCAGCGTGGCGTTGGGGTATGTGGCGGGGTGATTCTGCGCAGAAGCCCTGCAGATTCAGACCAATCCTCATCGACACCCAAGTCGCTCCTTGCGACATTGTTCGCTGGTTAGCGGATGGGTGAACACATGTTCGACGAATCAAGTGTTGTTGGTGCGAGGCGCCAGTTGGATGGGCAGGGCGAACCATTCGCTAGGGTCGCGCCTGATACAAAAATTTGTATAATTGCGCTTTGAACGCGCCGCGTGAGGTTGAATTCGTTGGCGGCGCGCTGGACGATCTACGCGCGTTGCCGCTCTCGGCTCGGCGTGAGGCCGGTTACCAAATCGATCGCGTGCAGCGCGGATTGGAGCCTGACGATTGGAAGCCGATGAGTACGGTCGGACCCGGAGTCAGGGAGATACGGATTCGTGACGTGACGGGCGCATTTCGCGTTCTCTACATCGCGAAATTTGCCGAGGTGGTCTATGTGCTCCATTGCTTCCAGAAAAAATCCAGCAAGGTTGACCTGGATCTGGCCGCAAAGCGTTACCGGCACTTGTTGAAGGAGCTGAAACCGTGAGCAAGCAACGATACGAAAGCGTGTGGGACGCAATCGAGAGCACGCCGTCGGAAGCGGAAAACATGAAGTTGCGTTCCGTCCTCATGATGGCTTTGACGAGTCACCTTGCGCAGTCGGGGATGAGTCAGGCTCAGGCTGCCCGCCTGTTCGGCGTAACGCAGCCTCGCGTGTCGGATCTGATGCGCGGCAAGATCAATCTGTTTGGGCTGGATGCGTTGGTCAACATGGCGGCGGCCGCCGGCTTGCGTGTGGAAATGCGCCTGCACGAGGCTGCGTGAACACCCTCTCGTTTTGCGGAGCCGGCGTTACCGCCCCACCTCCAACTTCCCCAACGCATCCCTGAAATCCGGATACTCCTTCAAAAACGCCTGGTTCCGCTCGAACCTCCCGAGCAACCGGTCATCGATCGTCAGGTTCAACACCGTATCCCGATCCCACACCCTGGGCCGCCGCTTTACCGGAATCGGCACCTTCTCCGTGAACTCCTTGTACGAATCATGCGGTTCGCACTGTTCATAATCGGTCGAGATCCGCTGCACCGTCCCTGTCTCCAGGCCCGCCTGCCGCGCCTTTTCCTGCAGCCATGCCGCCGGCAGCGTCTGCAAGCTCCCATCCTGATATCCGCCGCCCACATCGGAATGCGCGCCGATGAACCAGCGCTGTTCGACGGGCAGGTGCGCCGGCCGTGGCGGTGAACCCGCGCGACGAGTCCATAGCGTGGGAAAGTACGGCTCGCGGTATTCGTTGGTGGCGATGGCGTGGTAGGCGTTCAGGACGTGGTTGCTCAGTTCCGTGTCGTGGAAGTTGTAGAAGCTGGAGAAGCCGGGAAACGACACGCCGCCAACCGGGATGCCAAGGCTGCCGACGGTGTCCCAGACGCCGACAAAGTGCAGGTCGGTGTCGCGGGAGAAGCGGTCGCGGAAGGCGGCGGCTTCCAGGGACGATGGGGTGCAGTCGTCGCGGTACAGCGCGTAGGCTTCCGAGACATTGTTTTCGGTGGGTTCGTTGAGCAAGCCGCACTTACGCACCATGCCCGCCAGGCTGCGGGCGGTGTAGGCGCCGCGGCTGAAGCCGAAGAGAAAGATGCGATCGCCGGGCTCGTGGCGCTGACAGAGCCAGCGGTAGCCTTCGCGGATGTTGGCCGACAGGCCTGCGCCGAACGCGCCGCCCATGAATTTGTCGATGGCGGACCACAGGCCCTGGCCTTGTGTCCCCACGCCCTCGATGTAGAGCGTTTCCTGCGTGCTGGTCTCGGGCGCGGCTTTGTAGAGCTCGTAGACGTTGGTGCGGTCGTTGGGTTCGTTCCACGTACCGTCGAAGAATACGGCGAGGTTCTTCACCATGATCGTCTCCCCACACACAGATAAAGGCTTGCGATACCTATGCTGCCGGCTGGGACAACGCCTGCCTGAGGCAAGCTAGCACGCGGCGTGTCGAAGGCAGGGCGCGGGGTTTCCCTGCTGCATGTTCGTACACCACCTTTCTGCCTAGCCCCGCGGGCGCGACATTGCGTGCTGGCGGCATTCTGCGCGGCGTACCGTTTTCAAGAGTACGCCTTTACTACGGCATCAGGAGCCATCCGAAGCGCTTGCGGATGGTATCCAGGACAAGAAAAAGAGCGGCCCGAAGGCCGCCGTAGCAAACAGGGACAATCCCCGCTTCAGACGATCTGGAATTGCACATCGATGTTGTCGCGAATCGCGCGCGAATAAGGGCACAACTGGTGCGCCGATTCAACCAGCAACTGCTTCTGCTCACCGGTCAACCCCGGCAGCGAAACGGCCAGCGTGACGCCGAGCGCGAAGTTGGCGCCGTTATCTACCTTGCCCAGCGACACGCTGGCGTCGATGGCGATATCGCGCGGCACGGTGATGTTGTGAGTGGCGCCGGCGCGCTTGATCGCGCCCATGAAGCAGGCCGAGTAGCCCACGCCAAAAAGCTGTTCGGGATTGGTGCCGGGCTTGCCGGATCCGGGTGTGCTCAGCGTGACGTCCAGCGCGCCGTCGCTGCTGCGTCCCGCGCCTTCGCGGCCGGCGGTGGTGTGGGTGTGGGCGGTGTAGAGAACCTGCTCGAGTTGCTTGGCCATGATGACTCCAGGAAGATCGGCGCGGCGTGGCCGTGCCTGTGGTTGAGAGCCTGCATTGCATCAAGCGGCTGTATCGGTCATGTGTCGGCGCCGGCGCGGGATGGCATCACCGCGTATCCAGCACCGGTCCGGATACGCTGCGATACAAACCGCCGTCATTGGCGGGCGCGGCGGCATTGGAGTATGTTGCGCGCTGGCGGCACGGGCCGCATCAAAGCAACGATCGAGTAACGATCAAGCAACGATCACGGAAAAGCACACATCATGGGACGTCTCGCCATCCTGGGCGCGCTGCACGAAGAAATCGCCGACCTGCTGGCGGCCATGGATCCCGGCGCCGAAACGCGCCGCATCGCCATGCGCGATTTTCAGGTGGGCACGCTGTGGGGCACGCCCTGCGTGATCGCGCTCAGCCGTATCGGCAAGGTGGCCGCGGGGGCGACGGCGTCCATCGTCATCCAGGAGTTCGGCGTGTCGCGCGTGCTGTTCACGGGCCTGGCGGGCGGGCTGCATCCGCAGGTGCGCGTCGGCGATATCGTCGTGGCGGATGCCTTGATGCAGCACGACATGGACGCGCGGCCCTTGTTCGGCCGCCACGAAATCCCGCTGCTGGGGCGCGAGCGCTTCGATGCCGATGCCGCGCTGAGTGCGTTGCTGCTGGATAGCGCACGCGACTTCGCGGCCAAGGGCGGTTTACCGGGCGCGGCCGCCCAGCCGCGCGTTCACCATGGCCTGATTGCGACCGGCGACATTTTCGTCAACGACAACGATCTGGCGCACGAGCTGCGCCAACGCCTGCCCGACGCGCTTTGCCTGGAAATGGAAGGCGCGGCGATGGCGCAGGTGTGTCACGAGTTCGGCGTGCCGTTTGCCGTGATGCGCGTGATCTCCGACAGCGCCGATCACGCGGCCAAGACGGACTTCACGGACTTCCTGGTAAACCTGGCGCGGCTGTACACCGCCGGCATCCTGAAGCCGCTGCTGCAGTCGGGCGCGCTGCGCGACGCCTGACGATCAACGCTACGCAGCCAGCGGCGCGATCCTGACTTCCGCCGACAGGCCGCCGCCTTCGCGGTTGGAAAGGATCAGCCTGCCGCCCAGCGCCTGTGCAAGCTGATGCGCAATGGCCAGTCCAAGGCCCGTCCCGCCCGTGTCCCGATTACGAGAGCTTTCCAGCCGGTAAAACGGTTGCAGCACCGCGTCCAGTTCATCTGCAGGGATGCCAGGGCCGCGATCCAGCACATGAATGGATAGCGTCGCGTCGTCCCGCGCCGCCACACGCACTTCGGCGGCGCCCGCGAACTTCAGCGCGTTGTCGATGAGATTGCCCAGGATGCGCCGCAAGGCATGGGGACGCGTCAACAGCGGCGGGACGGCGTCGCCCGACAGGGACACGTCCTTGCCCGTGTCCTGATAGTCGCAAACCAGACTGTCCAGAAAGGCATTCAGGTCGATCCGCGCGGGCTGCTCGGTCTTGCCGTGGGCGCTGCGCGCATAGTCGATGCCTTCGCGCACCAGCCGCTCGACTTCGTTCAGATCCTGCGCCAGCTTGTCCCGGTCTGCGGACGCATCCATGAACTCCGTGCGCAGTTTCATGCGGGTGATGGGCGTCTGCAGGTCGTGCGAGATGGCGCCCAGCATCTGCATGCGCTCGGCCAGATGCGCGGCGATGCGGTCCTGCATGGCATTGAAGGCGACGGCGGCGTGCGCGACTTCGGCCGGGCCCGCCTCGTCGAGCAGCGGGCTTTTGTGGTCGGGATCCAGTTCCTCGGCGGCGCGGGCCAGGCGGGTCAGCGGACGCACGGCCAGTCGCACGGCCAGCCAGGCACAGCCGGCCAGCAGCAGCAACTGCACGCCCAGCACGCCAAACAGCCACGGCGCCGGCCGCATCCGCAGCAGTTCGATGTCCAGAATCGCGGGCTGGCCATCGGACAGCACGACACGCGCCTGGATGTGGCGCGGATCGTCGGCCATGGCTCGGACCGTGACGGGACGCTCCGGCCCCAGCGCGGCCTCGATCGACTGCGCGGCGGTGCGCGCGGCGTCCAGAGACAGCGGCTGATCGGCCTTGCCGTCGCCCAGCAGATACTGGCGGTTGTTGCTGGACAGGCGCGGCAGCCAGGCGGCGCGCTCGGCGGCGGGCAGGCGGTCCAGGATGTCCATGGCGATGGCGACGTCGCGTTCCAGGTCGCCCAGCATCATGTTGCGGGTGGCGCTGTAGCGTTCGTAGAACAGCGAGGCGAACGACAGGCCGTACGCCAGGATCAGCCCCGCCACGAAGATCAGGAACAGCCGCGCGACCAGCGTGCGGGGCCAGGCGTGGCGGCGCGGCGCGGCGGCACTCACGGTTCGCCTTCCGAGACTTCCACCGCCGCGGAAAACACATAGCCTTCGCTGCGCACGGTCTTGATGTAGAGGGGTTCGCGCGCATCTTCGCGCAGGCGCTGGCGCAGGCGGCTGACCAGGAGGTCGATCGAACGACCGAAGAAGTCGGCGTCGCGGCCCTGCGTCAGGTTCAGCAGCTGGTCGCGGTTCAGCACGCGCTGCGGGTGGTCCAGAAAAACGCGCAACAGCCGGTACTCCGCGCCGCTGAGCGCCACGATGGTGCCTTCGGCGTCCAGCAGGTGCCGCGCCGTGGTGTCCAGCCGCCAGTTTCCAAAGCTGATCTCGCGGCCCGGTTCGGTCACCTGAAAGTTGGGCGGCAGCATGCGCGTGCGGCGCAGGATGGCCTTGATGCGCGCCAGCAGCTCGCGCGCCACGAACGGCTTGACCAGGTAATCGTCCGCGCCCATCTCCAGGCCCAGTACGCGGTCCATGTCGTCGCTGCGCGCCGTCAGCATCAGGATCGGGATGCGGCGGTGCTTGCCGCTGCGCAGTTCGCGGCACAGCACCAGGCCATCGTCGCCGGGCATCATGATGTCCAGCACGATCAGATCGACCGTCAGGTTCTCAAGCAGTTGCCGCATCTGCCGTCCGTCGGCGGCCAGCGTGACGGTCAGGCCGTTCTTGCGCAGAAAGCCGCCGGCCAGTTCGCGGATCTCGCGATCGTCGTCCACGATCATGACGTGGTCTATGTGGTCCATCTGCGGGTGCCTTCTTGGTGGGTGATGGCGCGCCCGGCGCGCCGGCGGGGTTCCGGAATTCTATAGGGCTAGCGCTCGCCCGGGGGCAGGGGATCGCGGCGCGGGCGGGTGTTGGAGATGAGCTGGCATTGGAAGGGCTTGGCGGCCTCGGCGGTGAAGCCGCCAAAGAGCAGCAGCAGGACGGCAAGAAAGCGTTTCATGAGGGACTCCGTTGCGGGGTGTGATCGGTTTATAGCGCCGGGGCGCCCGCGGAGTGTGTCGTACTGTATACGCCCTGGCGGCGGATACACGCGCTTGAAAAAATCCGCCGATCCGGCACATGCCGGATACGTGCCACGGGTGCAATGGGGTCACTTTCCAAAGGACGACCCCCATGGACCTCATCAACACCCCCATCGCGTTGCTTGCCGGCATGCTGACCATTGCGTCTCCCTGCGTGCTGCCCCTGTTGCCCGTGCTGCTGGGCACCTCGCTGGAACGGTCCGGCCGCCTGCGCCCCTTGTTTGTCGTGTCCGGCTTCGTGCTGGCGTTCGCCGGCCTGGGCATTGCCCTCAGCCTGATTTCCAACCTGAATGAACACGTGCATGAAGCCGTGCGCTCGACCTCGATCGTCCTGCTGGCGCTGTTCGGCCTGGTACGGATCTGGCCTGAGCCCTACGACCGTCTGATTGCCCGGGTCGGTGGACCCCTGCAGCGCCTGGCGGCGGCGGGCGGCACGGGCAGCGGCAATGCGGGCGGCTTTGTGCTGGGTCTGTCGCTGGGCGCCGTGTGGACGCCGTGCGCGGGTCCGGTGCTGGCCTCGATCCTGGTGCTGGCGGCCAAGGCGCAGGACCTCGTGCAGTCCAGCACGCTGCTGCTGGTGTTCGCCATCGGCGCCGGCGTCCCGATGCTGGTGATCGCCTACGGCGGGCAGGCCATCGCCACCCGGGTGCGCGGCCTGTCGCGCTACACGCAGCGCTTGCAGCAGGGCTTTGGGGTGCTGCTCGTCCTGACCGCCATCGCCATTTACTTCCAGTACGACGTCCTGGCCTATGCCTGGATCACCAACCTCTTCGCCTGACCCTCAAGGAGATAACCATGTTTGCCACGTTCAAGAAGATTGCCCTGGGCGCGCTGATCGGCGCCTGCCTGATGCAGGGCGCCGCGCAGGCCGCCCCGGCCGCCGCACCCCCGGCCCCGGAATTCACCGGCATCGAAAATTGGCTCAACAGCGAGCCGCTGACGATGGAATCGCTGCGTGGCAAGGTCGTGCTGGTGGATTTCTGGACCTACACCTGCATCAACTGCATCCGCACGCTGCCGTACGTCACGAGCTGGTATCAGAAGTACAAGGATCAGGGCCTGGTCGTCGTGGGTGTGCACACGCCGGAGTTTCCGTTTGAACGGTCGACCCCGAATGTGGAAAAGGCGCTGCAACGCTTCGGCATCACGTATCCGGTCGCGCAGGACAACCGCTACGCCACCTGGACCGCCTACCGCAACCAGTATTGGCCCGCGGCGTACCTGATCGACAAGCAGGGCAAGGTGGTCTATAGCCACTTCGGCGAAGGCCGGTACAAGGAGACCGAGGCGGAAATCCAGCGGCTGTTGGCCCAACCCGGCTGAGCCCGGACCAAGGCCCGGAGGAAACCCGGGCCAATCCCCCCGCCAAACCCCGCGCAAACCAGATATGCGATCCCGCGCATAGCCCCGGCCCCGCCCCGCGCCTACCATGCTGCAAACACAAGAACGAAGTTTGGAGACAGCATGAAGATCGTTAGCGCGCTGACCGCGGCCGGGCTTTTGCTCGGCGCGGGTCTGTTTTCCGCGGCTGGGGCCGCGGGTTCCTATCCCGACCGGCCCCTGCGGCTGGTCGTTCCCTTTCCGGCCGGCGGGGCCACCGACCTGATGGCTCGGGCGCTGGCGCAAGGGCTGGGCGAGAAGCTGGGCCAGTCCGTGGTGGTGGAAAACCGGGGCGGGGCGGGCGGCTCGATCGGGGCCGAGGCGGTGGCGACCGCCGCGCCGGACGGCTACACCCTGCTGTATTCGACGATGGGCGTGCTGACGATCAATCCGTCGCTGTACGCCAAGCTGCGCTATGACCCGCAAAAGAGCTTTGCGCCGGTCTCGCTGACCAACCTGACCGCCAACCTGCTGGTAGTGAACCCGGCGCTGAAGGTGAACTCCGTGACGGAGCTTGCCGAGCTTGCCCGCCGCCAGCCCGGCGAGCTGACCTTCAGTTCTTCGGGCAACGGCACGACCAGCCATCTGGCCGGCGAGATGTTCAAGTCCACCGCAGGCGTGGATATCCGCCACATTCCGTACAAGGGCACGTCCGGCGCGATCAACGACTTCATGGCCGGCCGCATCTCGATGATGATCGACACCTCGTCCAATTTCGTGGAGCAGGTCAAGGACGGCAAGGTCAAGGCCTTGGGCGTGACGAGCCGCAAGCGCCTGGCGGCGTTGCCCGACGTGCCGTCGATCTCGGAGACGCCGGGTTTCGAGGACTACGAAGTCAGCCTGTGGTCAGGCGTGCTGGCGCCCGCGGGCACGCCGCGCGCCATCATCGATCGGCTCAACGCGGACATCAAAACCGTGATGACCGCGCCGCAGATGGTCGAGCGCATGGCGGGCTACGGCATTCAGACCACGTACAGCACCCCCGAGGAATTCTCCGAACGCATCCGCGCCGACACGCAGAAGTGGGCGCGCATCATCGACGCGTCCGGCGCGCGCGCGGACTGAGCGCCGGCCCGCCTGGCCATCGCATCTCCAACCAACGGAACGACCATGCCTTCGATGATCCGAGCTTTGCTGGCGGCGGCTGCCGCACTGTCCTTCGCGTCTGCGCCGGCCGCCGCCGCGTACCCAGACCATCCCATCACGTTGATCAATCCGTACGCCGCCGGCGGTCCGGCCGACGTGGTGGCGCGCAGCCTGGCGCGCGCGCTGGAAAAGCGCCTGGGCCAGCCTGTCGTGGTCGAGAACAAGCCGGGCGGCGGCGCATCCATCGGAACGGGCTTCGTGGCGCGCGCCAAGCCGGACGGCTACACGCTGCTGCTCGGCACGTCGGCTGGTCACGTCGTAACGCCGCTGATGCAGAAGACGATATACGACGGCATCCAGGGCTTCGAGTTCTGCTCGGTGGTGGCGGTGCAGCCCATCATGCTGGTCGTCAATCCGTCGCGCGGCATCAAAACGGTGCCCGACCTGATCGCCCGCGCCAAGGCGGAACCCGGCAAGCTCAGCTACGGGTCGGCGGGCGTCGGAGGCGCCACGCACCTGGGCGCGGAACTGTTCCAGCAGGCCGCGCACGTGCAGCTCAATCACATTCCCTATGCCGGCGCGTCGCCCGCGATCAACGATGCGGTGGGCGGGCAGATCGACCTGGCCATGTTGAACCTGTCCGCCAGCCTGCCGTTCATCCGCCAGGGCCGGCTGGTGCCGTTGGCGTATGCGGCCGACAAGCGCTCGCCGCTGTTGCCCGACGTGCCCACGCTGGACGAGGCCGGCGTGAAAGGGGCACAGGCCGCCACCTGGTACAGCCTGGCCGCGCCTGCCGGCACGCCGCCGGACATCGTGCAGAAGCTGAGCGACACCGTCCGAAGCGTGAACGACGATCCCGACTACCGCCGCATCATGCAGGACCAGGCGATAGAGTTGATGGCGCTGTCTCCCCAGGATGCCGGCGCCTACGTCCGGAAGGACCGCGCCGACATGCAGCGGCTGCTGGGCACACTGGGGCTGCTGGCCAAATGACCCCCCACTTTCCTGCGCCGCGAAAGGCGCCCGCACCATGAACTTCGACTTCAGCAAGCTGGCCTCGGCCGACGCCTTCAAGCTGCTCTCCAGCGTGGTCGTGCCCCGGCCCATCGCCTGGGTGGTCAGCCAGTCGGAAGCGGGCGTGCGCAATGCCGCGCCGTTCTCGTTCTTCAACGTGGTCAGCAGCGACCCGCCCATCGTCGCGCTGGGCATCGGACCGCGCGGCGGGCAATTGAAGGACACCTCGCGCAACATCCGGCAGACGCGGCAGTTCGTGATCAACCTGGTGTCTGCGGAGCTGGCCGAACAGATGAATCACACCAGCCTGGACTACGACGCCGGCATCGACGAACTGGCGCGCGCCGGATTGGCGACCGAACCGTCCCTGATCGTGGCGCCGCCGCGCATCGCGCAGAGTCCGGCCGCGCTGGAATGCGAGGTCTGGCAGGTGCTGGACGCGGCGCCGCAGCGCGTGATCGTGCTGGCGCGGGTGGTGGCGCTGTACCTGCGGGACGACGCCTTGCTCGATGCCGGCAAGTTCTATGTGGACACGCCCGCGCTGCGCCTGCTGGGCCGCATGCACGGCGCGGGCTGGTACGCGCATACCAGCGATCTATTTCAGATGCGCACGCCCGACGCGGCCAACGATCCCGCCGTGCGGCCCGCGCAGGGGCATTGAATGCCCCGCAGACCTTGAACCCTTTTGGAGCCTGTCGATGAAACTGCATTGGTCGCCACGATCGCCCTTCGTGCGCAAGGTGATGATCGTCATTCACGAGGCCGGCATCGAGGACCGCGTGGCGCTGGTGCGCACGCCGGTCGCGATGGACAAGCCCAACCTGGATCTGGTGCCGGACAACCCGCTCATCAAGCTGCCGACGCTGGTGCTGGAAGACGGCACGGCGTTGTACGACTCGCGCGTCATCTGCGCCTACCTGGACGCGCTCACCGGCGCGGGCCTGTTGCCCGCCGACCCCCGCGCGCGCCTGCTCGCCGAACGCCGGCAGGCGCTGGGAGACGGCTTCCTGGACGCGTTGCTGTTGTTCCGGCAGGAGCGCAACAAGCCCGCCGCGCGCCAGACGCCCGCGTGGCTCGACGCCTTTGCGCTGAAAACCCGAGCGGTGCTTGCCGCGCTGGAAGCCGAGGCGCCGGCGCTGCAGGCCAGCGGCTTCGACCTGGGCCTGATCGCCATCGGTTGCGCGCTGTCGTACATGGACTATCGTTTCCCGGACATCGCCTGGCGCGACGGCCACCCGGCGCTGGCGGCCTGGCATGCGCGATTTGCCGCGCGGCCGTCCGTGATGCGCACGCAGCCCGACGAAACCCCGTGAACAGAGGACGATGATGAGCCGTATCCCGCTACCCGATCCCGCCACCATGACCGACGCGCAGAAGGGCGTGTACGAGAAGATCGTCTCCGGTCCGCGCGGCCGCCTCGTCGGTCCCCTGCGCGCCGCGCTGCACAATCCTGATCTGGCCGATCGCTGGCAGGCGCTGGGGGCACTGCTGCGCTTTGGCACCAGCCTGCCGCCCCGCGTCAGCGAGCTTGCCATCGTGGTGACGGCGCGCCGCTGGAACAGCCAGATCGAGTGGCATATCCATGCGCAAGCCGCCCGGGCCGCAGGCATCTCGGATGCCGTGCTGGACGCGATACGGGCCCGCGTGACGCCGGTATTCGACAACCGCGACGACGAAATCGTCTATGAGTTCGCGCGGCAGATCCAGGAGACCGGGCAGGTCGAACCGGCCCTGTATGCGCAGGCGGTCGAGCGCTGGGCCGCCGTTGGCGTGGTGGAACTGACCGCTGTGATCGGCTACTACACGATGGTGTCCATGACGCTGAACGCGCACGAGATCCCGATGCCCGACGACGCTCCGCCGCCGCTGGATACACCGGCGCAGGATGGCGCGCCGGCGCTCAGCCGCCTGGCGCCGCTGGCCGGGAGCGCATCATGAGCGCCGCCGGCAATCCCAACCCCGGCGCGCAGGCGCGCGCCTACGTGCCGGACAGCGTGGAGACGCCGCGCATGCCCGTGACACCCCGCCATACGCTGCCGGCGGGGGCGTGCGATACGCATTGCCACGTCTTCGGGCCCTACGAACGCTTTCCATTGCAGCATCCGTCGTCCTACGCCGCGCCGGACGCGCCGGCCGAACGCTATCTGCGCATGCTGGACACGTTGGGCGCCGCGCGGGGCGTGCTGGTGCAACCGGCGCCCTACGGGACGAATCCGGACGCGTTGCTGGCCGCCGTGGCGCAGGGCGGAGAGCGCCTGCGCGGAATTGCCGTGGCGGATCCCACGGCCACCGATGCGCAATTGCAGGCCCTTTACGACGGCGGCGTGCGCGGCCTGCGCTTTGTCGAGGCGCGCGATCCGGCGGGCAACCTGTTTGCCGGCAGCGTGGGATTCGATCAGGTGGCGGCGCTTGCGCCGCGCATGAAGCGGTTCGGCCTGCACGCGCAGCTTTGGGCGCCGTGCGATACCTACCTGCGCCATCTGCCTGCACTGGCCAAGCTGGATCTGCCGCTGGTCATCGACCACCTGGGCAGCCTCGTGCCCGCGCGCGGCGCCGAGGACCCGGTTTTCCAGATGCTGCACGGCCTGCTGGCCGATGGACGGATCTGGATGAAGCTGACGGTATGCCGGGTGGGCGCCGCGCCTGACTACGAAAACGCGCGCGGCATCCACGACGCCCTCACCCGCGCCAATCCGGACCAGGTGCTGTGGGGGTCGGATTGGCCTTTTGTCCGCATGGGCGCGGCGGCGCCGTCGGCCGATGCGCTGGTGGATCTGGCGCACGATTGGCTGGGCAACGACGCGTTGCGCAGGAAGGTGTGGGTGGATAACCCCGCGCGCCTGTACGGGTTCAGGTAAGCGCCGGCACGCCGGTCCGGGTTTACGGGCTGGCGTGCCAGACGCCTTCGCCGCCGATCTCGCGCACCAGCGTCTGGATCTGGGAGGCCACCTCCATGACCGTGCGGCCCGGCCCCTTCGAGCGCGAGAACGCCATGGAGACGATGCGGCTCATCGTCGGATCGCGCAGCGCGGCAATGCTGAGGCGGCCTTCCTGCACCTCCTGCCATACCGCGTGCAGCGGCAGCACGGTGTACATCTTTTCGTGTTCGACGATGGACTTCATCAACGGCAGGGAGTCGGCCTCGATCAGCGGAGAGATGGCGATTTTGCGCGCCCGCGCCAGACCGTCGAGCGCGTTGCGCAAGCCGTTGGGCGCGCCCGGCAGGATGAAGGGCAGGCCATCGAGCTTGTCGAAGGTGATCTCGCCCGCCTGCGTGCGCGCGTCGCCCGCGGCGCCGACCAGGTACGAGTCCACGGAGGCCAGCGCCTGTTCGCCGGGCGGGCATTTGTCGCCGTAGCGATAAAGAATGGCGATGTCCACGCGGCTGTCGGTCAGCCATTCTTCGATCTGGCCGCTGGAGCCTTCCAGGATCTTGAGATGCACCTTCGGGAATTGCTCGCGCAGCCGGGAAAACAGCCTGCGGATGAGCGGGTGCGCGGTTGAAGGCAACAGTCCCAGCGTGACCTCGCCGGCAGGCTCGCGCGCCTCGCCGTTCAGTTCCATTTCCAGGCGTTCGGCGTCGCCCAGCAGCGTCTGCACCAGCGGGAACAGGCGCTCGCCCACTTCGGACAGGTTCACGCCGCGCCCGGTGCGGTTGAAGAGCCGCGCATTGCACTCGCGCTCGAGCGCATTGATGCGGCGGCTCAGCACCGACTGGTCCTGGTCCAGGTACAGCGCCGCGCGCGTGATGCTGCCCAGTTCCGCGATGGCCAGGAAGGCCCGCCATTTATGAAGGTCGGCGGTCAGGTCCAGGCTCAGGCCCGTGGCTTTTGCTGATGGCATGGTCGATGGCGCAGGTCGGCAGTCGTGGGAATCGGCATAAGCGTACGGCAAAAGCGCACGGGCATGGCGTTATTGCAGGCCAAGCTTGCCGCGCTTGATGACCTCGCCCCACTTCTTCGATTCCGTCTCCATCAGCGTTCGGTATGCGTCGGGCGTGGTCGCGACGGGGATGGCGCCCTGGTCGATCATCTTCTGCCGCAGGACCGGGTCGGCCAGGGATTTTGCGATCGCGTCGGACATCTTGTCGACGATGTCCTTGGGCGTGCCGGTGGGCGCGATGACGCCGTAGTTGGATTCCACGATGATGCCGGGAAAGCCGGCCTCCTTGGTGGTGGGTACGTCGGGCAGGCCCTCGAAGCGTTCCGGGCTGGCCACGGCCAGCGCGCGCAGCTTGCCCGCCTTGATGAAGCCCAGCGCGGCGGACGCGTCGCCGGGGAACATCTGCACCTCGTTGGACAGCAGCGCGGTGACTGCGGGCGCGGCGCCCTTGTAGGGCACATGCATGATGTCGATGGCGGTCTGCTGCTTGAGCAGTTCGCCGCCCAGGTGCGGCGTCGTCACGTTGCCGGCCGAGCCGTAGTTGTATTTGCCGGGCTGCTTCTTGGCGCTGTCGACAAAAGCGGCCAGGGTGGTGTCCGGCAACGACGGATTGACCATGATGACCTGCGGAATGCGCGCGACCAGCGACACGTATTGGATTTTGGACACGTCGTACGGCACCTTCATGACGTGAGGCAAACCGGTGATCGCGCCCGGCACGCCGAAGCCGAAGGTGTTGCCGTCGGGCGTGGCGCGCACGGTGGCGTCGACACCGATGGTGCCGCTGGCGCCGGCCTTGTTCTCGATGACGATGGTCTGCCCGAGGCGCTCGCCCAGAGACGGCGCAAGCAGGCGCGCTAGGTTGTCCACCGAGCCGCCGGGCGGGTAGGGCACGATCAGCCGGATCGGCTGGCTTGGCCAGGGCTGGGCTGCGGGCGCGGCGGGCGCGGCGGCGACGCCGCCCAGGATCATTGCCGCCACCGTCAGTGCGGTTGCTTTCTTCATGTGTCTCTCTCCGGATGCGCCGGCTCGGGCCGGCGCGTTGTCGTTGTCAGGCGCCTTGCAGGCCCAGGACCTGCTTGGCGTAGATGTTGCGCTGGATCTCGTTGGTGCCGCTGAAGATGGTGGCCGCCAGGGCGTTGGTATAGGGCGCCAGCGCCTGCACGCCGCTGCCGCCATAGCTCAGGCGCATTGCCGCGCCGCCATATTCTTCGGCGATCTGGATCAGCAGGGCGCCCAGCCGCTCGTGGGTTTCGGTGGCCCAGATCTTCAGGAGCGACAGTTCCGGCGGCAGCGGAAGTCCGGCTTTGGCCATGTCCGCAAACACGCGGTACATCGCGGTCAGGTCGGCGCTGTCCAGCCGCAACTCGGCCAGCCGGTCGGCGAACGCCGGATCGGCCAGCAGGCCGCGCTGGCGCGCCAGACTGAAGATCTGTTGCAGGGCGTGGCTTGCGTGCTTGGGGCTGCCGCTGAACAGACGCTCGAAGCCGAGCAAGGCCTTGGCGATTCCCCAGCCCGCGTTGAGTTCGCCGACCACGTTGCCGCGCGGCACGCGGACCTGGTCGAAGAAGACCTCGCAGAACTCCTCGTGACCCGACAGCGTGCGGATCGGCCGGCGGCTGACGCCCGGACTGCTCAGATCGACCAGCAGGAAACTGATGCCTGCCTGCTTCTTGACGGTCTTGTCGGTGCGCACCAGCATGAACATGTGCGTCGCGTCCTGCGCCAGCGTGGACCAGGTCTTCTGGCCGGTGACGACCAGTTCGTCGCCGTCGATCACCGCCTCGCAGCGCAGCGAGGCCAGATCCGATCCCGCGTCGGGTTCCGAGTAGCCCTGCGCCCACACCGCCTCGCCGGACAGGATGCCCGGCAGAAACCGCGCGCGCTGCGCGTCCGTGCCGTGGCGGATGAGGATGGGGCCCAGCATGACCAGGCCCTGGTCCGGCGCGCGCGCCACGCCGTAGCGTTCGGCTTCTTCGATGAACGCGATCTGCCGGGCGGGAGACAGCGCCATGCCGCCATGCTCGCGCGGCCACGACGGTGCGATCCAGCCCTGGCGCGACAAGGTGAAGTACCACGCTTTGATCTCATCCCAATGCAGCCGCCACGGCACGTGCCGCAGTTGATCGGGGTAATGCGCGCGGAAGAAGCGGCGCAGCAGCTTGCGGAACGCCGCTTCCGGCATGGCGTTCCAATCTGCCTCGCGCGGGAACTCCATGGCGTCCAGGCCTGGCGTTGAGCCCTCCGGTGCGTCCTCTGCCGTATCGTCCGCCTCCGGCGCCGGGTCAGCGGCCAGCACGCCATAACGCTGACGATGCGCCGTGGCGTTGCCCAGCCAGGCGGCCAGGTGCAGGGCGCTGCGGAAGTACAGGCTGACGTCGCATTCGTCGGTGTAGCCGATGGCGCCGTGCAGCTGGATGGCCAGCCGCGCCGCATCGATGCCGGCGCGCGCTGCTCGGGCCTTGACCCGGCTGGCCGCCGCCTTGCGGGCCTTGACGTCGTCCGGCGCCGCGGCAATGGCGTTCAGTGCGTCCAGCAGACTGTTGGACGCCAGCTCGACCTGCAGGGTCGCGTCGACCAGGCGGTGCTGCAGCGCCTGGAATGACGAGAGCGTCTGGCCGAACTGCTTGCGCGTATTCAAGTAGGCGACTGAATCGGCCAGCACCTGCCGCGCGACGCCCACGAGTTCTGCGGACTGCATCAGGCGGCCGTAGTCCAGCGCCTCGTCAACGGCGTCCAGCACGCCCTCGCGCGCCAGCAACGCTTCGCCGCCAACCACCGCGGACTCGATCGTCAAATGGCAGGCCGGTGAGCCATCCGCGCGTTCGTGCGTCTGCACCGTGACGCCGGGCGTGCCGGCCGGCAGATAGAACAGCGCAGAGCCCGTTTCGCCATCGGCCGTGACGAGCCAGCCGTCCACGTCCGCGCCGGGGACGACGTGGCGCTTTTCGCCGTTCAGCACATAGGCGCCTTCGCGCGCGGTGACCGTGACGCCAAACGCCCCGGCGGATTCGCCGGCTTCGAGCTGTCCTTCGGTTTCCTGCCAGGCGAGGCCAACCCGTTTTTCACCGGCGCACAAGGCTTGCAGCAACGCGTCTCGGACGGTGCCATCGCCCGCAGGATTGATGCGCGCCAGCAGCGCCGTGCTCAGCACACCCGCCCCGACAAGCGGTTCGGGCAACTGGGCGCGGCCCGCTTCTTCCAGCACGGCGGCCATCGCGTGCCAGCCCAGTCCCAAACCGCCCAGCGCTTCGGGCACGCTCATGCCCAGCCAGCCGACGGCGGCAATCTCCTGCCAGTACGCGCGCTCGCCGCCCGGGGTGCGGCGCTTGCGCTGCCGCTGGTCGCGGCGTTGCAGGAAGTCGCGCGCGCTGTCGCGGATTTCCTCGATCAGTTCGTGGTCGGCGGCGCTCATACGATGCCCTCGGCATGCAGGCGCTCGATCGCTTCGGCGGACAGGCCAAGTTCGGCGCGCAGGATGTCGGCCGTGTGCTCGCCCAGCATGGGCGGGGGCAGACCGGCGGCGATCGGCGTGGCGGAAAAGTGAATCGGGTTGCGGACGATCGGCATGCTGCCGAGCGCGGGATGCTCCACGCTGCCCAGCACCTGCCGATGGCGCACCTGCGGATCCTCGAACACTTGATCCATGGTGTAGATCGGGCCGCAGGGCACGTTGGCGGCCGCCAGGGCCTGGTTCCAGTCCGCGACGGTTCGCGCCAGCATCGCGGGCTCGATCAGCCGCGACAGATCGGCCTGCGCCGCCGCGCGCTTGGGATTCGTGTCAAAGCGTGGGTCGTCGGCGAGCGCGGGCAGACCGATGACCAGGCAGAAGCTGCGGAATTGCGAGTCGTTGCCCACGGCGACCATCAGGTGTCCGTCCCGGCATTCGAAGGCGCGGAACGGCGCGGTGATCTGCGAGGCCGAACCCATGCGGGCGGGCAGCTGACCGCTGGCCAGATAGTTCATGCCGATGTGCGAGATGGCCGCGATCTGCGCGTCCAGCAGCGCCAGGTCGATGTGCTGACCCACGCCGGAGATCTGGTCGCGATGCCGCAGCGCGGCAAGAATGGCCGACACCGCGTAGAAGCCCGCGGTCAGGTCGGAAACGGAATAACCCGCCTTGACCGGCCCGGCGCCCGGCTCGCCGTCCGGCACACCCGTCACGCTCATCAGCCCGCTCATGGACTGGAAGATCGGATCGTAGCCCGGCAGGTGGCTGTAGGGGCCGGTCTGGCCGAAGCCGGTGATGGAGCAATACACCAGCCGCGGGTTCAGGGCCGACAGCGAGGCGTAGTCCAGTCCGTAGCGCTTCAGGTCGCCCGCCTTGAAGTTTTCGATGACGATGTCGGCCTTCTGCGCAAGCTGGCGCACCAGCGCCTGGCCTTCGGGCCGCGAGATATCGAGCGTCACGGATTTCTTGCCGCGGTTCATCGCGACGAACGACGAGGTTTCCCGGCTGGGCTTGCCGTCGCGGTCTGGCATGGGATAGCCCTGGTGCCGCACGTCGTCGCCGCGGCCGGGGCGCTCCACCTTGATGACCTCGGCGCCGAAGTCGGCCAGCATCTGCGCGGCCCACGGCCCGGAAAAAACCCGGCTCAGGTCCAGGACCTTCACGCCTTCCAATGCACTGGTCATGTCGGCTCCCTTATTTGCCCTGGAACACCGGCGCGCGCTTTTCCAGGAACGCGCGGCGCGCCTCCCGCGCGTCCTCGGTCTTGGCGATGGCCGCCGTCATGTCCTGTTCGTAGCGGTAGCCGTCGCGCAGGCTCATGTCTTCGATGGCGTTGAGGGTCTGCTTGGCCAGCACGGTCGCCAGCGGACTCTTGGAGGCCAGCTCGCGCGCCAGTTCCATGGCGCGGTCCATCAACGCATCGGCGGGCACGGCGGCTTCGACGATGCCCAGGCGATAAAGCTCGTCGCCGTCGACGCGCAGGCCGGTCAGCATCATCCGGCGCAGGCGGGAGTGGCCGAAGAGCCGCATGCCATGGCGGCCCCCGCCCAGCAGCCCGACATTGATCTCCGGCAGTCCCACGACGGCGGTGGACGCGGCGATCAGGATGTCGCAAGAGGCCACGATGGCCAGCCCCGCACCCAGCGCCGCGCCGTTGATCGCGCCCACCACGGGCTTGGCGCATTCACGGATGGCATGAAAGCACTCCCGCGTGCGGCGTGAATGCTGCGGCAGGTCGCCCGGCCCCTTGATCGTCTCGCCGCGGCTCTTCAGGTCGGCGCCGGCGCAGAAGATCTTGCCCTGGCCCGACAGCACCACCGCCCGCACCTCGGGCGTCTCCGAAATGCGGTCCAGCACCCACGACAGCTCGTTCATCATGTCGGTGCTGAGCGCGTTCACGGGCGGATTGGCCAGCAGGATGGTGGCGACCCCGTCGGTGATCGTGACGTCCAGCGCGCGGTAGGGGCCAGCCAGGTTCTCCGGCATGCTCATGTCTCTCTCCTTTTCTTGTTCAGATGATCTTGCGGTCGCGGTAATCCTGGATCTGTTCGGCGGACAGGCCCAGCTCCGCCAGCACGTCGGCGGTGTGCTGGCCCAGCAGCGGCGGCGCGGCGTCGGCGCGCAGCGCGGCGCTGCCAAAGCGCAGCGGGTTCATCACCTGCGGCACCGACCCCGCGGCCGGATGCGGCAGGCGCCGCAGCATGGCGCGATGCACGACCTGCGGGTCTTCGAAGACTTCGGGAACGGTATTGATGGAGCCCGCCGGTACACCGGCCTTTTTCAGCGCCGCCAGCCAGTGGGCGCGCGGCTGGGTGACGAAAATGGCGTCCAGGATCGGGTCCAGGGTGTCCTGATTGCGCACGCGCTGGCTGTTGGTGATGTAACGCGGGTCCTGCGCCAGCTCGGGCTGGCCCAGCATGTCGCACAGCGTGGCGAACTGCCCGTCGTTGCCCACCACGATCACGATGTCGCCATCGGCGCACGCGAAGGTGCGCTGCGGCTGGATGTTGGGATGCGCGGTGCCGGTGCGGCGCGGCACCTTGTTGCCCAACAGGAAGTTCATTGCCTGGTTGGCCAGCAGGCCCACCTGCACGTCCAGCATCGCGACGTCGATGTATTCGCCCTGGCCGGTCTGTGCGCGGCGCAGCAGCGCGGCCACGATGCCCAGCGCGGCATACACGCCGGTGGTCAGGTCCACGATCGGCACGCCGACCTTCTGGGGACCGCCGCCGGGCTTGTCGTCCCGTTCGCCGGTGACGCTCATCAGGCCGCCCATGGCCTGGATCAGGAAGTCGTAGGCGGGTTCGGCGGCGCGTGGCCCGGTCTGCCCGAATCCGGTGACAGAGCAGTACACCAGGCGCGGATTGATCTTGGAGAGCGTGTCGTAATCCAGCCCCATGCGCGCCAGCGTGCCGACCTTGTAGTTCTCCAGCACCACGTCCGCATCGCGGCACAGTTCCTTGACGAGCGCCTGGCCTTCCGGCGTCTGCAGGTCCAGCGTGACGGAGCGCTTGCCGCGGTTGGTGGCAATGAAGTAGGCGCCGTCCTTGGTGTCCTGGCCTTCTTCGTCCTTCAGGAACGGGGGGCCCCAGGAGCGCGTGTCGTCGCCCTGGCCCGGCCGCTCGACCTTGATGACGTCAGCGCCCAGGTCGGCCAGGATCTGGCTGGCCCAGGGACCGGCCAGGATGCGGCTCAGGTCCAGCACTTTGAGATTCGATAACAGCGGCTGCAAAGCCTTCTCCTTGACTGCGGTATGTGCAGGCAGTCTAGGAGTTGGCGGGCGCTGCGGGAGGGGCCCGCGAGCGCAAAGCTGTTATGCGGATTGAGGCCGTCATCGTGCGTCGGCGTCAGCGTCCCGTGTTGGGATAGTCAGGCCCGGCGTCGTTGAACCCGCCGGAGCTGTACGGATTTGCCGCGCCCGGGTGCGGCGGTCCGCCGGGGCCGGCGCCGCAACCGGCCAGGAGCAGGGTGGCGGCAAGAAGAGAAAGCAGGCGCTTCAGGGAGGATGTCATGGAGGTCTCCTGCGTCTGCCCCTCAGCAGGCGCGTGGCTTGCAGCGTATGCGCGGATTATAGGCCCGCAGTCTTCGCCTTGATCCGGGGTTTTGCGCAACGCGCGCGATACGCGTTCACCGGGTCGGAATCCGCGGGATGAAAGTACGGGTGCGGGTAGCCTGCTTCGCGCAGCGCCGCGTGCAGGCGAACGCCCCACACGCATTCGCGCTGCGCTTCGTCCCACAGCCGCGCCGCCAGGTCTTTTTGTCCGCTGCGCCACAGCGCCAGGCCGTAATCGGCCGCGATTTCTTCGTCGCGCGGCAGGTCGCGGTAGGCAAGACGCATCAGGCGCAGGCCTTCGTCGGTCTGGCCGCGCAGGGCCAGAATCCAGCCCAGCGTGCCCTGGTTGTACGGACGCGGGCCGACGCGCGCCAGCGAGCGGCGGGCCTGTTCCTCCGCTTGCGGCAGGTAGTCGGGAAAGTCCGCCAGGAAGTAGGCGGTGTTGTTCGCCAGGTCCGTTGCGTCGGCGGCGTGCTTTTTCGATTGCCGGGCCTGCAAGACGTTCGAATCCTCCAGCACCAGATCGGGCATGCCGAGCAGGCGCTCCACTTCCAGCCGCTTGCGCCGGTCGGCGTCGTCAACCGGCTTGAACATGTCCGGAAACGGCCGCTGCCGTGTCTGCAGCAGCCAGTGCCGCGCCAGATCGGTTTGGCCAGCGGCCAGCAGCAGCCGCGCCAGGTCCAGCTTCTGCTCGGCACTGCGGGTGCAGCGCATGGCGCCGATCAGCGCGCGGGCGCCGTCTGCGTCGTGCTGCGCGAACTTGCGGTTGACGGCGTCCAGCTCCGCAAAGCACTTGCTGTCGCGCGTGACGTCCGCATCGATATGCAGCGACACCGAACCCGCCGGCACGTCGTGGCTGAAGTAGGCCGTCGCGCCCTGCCGGGTGGTGTAGCCCAGGTCCACCCATTGTTCGCCCCAGCGCTGGGGCATGGTCATGATGTACGGCCAGGCCGGCAAGGGCTCGGTGCTGCCACTGCGCTGCAACTGGAAGAAGTGCCCCCAAGGCCCGTCGCCGATGCGGCGGATCAGGGTGAAGTCGTCTTCCGTATGCGGCAGCGAGGTCCGGATCAGCGCCGTGCGGCCTTCGGCGTCGGTGACGCCATGCAGGATGCCGTCGCCGGAAGGGGTATCGAGAATCTCGTCGTTCGAGCCGGTAACGAAGACGCGGTACGGCGTATGCGGCGCGGGGGCGGGGCCATTGCCATCCATCAGCGTCAACGTCAGGCTGCGCGTGCGGCTTGGGGTGTCTGACACCTGCGCGGCCGCCGTGCCTGCCGGAGCCGCTGCATGCGCGGCCGCCGCGGCCAGTCCCAGCACGGCCGCCAGGCATGACGCAGAGGCCGATGCGAACCAGGCGGGGCGCGATGCGGCGCCGGGAAGTGCGGGTGAGGCGGATTGTCCGGAACGTTGCTGCGGGTGCTTCATGGGGACTGCCAGTGGCGCCGGGCGCGGCGGGCTGCCACGGCGGTAGGGGAGAAGGCCTGCCTAAGCAGGGCGCTGCGACGCAAGCGCGAGCCGGATTGTGCATCACAAACCGAAAGCGTAGCGGGCCGCGGGATCCGATGCGCGTGGCGGCTTCGCGCCGCTGACAGCCCCGCGCCCGCGTCAACGTGTGGCATCCTCGCGCCTTCGCCTTCGCCTTCCCCGCCGTGCCCAATGTCCAAACTCATCCTGCGTGCCCTGGACCTGTCTCTCCTGTCCTTTGCCGCCGCGCTTTTCGGCGCGTGCCTGACGTCCTTGCTGCAGACCGGTGACCTCGGCTGGGTGGTCTCCGACGCGCCGTACATGTTCTCGGCGCGCGATTTCTACGCCCAGGCGGTCCTGGCCGGCCTGGCTGGTGTGCTGATGCTGATCGTGGCCGAGCGCCCGGCCAAGCTGCGCCAATCCTTCTCCTGGGGCCTCGTGGCGACGTTTGCCGCCGCGCTGCTCGCCCTGTACCTCGCGCCGCCTTCCCCGCAAGTGTTCGGCAACACCTGGGCCCCCGGCGAGGCCACGCGCGAACTGTTTCTGGCGCAATGGCGCCTGGTCCTGCCCATCGCCGTCGCGGCGACCGCGCTGCGGTGGGGTTTGCGCCGGCTTTTGCGCTAGGATTGTCGTCACCCAACCCCGCCTCCCCCGGAGATACCCTGCATGTCCTCCCTAGACGCCTTTGCCATCACCAAGAAGTGGCCCGCCCAGCATCCCGACCGCATCCAGCTCTATTCGCTGCCGACGCCCAACGGCGTGAAGGCGTCGATCATGCTCGAGGAAACCGGTCTGCCCTATGAAGTCCACCGGGTCGCCTTCGATACCAAGGACCAGTTCACGCCCGAGTTCCTGTCGCTCAGCCCGAACAACAAGATCCCGGCCATCCTCGACCCGAACGGGCCGGACGGCAAGCCGCTGGGCCTGTTCGAGTCCGGCGCGATCCTGGTCTACCTGGCCAGCAAGGCCGGCCAGTTCATCCCGGCGGACACGGCGGGTCGCTTCGAGACGCTGCAATGGGTGATGTTCCAGATGGGCGGCATCGGACCGATGTTTGGCCAACTGGGCTTTTTCCATCGGTTCGCGGGCAAGGACTATGAAGACAAGCGCCCGCGCGACCGTTATGTGGACGAGTCCAAGCGCCTGCTGGCCGTGCTGGACCAGCGCCTGGAAGGGCGCGACTGGGTGATGGGCGACCAGTACACCATCGCCGACATCGCCATCTTCCCGTGGGTGCGCAACCTGGTGGGCTTCTATGACGCCGGCGACCTCGTCGGCTTTTCGTCGTTCAAGAACGTCGCGCGCGTGCTGGACGCGTTCGTGGCGCGGCCCGCGGTCGCCAAGGGTCTGACCATTCCGGGCTGACCGATGGAACTGCGCCAGCTCCGTTACTTCGTGCGCGTGGTCGAGGCCGGCAGCATCGGCCGGGCGGCCATGTCGATCGGCATGGTCACGTCGGCGCTCAGCCAGCAGATCAGCCGTCTCGAAGGCGAACTGTCCACGCGGCTGTTGCAGCGCAGCGCCAGCGGCGTGGTGCCCACGGACGCGGGGCTGGCGTTTTTCCGGCAGGCGCAGCTGGCCCTGCGCCACGCCGACGACGCCGTCCAGGCTGCGCAACAGGCCCGGCTGGCCGGGCACGTCAGCGTCGGCCTGCCGTCCACGACGGCGGCGGTGCTGGGCGCGCCCTTCCTGCAGGCCATGCATGCGCGTTACCCCGACATCCGGCTGCATCTGGTCGAAGCGCTGTCCGGGCACCTGACCGACATGCTCAACGGCCGCCTGCTGGATCTGGCCATCGTGTTCCATGCCGAATCCGCGCGCCGCTGGAGCGTGATGCCGCTGCTGGACGAGCCCCTGTTCCTTTTTGCCCGGCCCGGCATGCCCGGCGTGCCGTCTGGCGACACGACGCGGCTGGAGGCCATTGCCGACCTGCCGCTGGTGCTGCCCAGCGGCCGCCACGGCCTGCGGGCGCTGGTCAACAACGCCTTCCAGCAACTGGGACGCACGCCCCGGGTGGTGGCCGAGGTCGATGGCCTGTCCCTGCTGATGGACGTGGTGCAGCAGGGCGGCGCGGCGACGATCCAGCCCAGTTCGGCCACCGCGCGCATCGCGCCCGGCCAGTTGCAGATGGCGCGCATCGACGATGCCCACCTGTTCCGCTCCAACCTGCTGGCCAGCCTGTCGGACGAGGAGCTGTCGCCCGCGGCGCTGGCGGCCCGGCTGGTCATGGCCGACGTGTCCCGCACCCTGGCCCGCGAAGGCAAATGGGCGGTGGTCGCTCTTCACGAATCGTGAATACCCGTTGACGCCTGCCTGATATCGCAGCGGCGCGCCGCTGCGTAGAGTCTGCCCCTTGAATTGGGGAAGATGGCATGGTTGACGTCTTGGTGATTGGTGGGGGCAATGCGGCGCTGTGCGCGGCCCTGATGGCGCGCGAAGCCGGCGCCAGCGTGCTGCTGCTGGAAGCGGCGCCAAAGGAATGGCGGGGCGGAAATTCCCAGCACACGCGCAATCTGCGCTGCATGCACGATGCGCCGCAGGACGTGCTGATCGACGCGTATCCCGAAGAGGAATACTGGCAGGACCTGCTCAAGGTGACGGGCGGGCTGACGAATGAACATCTGGCGCGGCTGGTCATCCGCGAGTCCTCCACCTGTCGCGACTGGATGCGCCGCCACGGCGTGAACTTCCAGCCGCCGCTGTCGGGCGCGCTGCACGTGGCGCGCACCAACGCGTTCTTCATGGGCGGCGGCAAGGCGCTGGTCAATGCCTATTACCGCAGCGCCGAAGCGCTGGGTGTGCAGATCCGCTACAACGCGCCGGTCGATTCGCTGGACCTGGACAACGGCCGCTTCGTGGCCGCGCGCATTGGCGACGAGCGCATCGAGGCCCGCGCCTGTGTGCTGGCCGCAGGGGGCTTCGAGTCCAACCGCGAATGGCTGCGCGAAGCCTGGGGTCAGAACGAGCGCGGCGAATGGCCGGCCGACAACTTTTTGATCCGCGGCACGCGCTTCAACATGGGCGTGCTGCTGAAATTCATGCTGGATGCCGGCGCCGACGGCATCGGCGACCCCTCCCAATCGCATTGCGTGGCCATCGACGCCCGCGCGCCGCTCTACGACGGCGGCATCTGCACGCGCATCGATTGCGTGTCGCTGGGCGTGGTCGTCAACCGCGACGCCGAGCGCTTCTACGACGAGGGCGAGGACTTCTGGCCCAAGCGCTACGCCATCTGGGGGCGCCTGACGGCCATGCAGCCCGGCCAGATCGCGTATTCCATCATCGACGCCAAGGCGATCGGCCGCTTCATGCCGCCGGTGTTTCCGGGCGTGAAGGCCGATACGTTGCCCGAACTGGCGGAGAAGCTGGGGCTGGATGCGGCCACCTTCGAGAGGACGGTCGGGGACTACAACGCGGCCTGCCGCGTCGGCAAGTTCGACCACACCGCGCTGGACGACTGCCATACCGAAGGCCTGACGCCCGCCAAGACGCACTGGGCGCGGCCCATCGACACCGCGCCGTTCTACGGCTATGCGCTGCGTCCCGGCATCACCTTTACCTATCTGGGCCTGAAGGTGGACGACACCGCCGCGGTCCGGTTCAACGACCAGCCCAGCGACAACCTCTTTGTCGCGGGCGAAATGATGGCCGGCAACGTGCTGGGCAAGGGATACACGGCGGGCGTGGGCATGTCCATCGGCACGGCCTTCGGCCGCATTGCCGGCACCCGCGCCGCCGCCGCGGCGCTCGGCCAGAACCCTGCGGGAGCACACCGTGAAGCAGCTTGAAGCCCTGGCCCGCGAGGCGCAGTCCTTTTCCACCAGCCAGTCCGGACCTATCCCGACTCCGGCGCCCACCGAGCAGCCCGTGCATTTTCATGCAAGGGGCGCCAAGCCGCTGACGGAATCGCTGACCGATGACGAGACCGAAGTGGCGCGCGTCATGCAGATCTGCAACGCCTGCCGCTACTGCGAAGGTTTCTGCGCGGTGTTTCCCGCCATGACGCGCCGCCTGGAATTCGGCAAGGCCGACCTGAACTACCTGGCCAACCTGTGCCATAACTGCGGCGCCTGTCTGCACGCGTGCCAGTACGCGCCGCCGCACGAGTTCGCCGTCAACGTGCCGCAGGCCATGGCCAAGGTGCGGATGCAGACCTACACCGACTATGCGTGGCCCGCGGCGTTGGGCACGCTGTACAAGCGCAATGGCCTCGCGCTGTCGCTGGCCACGGCCGCCGGACTGGCGCTGTTCCTGGTGCTGGCGGTGGTGATGGCGGGCGGCCTGTTCCACGAGCCGATGGCAGGCAATTTCTACGCCGTGTTCCCGCACAACACGCTGGCGCTGATGTTTGGCGTGGTGTTCGGCTTTTCGATGCTGGCGCTGGCGGTGGGCGTGACGCGGTTCTGGCGCAACGTCAGCCCGGGGGCGGCATCCGGCGCAGCGGTGGCCGAGGCGGCGCACGACGCGCTGCGCCTGCGCTATCTGGACGGCGGCCACGGCAAGGGTTGCAACAACGCCGACGACGCCTTCACGCTGTGGCGCCGGCGGTTTCACCACTTCACGTTCTACGGCTTCATGCTGTGTTTCGCAGCCACGTGTGTCGCCACGCTTTACCACTATCTGCTGGACCAGCAGGCGCCGTATCCGATCCTGAGCGCGCCGGTGCTGCTGGGCACCGCGGGCGGCATCGGCCTCTTGATCGGGCCAGCCGGCTTGCTGTGGCTGAATGTCAAGCGCCATCCGCTGCAGGGCGACGCGGCGCAGAAACCGATGGACCGGGGCTTCATCGTGCTGTTGTTCCTGACCAGCGCGACGGGCCTGGCGCTCTTGGCCGGCCGCGACGGCAGCGCGATGGCGCTGCTGCTGGCGATCCATCTTGGCGTCGTGATGGCGTTGTTCCTGACCTTGCCCTACGGCAAGTTCGCCCATGGCATCTACCGCTCGGCCGCGCTCTTGAAGTGGTCCATCGAAAAACGCCAGCCCAACAAGCTGCAGCTCGGTTCGGACTGACCGGACCGGCCTTACCGCCGGCCTGACAGCGCCCGCTCGAGGCGCCGCAGCCGGCCACAACCCTGGAGACTCCCATGTTCCGCACTCGTTTGCTGGCGCGCTGCGCGCTGGCCGCCTGTCTGACCCCGGCCCTGCCGGCGGCGCACGCCCAGACCTTTCCCGCCAAGCCGATCACGCTGGCCGTCCCGCATTCGGCGGGCGGCACGTCCGACATCCTGGCCCGCACCGTCGCTGCCGAAGCCGCCAAGACGCTCGGCCAGACGATCGTGATCGACAACAAGGGCGGCGCCAACGGCACCATCGCCGCCAAGCAGGTGGCCTCGGCCGCGCCGGACGGCTACACGCTGCTGCTGGCCACCGCCAGCACGCACGGCATCAACCCGTCGCTGTACTCGCGCATTTCGTACGACGCGGTCAAGGACTTCACGCCGGTCACGCTGCTGGCCACCGTGCCCAACGTGCTGGTCGTCGGCCCCAACGTCAAGGCCAAGAATGTGCAGGAGCTGATCGCGTTCATCCGTTCGCAGGGCGACAAGACCAACATGGGCTCGGCGGGCGCCGGCACGCCGGGGCACCTGGCGGGCGAGATGTTCAAGAGCGAAGCCAAGCTGGAATTCACGCACGTGCCGTACAAGGGCGGCAGCCCCGCGATCACGGACCTGATCGGCGGCCAGATCGACTTCATGTTCACCACCATTCCGGGCGTCCTGCCGCATGTGAAGGCCGGCACGCTGCGCGCACTGGCCGTGACGTCGCCCGAGCGTTCGTCCGCGATGCCCGACGTGCCGACGATGGCCGAATCCGGCTTGCCTGGCTTTCAGGCGGTGTCCTGGCACGGCATCGTTGCGCCGGCCGGTACGCCGGACGCGGTGGTGGCCAAGCTGAATCAGGCGTTGACCGGCGCGCTGGCCTCGCCCGAGGTCAAGCAGCGCCTGCTGGAAGAGGGCGCGCGCGCCTCCAGCGTGAACACCGCCGAATTCGGCAAGTTCATCCAGACCGAGATCGCGGCGTGGGCGAAGGCGGTCAAGGACTCTGGCGCCACGGCGAATTGAGGCGGCAGGCGGTCTCGCGGCTTCTTTCAGCCTTTGAGGATTTCTGAAGACCGACGGGATTTGCCGGGCATCAGACGGGCGGATGAGCGCGAATCCGCCATGCTAGGATGCCCCGCATGCTGATTGCCGCCTTGCTTACCTCGCTGGCCCTGACCTCGGGCCCTGCCCTTGAATACGACCTTCCGTGCTTCTTTGCGGACAAGGAAGCGGAAGGCTCCCTCGAACACGTCCAGCACTGCGCCCGCGCCACGAACGGTAGCGTCGAATTCCGTCCCGCCGTCATGGCGCGCATGGATTTCAGCAAGGATGGCCTGTCACCCGCAACGGCCAATGGCTCGTGGCACTGGGTGCGGCCCGACGGACGCGCCGTCGCCGTGGTCACGTTCGATAACGGCGCCGACGATTTCGAGGAAGGCCTGACGCGCGGACCGTGGGCCGGCGGCATGGCCTACTACGACAGGCAACTCAACCGCGTGCTGGCTACGCCTTACGACTGGGTCGACCGCTTCGAGGGTGGTCTCGCCGCGGTGTGCAAGGGTTGCCGCATCGAGCGCACGCGCGACGGCGAACACAGTTATGTCACGGGCGGAGAATGGGGCGCCATCGACCGCGAAGGGCGGCTGGCGCTGCCCATGCGGCCGGATGCGATGTCGTTGCGGGCAGAGATGGAGGCGGCGCGCGGGGCGCCTCACCCGCAATAAATCTGCCGTACAGGGTGGGGGCCGCGCGTTACAAATATGAGGCTCAGCGCGCGGCCCGCGGCGCTACCGCTGGCACGGTTTGACGTTGCGCGCGCTGGCTTAGCCAGACGCTGCCCACCACCACCCCCATGCCTGCCAATTGCAGCGGCGACAGGCTTTGGCCCAGGATCGCCCACCCCAGCACCGTGGCGGACAGCGGACTCAGAAAGCCCAGCGACGACACCGCAGCGGGTTCCAGCCGCGCCACCCCGCGGAACCACAGCACATAGGTCAGCGCCGCGCCGATCAGTCCCAGCCAAGCCAGGCCCATGACATTGACCAGCGTGAACGTCGGCAGCGGCGCCTCGGCCAGCAGCGCTGCGGGCACGAGCAGGATGCCGCCCGCCGTCAATTGCCACGACGTGAAGGTCAGCGCGGACACGGGCGGTTGCCACCGGCGGCTCAGCACGGTGCCCAGCGCCATGGATGCCGCGCTGCCCAACCCGGCTGCAACGCCGACGGGGTCCAGCGCCGCCTTGGGCGTCAGCACCAGCAGCGCCACGCCAGCCAGGCCCGTCAATGCCGCCACCACGGACAGCCCGCGCACCGGAGCGCCCAGCAGCAACCGGGCCAGTGCGATCACGACCAATGGCTGGATCGCACCGAGCGTGGCCGCCACCCCGCCCGGCAGGCGGTAGGCGGCGACGAACAGCAACGCCCAGAACACCGAAAAATTCAGCGCCCCAAGGACGAACACGCGCAGCCACCAGATGCCGTGCGGCAGCGCACGGACCCACAACATCAGCAGGATGCCGGCGGGCAGGGCACGCAGCATGGCGACCGTCAGCGGATAGCCCGGTGGCAGCATCAGCGTGGTGACGACGTAGGTGCTGCCCCAGATCGTGGGGGCGAGCGCGGTCAGGAGGAGGTCGGTGTTGCGGGACATTAATCAAAGGGAAGCGGCCGGCCAGCGCGCGCAGCGCTGGCCGCCGCCTTCAATACATATGCTGCCCGCCGTTCATGGCGACGTTGCTGCCTGTCATGAACCCGGCCGCGTCGCTGCAGATGAACGCGATCAGCGCGCCGATCTCATCGGGCTCGCCCAGCCGTCCCACGGGGATCTGCGGCAGGATCTTTTCCTGCATGACCTCCGGCGGCACGGCCTGCACCATGCGCGTGGCCAGATAACCGGGCGACACGGTGTTCACCGTCACGCCCTTGCGGGCGACTTCTAGCGCCAGCGATTTGGTGAAGCCGTGGATGCCCGCCTTGGAGGCCGCGTAGTTGGTCTGCCCGAATGCACCCTTGCTGCCGTTCACCGAAGAAATGTTCACGATGCGGCCCCAGCCCCGATCCGCCATCGGCCCGCAAAGCGGCTGCGTCATGTTGAACATGGAGTCCAGGTTGCTGTGCATGACGTCGGCCCAGTTCTGCGCGCTCATCTTGCGCAGGCTGGCGTCGCGCGTGATGCCGGCGTTGTTCACCAGGATGTCGATCTGGCGCCCATCTTCTTCAAGCTTGCGCGCCAGCGCCTGGCAGGCGTCGAAGTCCGCCACGTCGACCTTGTACATGGCGAAGGTGCGGCCTTTTGCCGCCTCTTCCTTGATCCATTCGCGCGTGGCGCTCTCGCTGGAATGGTAGGTGACGATGACGTCGTGGCCCGCATCGTGCAGCGCGACGGCGATGGCGCGGCCCAGGCAGCCCGTCCCGCCCGTGATGAGGGCGGTCCGTTTAGCGGTCATGGCGGCCTCCCTGCTGATGGGCGTCCTGCATGGCGGCGCAGGCGGCGGCCATCTGGTTGGTCATCGTGGACCACATCTGCGCGAAAGGCGAGTTGTCGACGGCCGCGCTGTTAGCCTGTTTGAACCATTCGCACATCGCTTCGCCCACGCCGGCGGCCATGGTGGCCTGTTCCTGCAGCGCGGCGTGCGTGAGGGCCTGGCTGGCTTCCAGTTGCGCCTGCCAGCGTTTGCGCGCGAGCTCGCCCATGGCGGGCATGACATCCTGCCAGTTGGCGGTGGGGTTCAAGGGGGAGAGGGCGGCGAGGACCTGGCCGGAGCTGTCGCCGGCCAGACGCTGGCCCATTTCCAGCCAGCGCTGCTGGCTTTCCTGCGCAAGCTGGGCCAGGCGCTGGCAGAAGGCGACGTTGGCGCCGGTCAGGCCGGCGGGCAGGGAGGCATTTGCTTTCTTCATCATCCGTCCTTGTAAATGGCGTGCTAAGGGGAAACGAATACACACGAGCCTCATGCCGTCGGCAGAGGGGCTTGCCCGTCAACGATAGCCCAGCGAGCGGCGGTACGGCCAGCGTTGCCGACGCAAACCTTGCGCAAGGCGCAAGCGCACACGCAGTTCTTGACGCAGCGCCGCACATGGTGTCCCATCGCAACGATGCAGCTGTACTAATGGCCCCCACTGCCGCGGAGACCCCTTGCCGACATCAGGCCTGATGGATCGTGTTCCCTCGTGGCGTTATCTGCCCGTGGCCTTGGCGCTGGTGCTGCCGGTGATCGCCTGCGTCGCCTGGACGTGGTGGCACGCGCAGAAGGAACAGCGCCTTGAAGCCGAGTCGGCCGCGCGCATCGTGCGGGTGCAGACGCAGCACGTCCTGACGCAGACGTGGACGTTGGCGGACCGGGTGGCGGCGCTGACGGCGCTGTCCTGCGACGAAGCGCTGCCCGACCTGCAACGCTGGGGCGCACTGAACCCGTATCTGCGGTCCCTGTTCCTGGTACGCGGCGATCGCATCTATTGTTCGTCGGCTGTTGGCAAGATCGACTACCCGGTCTCGGAGTTTCGCAAGTGGGTATCCGACCTGCCGCCCGACCGCTGGCGCTTTACCGTGACCGGCACGCCGCTGGCGCCCGAACGGCCGGCGATCCTGCTGGGCCGGCCCGGCGCCGAGGGCCGCAGCGGCGTCGTGGTGGTCGACGGACGGTACGTACAGGATCTGCTGGACGCCGTGGCAAGCCTGCGCGATTACCGCATCGAACTGCAGGTAGGCGAGGGCGGGGCGTTCATTCACAACGATTTCAAGGGTGCGGCGGGGGCGGCGCGCGAGCTGGTCCACCACGAGACCACGGGCCACGATGGGCCCACACCGCTGACCATTCGCGTCAATGCGCCGGCTGAAGCCGTCGTGCAGGCGTGGCAGCAATTGATGATGACCTACCTGCCTGCCGCCGCACTGCTCGGTTTCGGCCTGGCCGTGGTCGCTTACCGCCAGCAGGCGAACCGCCGTTCCTTCAAAGAGCAGTTGCGCCGCGCGATCCGGGCTGATGAATTCAGGGTGCATTACCAACCCGTGTACGGTCATGCAACGGGCCAATGCAGCGGCGTCGAGGCGCTGCTGCGCTGGGAGCGGCCCGGGGTCGGATCCGTGCGGCCGGACGTCTTCATTGCCGCGGCCGAGGCCGATGGCATGATCGCCCCGCTGACGCGCCATCTGTTTACGCTGATCGAACGCGACATGCGCAGCTGGACCACGCCGCCGGGGTTTCACGTCGGAGTCAACATTGCCGCCGAGCATTTGTCATGCGCCGAGTTCACCACCGACGTCGAGCGCTTCGCCGCCAACATCGCCCATCGTGACCCGACCCTGGTATTGGAGATCACCGAACGCAGCCTGATCACCGATGACGGCCAGGCGCGGCGCAACATCGACGCGCTGCGTGAGCAGGGGGTGCGTGTTGCCATCGACGACTTCGGCACCGGCCACTGCTCGCTGTCGTATCTGCAGCGCTTTCCGGTGGATTACCTGAAAATCGACAAGGGCTTCGTGCATGCCATCGAACCCACCGGCGAAGACGCGCCAGTGCTGGACGTGATCATCACGCTTGCCCATCGTCTGGGCCTGGCGGTGTTAGCCGAAGGCGTTGAAACGGATCTGCAGTTCCGCTATCTCACCGGGCGCGGCGTCGCGTTCATCCAGGGCTACCTGTTTGCTCGGCCCATGCCGTCGGATCAGTTCGTGACGTGGTACGCCGGGCACGTGCCACCGAACGCACCGGTGGGCGAGCCGCAATCGCGTTCAAGTGGTCTTGGCGTTGGATGACGGCTTGGCAAAGAACAGGTCCGTGATGGCCTGGCTGTCCATGGGTTCGCCGTTGATCGCGCGCGTCAGCATTTCCGCGCCCAGCAGTTGCACCGAAAACACCAGATCGGGCTGCACCCGGCGGATCTTCTCCAGATGCTTGCTGGTGTTGACCAGCGCCACGGTCTTGGCGCCGTCGGTGCCCGTGGCTTCCTTCGCGGCCAGCACGATGAATGCGTTTTCCGCGTCGTCGTCGCGCAGCGCCAGCACATAACGCGCCCGCGCGACGCCCGCGACGTGCAGCACGTCCACGCTGGAGGGATCGCCTTCGATCAGGTCGGCGGCGGCGGGATAGTCGTGCGCCATGCCCGTTGGCACGATGACGGTGACTTCTTCGTTGCGGCTGCGCAGACCCTGGTAGACGCTTAGCGCGAGGGGCGTCGCGCCGGCGATGATGATGTGGTTTTTTCTCATGGCCGAAGAAAACCTGCCTTTGACGAGCCGTTTCAGATTGCCGCCGATCACCGGTCCGGCGATCGCGCTGACGGAGGTGGCGAACACGGTAATGCCGAGGATGATAATCGACGCCGTGAACAGGCGCGCCGTGCCGCTATGCGGCACGATGTCGCCGTAGCCCACCGTGGACATCGAGACGATCGAGAAGTACAGCGCGGTGCCCGCGTCCAGAATCGGCGGGTTGAATTCGTTGCCCAGGTATAGCGTGCCGAACACCGCGTAGATCATCAGCGACAGCACGCTGACCAGCGCAAACAGCGACCCGGCCGTCACGCTGGCGCGGTCAAAGCGCCGCCAGTACGCCACCAGCGCAATCACCAGGACCAGCGTGTAGATGCCCAGCCCCGCGCGGCCCCCGTCGCCCAGAATGGCGAACGTGCCGATGCCGATCAGCAGCACCAGCGAGAACGCCCACGCGATGCGCGCCTTCAGGATCAAGCCTAGCGCAATCACCTGCAAACCGACGCCTAGCACCAGACGTGGAATCTCCAGCAGACCGACCACGCGCATGATCTCGTGCCAGTTGTCCAGCGCGAGCCAGAACGAATATTCGCGGGCACGGACTTCGCGCAGCACCGGGTGCATGAACGCGTAGCCGTCCAGCGCCACCAGGATGGCAAGGCACCAGTTCGGCGGGAAAAACGCCAGTATCTTGCGGAGGCGATGGCGCAGGGATGGCTGGGGCAGGGGCATGGAGGGGAGGGGCTTGCTATATCAATCTGGTATGGAAGACTATCAACAAAGAATTACTGGAAACGCGTCCGAGGTCCTAAACTTTCCTCATCAGGCGGCTATCCGGAAGGAACACCGCCGATATGGCAGTAACGCCCCCCAGCAGCATGGGTGGACGCATTGCCAGGCGTTGATCACGTTGCAGCCCGTGCAGGGACTAGAGACCCGGCGCAGGCCACGGTCGGACCGTGCGTGAGTAGTATGAGGCACGAATGTTGGAATCGCGTGATCCAGGTAGAAGGCATCGGTGCCGGCCGATGACTCCGGGTTCACGTGTTGTTTTAGCGCGGCGTCTTACCCTTCGGGGGCAGCGCCGCGTTTTTTTCGCCTGGCGGTCTTGCGCCGGGCGATTTCAGGCAGACGCGTTCGCGTCCGCTTCTTCGCTGCGCCAGGCTTGTTGCCCGTCCGTGCGCGCGGTTGGCGTTGACACCCGATAGTCCAGATCCAGCGTGATGTCGGCTGCAAACATGTAGCCCCATCCGTGGACCGCACGGATCGGCAGCGTCATCTGATTGGCCGCGGCCTTGCGGCGCAGGCGGCTGATCATCACATCCACGAAGCGGCGGCGCGTAATGCCGCTGTCGGCTTCGTCCGCGCCATCGGCCAGAAAGGCGTCGCGGCTGATCTTGCGGTCGGGCGACTTCACCAGCCGCGACAGAAAATCGCGTTCACCGGTCGTCAGGCCCAGCGTCCGGCCCTTGGGGCTGATGAGCGTCCATCCCTTGTTTGCCAGCCGCCAGCCTTCCTGGGCCGGTTCTTCTATGGCTTCCGTGCCCGCGCCCGGCTCCATCCCGTCCAGCCCGACCGCGCGTCGCACCAGCGCCTGCAGCACCGCCGCGAGCTCCAGGCCGGTCACGTCCGGCGGCAGGCAGGCGTCCGCGCCGCAGAGCAGGGTGCGGATACGGCTTTCGGAATCGGTGAATGGGGCGATGGCCACGATGCCCAGGCTGCGATCGATGGCGCGCAGCCGCACGGCGGCGTTGTGCACATCGGTAAGCGGGGCTTCCAGGACGACCAGCGGGCTGGGCCGGCGGGAAAATCGGTCGTAGACATCCACGAGATCGTGGCAGCGGCGGACGTTGAATCCCAGGTGGGAAAGGGACTCGACGAGTCTGGCATGCCTGGCGTCGTCATTGCCAAGAAAAATGACATCCAGCGTGTTGTTCATTGATGCTTCCAATGAGGCGCCGCGACGGGGCGCTGGCGCCTTGAAAAAGCCGGACGTCTGGCAGAGCCATGCCGTTTCCGGCCGTTGCGGCGCTTGTCGTTCCAGAGTCACGCCTGTGTTGCATTTAAACACGGGCGTGTTTTTTTGTGAAGATACGTTTCTATGGTTTCGGACGGTAACAGTCGTCCAGGGGGAAATAGCCCGGCATTCATTGAAACAGCGTTTGATCCCCGATTTGCGTCAGAAAAATATTATGTATTACCGATACATTATTTTCTCTTTCGGCCGATTTCTGCCCATAAACTCATGCGGCTTTTTTTGCTCCGATTTTGCTGCAACGTCGCGCGACGGCAGCGGTGGGATGGGCGGGCAAGGCGCTGCAAGCCGATGAAAGATATGACTTTTAACGGGGCGGACTGCGGCGTGAAGCGAGGGCGCGCGGCAGCATGCGCGCAAGGCCAGGGGGGCCAAGCGGCGATTTATGAATTAGCCCGGAAATTGGGGTCTAATCCCTTTATTTGGCCGCGGAATTGAAATGCTTTAATCCAAAAAAACCATACAAATTAATGTCTCAGGTTGATCGATTGGACACGTTTAGCCATCGTCTGCGCAATGCAAGAATGCTTCAGGGGTGGACTCAAAAAGACTTGGCGGTCGCAAGCAACCTGTCGCAAAGCGCTATTGGCAACTACGAAAGCGGACAGCGCCAGCAGCCGTCCAGCGAGGCGCTCATCAAGCTGACGCGCGCCCTGCGCGTCAACCCCCTGTGGCTGAGTACCGGCGAAGGGCCCATGCTCGACACGCCGTCCGGCCATGTTGCTGCGGGCAGACTGGGCGAAATCCCCGACCCGCCCGCCTGGCCCTTCGAAACCATCTCCTACGCGGCCTACGCGCGGCTTTCGCACCAGGAAAAACGGCAGATCGAGCTGGTGCTGGGCGCCTACATCAAGGCACGCGGCGAATAGTCCCCATCGGTTGCGCAGGAACCTGCGGGCGCGGCCGGACATCGGCGGGCGCGATGGCGCCGGTGCCGCGGGGATCGGTGCGCAGGCGGCTGCGCAGGCGTTCCACGGGATCCGCAATCAGGTAGTTCAGCACCGCCGAGACCCCGATGCATCCCGTGATGGCCATGGCGGCGAACAGCATGGGTTGATGCTCCTGCACATCGTGCATCAGCCAGCTGAACGCCATGATGACCAGCATGTGGCAGATGTACAGGGGATAGCTGAGTTCACCAATGGCCTTGTCCAGCTTGTGGCGCGATTGGAACAGGAATGCCAGCGGCAGCAGTGCGGCAAACAGCAGGACCGCCAGACCATCGCGAACGGTGGGATTGATGCCGATCGAGAAGTGCGCAACCGTATACAGGAACAGGACGCCGGTGCCGAGTTCGGGCAGGCGCTTCACGCGCTGCGTCCAGGCCTTCATGCGTGGCAGCAGCACCTGATGCGACAGCGAACCGATCAGGAACAGCGCCAGCTCCGTGGGGAAAAAGCGATAGGTCCAAGGATCCGAGCGGCCGACCCCCGTCCAGATCAGGATCGCGCGCAGGGCCAGCGAGGCGGCCAGCAGCGCCAGCAACCGGCGCGGCGAGCGCAGGATGAATGGCGCAACCAGGTAGAAGCTCATTTCCACACCAAGCGTCCACGCTTGCGGTACCAGCAGACCCTTGTAGAGCGGCACGTCGCTGTTCGCAAAGCTGCCCGTGAAGGCCAGCGCCGAATCGCGGATGCCGAAGAACATCAGCCAGTCCTGGCCGAAGAGGAAGAGGTTGGAGAGGAACAGGAAGACTTCGGCGCTGAAGGGCAGGGCTTCGTAGATGCGGAAGAACGAGCCGCCGCTGACGATGTGGGCCGTCAGGGTCAGGGCCGCCACCGCCAGATAGATCGGGAAAAGCCGCAGGAAACGATTGGCGTAGAACTTGCCGGTGGCGCCCTGATAATGGTCCGTCGCCGTCAGCACGTAGGAAATGAGGAAGCCGGAAATCACATAGAAGAGCTGCACGGCAAGCCTGCCGCCGACAAGCTGATCGGCGTAGCCGCCGCCCAGGTGGTCCAGCACCACTGACAATGCCAGTAAGGTTCTCAAGAAGCCCATCGCGCATCTCCCCGGTCGATATTGTTCTCAGCCCCGATGGGCCGGACACTGCGCATGCGGTTGTCGCGGGCTCCGCTCCTCTTTCCCTGTATTACTTTTTAGGCCGGAGTCATCAACTGTCATTGATTCTGCTCGCGGCCACCCACCCCCGCCATGCGGCATTCGATGCAGAACCGGCGATCATCGGAGCTAGAACCTCCGGCTCAAGCGTGCATCTTTTGGATACGGCTGACGGACGGAGAAAATCGCGTGATGACGCACGGGCCGGTTACATTACGACGATACGCATCAATTGGAGGCTTGCTCATGCCCAATTTCCTGTCCACGCCCAGCAGAATGCTCTGCCTGGGACTGTTGACCGCGGCCCTGGCCGGATGCGCCGGCATGACCGGCGGCGCGCGTCCCGAAGGCGCCGCTGCGGCCAGCGCGGCCACCAGCAAGGATTCGCTGGCGCAGACAAGCTGGGAACTGGTCCGCTGGGCACAACCCGGTGGCCAGCTGCGCGACATCCCGCACGGGGACACCGGCGAGCCCATCCGCCTGACCTTTCTTGCGCAGGGCAAGCAATACCAGGTCAACGGATTCTCCGGCTGCAATCGTTACACGGGCACGTACAAGCTCGAGCGCAACAAGCTCGTCATCGACGCGCCCGCCACCACGCGCATGGCCTGCGTGCCGCCCGAGCGCGCAAAGCTGGAAGCCGACTACCTGCGCGCGCTGCGCGCCATCGACACGTTCACGCTGGACAGCGGCGGCGCGCCGCGTCACCTGACGTTCAATCTGCGGGGTGGCGACGTGCTGGAGTTCGAGCGCCGCCAGGATCCGCCGACCCCCTGATTCCCGCTTCGCTGAACGATCCGAGAGACCTGCATGCGCTCATTCCTTTTCCAGCGCCGCCTGACGTCCGTCCTGCTGTGCGCGGGTCTCGTTGCCTGCTCGTCGCCGCCGATGCGCGCGGCCGATGGCCAGGATCCGCGTTTTCAGCCGGCCTCGGCTTCCGACATCCTGGTGCAGACGAACTGGGACCTGGCGCGCTGGACGCTGCCCGGCGGCGCGCTGCGCCCCGTGCCGCATCCGTCGTCCTCCACGCGCCCGATCACGGCTGCGTTCATCCACGACCAGGGCTCGCCGCGGATGATGGGATTCAGCGGATGCAATACCTACAACGCGCCGTACACCATCGCCAATGGCCAGTTGATCGTGCGCGCCGATCCGGTGTCGACCCGCATGGCCTGCGCGCCGCAGACGATGGCGCTCGAGCACGATTTCCTGGCGTCGCTCACCCGGATCACGGCCAGTTCCTTCGATAACGCCAACAATCCGCAACGGATGACGTGGAAGCTCAGCACCGGCGACACGCTGGACTTCGGGCGCCGCGCGGATCCCGTGGTGGGCGGCCAGCGCGGCCCCACCAAGCTGGTCTACGTCAACGCCGAGCGGGTGCCCTGCGACACGGCCGGTGGCCGCGGCATGTGCTATCAGGTGCGGGACAGCGCCTCGCATCCCTGGCAGGCCTGGCCGGGCGAAATCACCGGGTTCAATTTCCAGCCCGGCGTGCACTACCGCCTGCGCGTGGTCGAGATCAATGACCCGAATGCCACCTTGGGAGCTGCCCCGCTGCGCTGGGTGCTGGACGCGGTGGTCGAGCAGCAGGTCGTCACCCGCTAGGGACGGCAGGCGGTCTGGGCGGTGCGCGGTCTGGGCACCGGCCGCCCAGCGGTACTCCCGTCTGCGGCGCAAACGGCCCAGCGATTATGATTACGGGCTTCGCCGCCTGTTTTCTATCGCTTTGCCATGACTTCCGTCGTCAATATCGCCGCTTACAAATTCGTTCCGCTGGATGACCTGCCTGCGTTGCGCGAGCGCCTGCTCGCCGAGGCCGGCGCCGCCGGGCTCAAGGGCACGATCCTGCTGGCCGGGGAAGGCATCAACCTGTTCCTCGCGGGGGCGGCCGGCGGCATCGACACCTTCTTGCTGGGCCTGCGCGCCGATGCGCGGTTCGCGGACCTGGAGGTCAAGTTCAGCCACAGCAACGACGTGCCGTTCCGCAAGCTGCTGGTCAAGATCAAGCGCGAGATCATCCGCATGAACCACCCTGCCATCCGGCCGGCAGCGGGCCGCGCGCCCGGCGTCGATGCGCACACGCTGGCGCGCTGGCTGGCGGCGGGCGTGGACGACAATGGCCGGCCCGTGGTCATGCTGGACACGCGCAACGCCTTCGAGGTGGACGAAGGCACGTTCAAGAACGCCATCGACTGGCGCATCGACCGCTTCACGCAGTTTCCCGCCGCGGTCGAGGCAAACCGGGCGCAACTCGAGGGCAAGACCGTCGTCAGCTTCTGCACGGGCGGCATTCGCTGCGAAAAGGCCGCCATCTTCATGAACGAGGCCGGCATCGAAAACGTCTACCAGCTCGACGGCGGCATTCTGAAATACTTCGAGGAAACGGGCGGCCCCGGCTACGAAGGCAAGTGCTTCGTGTTTGACGAGCGCGTCTCGCTGGACCCGGCGCTGGCGCCCAGCAACGCCTGATCGGATTTCCCGCAGAAACAAAAAAGCGCCCGCATTTGCGGGCGCTTTGCATTGGCAGTGACGCGGTTCAGCGCACGCGCATGCCGGGCTTGGCGCCGGGGAACGGCTCCAGCACGTAGATGCCGGCGTCGACGGCTTCATCCGCATGGCTGGCGGCCAGCACCATGCCTTCGGACACGCCGAACTTCATTTTGCGCGGCGCCAGGTTGGCGACCATGACGGTCAGCTTGCCGACCAGGTCTTCCGGCTTGTAGGCCGACTTGATGCCCGAAAACACGTTGCGGTGGCGGCCTTCGCCCACGTCCAGCGTCAGGCGCAGCAGCTTGGTCGAGCCTTCGACGTGCTCGCAATTGACGATCTGCGCGATACGCAGGTCGACGCGCGCGAAGTCGTCGATGGAGATGGTCTCGGCCAGCGGCTCGCCGCCGGGCACCACGACGGGCGCGGCGGGCGGCTCGAACAGGTCTTCCAGCATCTGCGGTTCGACGCGCTGCATCAGGTGCTTGAACGGCGCCACGCGTTGCGGCAGGACCGAGGCATCGGCCCAGGTGAAGGGCGCCTGCGCGCCGAACAGTTCCAGGGCAACGCGTTCGGCCAGCTGGGGCAGCACCGGCGCCAGCATCACCGACAGCGCCTTGAAGCCGGCCAGCGAGCGCGAGCAGATGTCCTGCAGCGCGGCCTTCTGCGCGTCGTCGGCGGTGGCGATGCCCTTGGCCAGCACCCACGGCTGCGCGGTGTCGAACGCCTGGTTGATGCGGTCGGCGTAAGCCATGATCTCGCGGATGGCGCGGTTGTACTCGCGGGCCTCGAACGCGGCGCGGATGGACTCGGCCTGTTCGGCGTATTCAGCGGACAACGCGCTGGTGTCGCCGGAATAACCCAGGACGCCGTCGAAATGCTTGGTGATGAAGCTGGCGGCGCGGCTGGCGATGTTGACGTACTTGCCGACCAGATCGCTGTTCACCCGGGCAATGAAGTCCTCGGGATTGAAGTCCACGTCTTCGACGCGCGCGTTCAGCTTGGCGGCGATGTAGTAGCGCATCCATTCGGCGTTCATGCCGAGTTCCAGGTAGCGCAACGGCGAAATGCCGGTGCCGCGGCTCTTGGACATCTTTTCGCCGCTGACGGTGATGAAGCCGTGCACGTTGACCGCGTCCGGCGTCTTGCGGCCAGCGAACTTCAGCATGGCGGGCCAGAACAGGGCGTGGAAGTACACGATGTCCTTGCCGATGAAGTGGACCTGTTCGGTGTCGCCGTTGGGATCGAGCAGGGCGTCAAAATCCATGCCCTTGACCGCGCAATAGGACTTGAGCGACGCCAGATACCCGACCGGCGCGTCCAGCCAGACGTAGAAATACTTGCCCGGCGCGTCCGGGATCTCGATGCCGAAATAGGGCGCGTCGCGGGAAATGTCCCAGTCGCCCAGCTTGGCCTCGCCGTCTTCGCCGCCCAGCCATTCGCGCGTCTTGGCCAGCATTTCAGGTTGCAGATGCTTGGCGCCTGCCTTGTTCGAACCCGTGGTCCACTGTTGCAGGAATTCCACGCAGCGCGGATCGGACAGCTTGAAGAAGAAGTGGTCGGACGACTTCAGGACGGGCGTGGCGCCCGTCAGCGCGGAGTACGGATTGATCAGTTCGGTGGGCGCATACACCGCGCCGCAGACCTCGCACGAATCGCCGTACTGGTCCTTGGCGTGGCACTTGGGGCACTCGCCCTTGATGTAGCGGTCGGCCAGGAACATGCCCTTGACCGGATCGTAGAACTGCTCGATGGAGCGCGTTTCGATCAGGTCCTGGGCCTTGAGCGCGCGGTAGATGTCCTGCGACAGCGCGACGTTTTCCGCCGAATCGGTGGAATGCCAGTGGTCGAAACGGATGTGGAACCCGTTCAGGTATTGCGGACGCTCGGCCGCGTAGCGCGCAACCAGCGCCTGCGGCGTGATGCCTTCCTTTTCGGCCTTCAGCATGATCGGCGCGCCGTGCGCGTCGTCGGCGCCCACAAAGTGCACCGTGTGGCCCGCCATTCGCATCGAACGAACCCAGATATCGGCCTGGATGTACTCCATGATGTGGCCGATGTGGAAAGATCCGTTGGCGTAGGGCAGCGCAGTGGTGACAAAGAGGGTGCGAGACATGGTTGTCGACTGAGGTTGAGGGGAAAAGGGATTTGGCCGGCCATTTTAGGGCAAGCGCGCGCGCCTGCCGCTGATGCGGCCCCGGATGCGGTCCCGGACAGGGTTCCGGAGATGGACCCGGAAAGTACACAACCCGCCCATCGCAGTGATGCGAATCAGGCGGGTTGAGGGAAGCGTGGCCAGGCGATGAGCGCGATTTCAGCGCAGCACGCATTGGCCAGCTTGCGCGCAATCACGCACAAGCCAGGTTGAAAACCGCCGTCAGCGGATTTCGCGGGCCTCGACGTCAATCACGTCGCCACGCGGTTGCGTGGCGAACGGGGCAGTGGCGGACTGGAAGGGTCCAGGGCGGGCGCCTTGGCGCTGGCTCCAATAGGCGCGAACGCCGAAGGGCTTGCCGCGGACCTTGGCGACCACATAAAGGATCGCCACGGCGAATGCCGTGGAAAGCATGAACACCAGCGCCATCGCCATGCCGATCAAGGCCAGGGCGGCGAATAAGACGGCACGAAAGAAGCGGATAAGTGTGTTGGTCATGAATGGTCGGATGCAAAACGCAGCGAAAGGTTCCCGTGTATCCGCTATCCTTTAGGGGATGGCGGCCCGCAGACGCCGCGCTGCCTACGGAACCATAGTGACATGAGTATAACGATAGAAAACATCCGCGCCGCACTGCGCGCCGCGCAAGACCCGAATACCGGTTTGGATTTGGGCGTTTCTGTAAAAGATCGTGACATTCAACTGGCCGGCGGCCGCGTCGCGTTGACGCTGGAGCTAGGCTATCCCGCCGACGCCGTCTGCGACCAGATCCGCGACATCGCCGTGCGTGCGTTGGCGCAAGCCGGCGCGCCCCACGCACAAGTCACCATCACCTGGAAGGTCGCCGCGCACGCCGTGCAGAAGGGCCTGAAGCCGCTGCCCAACGTGCGCAACATTATTGCGGTCGCTTCCGGCAAGGGCGGCGTGGGCAAGAGCACCACCGCCGTGAACCTGGCCCTGGCGCTGGCCGCCGAGGGCGCAACGGTCGGCGTGCTGGACGCCGACATCTACGGCCCCAGCGTGCCGACGATGCTGGGCATCTCCGGCCGTCCCGAAAGCCGGGACAACAAGAGCATGGAGCCGCTGACCGGCCACGGCCTGCAGGCCAACTCCATCGGTTTTCTGATCGACGCGGACTCGCCCGCCATCTGGCGCGGCCCGATGGTGACGCAGGCGCTGGAACAACTGCTGCGCCAGACCAATTGGCGCGACCTGGATTACCTCATCGTCGACATGCCCCCCGGCACGGGCGACGTGGCCCTGACGCTGGCGCAGAAGGTGCCGGTCGTTGGCGCGGTCATTGTCACCACGCCGCAGGACGTGGCGCTGCTGGACGCGCGCAAGGGCCTGAAGATGTTCCAGAAGGTGGAGGTGCCGATTCTGGGCGTGGTCGAGAACATGGCCATCCACATCTGCTCGCAGTGCGGCCACGCCGAGCACATCTTCGGTGAAGGCGGCGGCCAGCGCATGGCCGAGCAATACCAGACGCCCTGGCTGGGCAGCCTGCCGCTGACGCTTGCCATTCGCGAACAGACCGACGCCGGCACGCCGACCGTCGTGTCGGACGCGGGCAGCGAAGCCGCGTCGCTGTACCGTGCGATCGCTCGAAAGCTGGCCGCGGGCGTTGCGGCGCTTCCGCGCGACATGGCCGGAAAGTTTCCCTCCATCGTCGTTCAACAACCGACCTGACGCATGCGGTGGGCTGCCCGCGCCTTATTGGCAGGACTTTGCATGATGGCGGGCGAGGCGTTGGCCAAGCGCCCGGAGGTCATTGTCGACCCCGGGGGCGTGCCCCCGGCCGCGCTGCAGGCGATCACCCAGGCGGTCGATGCGATCGCGCGTCTGGCCGAAGACCAGGACGGCGGTGAAATCAACCGCCTGCGCCGGCGCGCGCGCGACGCGACGCTGGCGGCGCTGGCCACGCAGGGGTATTTCTCGCCCAAGGTCACGCTCGAAGCCGGTACGGATATCGGCGGCGAAACCTGGGACATCGCGATCGTGCCGGGCAAGCGCACGACCGTCGAATCCGTGAATCTGGAATTCTCGGGCCGCATCACGCGCCCCGAGTACGCGCAGCGCGTGCAGAAGCTGCGCGATGACTGGAGCCTGAGGAAGGGGCAGCCGTTCATCAACAGCGACTGGAACCGCGCCAAGGCCACGCTGCTGGACGACGTGTCCACGCGCGACTTCCTGCTGGCCCGCATGACGTCCTCGCGCGCCGACATCGACGCGGACAACGCGGCGGCGCATCTGCACGTCACCATCGACAGCGGGCCGCAGGTGCGCATGGGCGAGCTCAACACCCAGGGTCTGAAGCGCGTGCCGGAGACGCTGATCGACCGCTACGTGCGCTACAACGTGGGTGCCGCATTCGACCAGAACCGGCTGGACCAGTGGCAGCAGGACCTGCAATCGACCGCGTTTTTCCGCGGCGCGTTCGTCTCGCTGCAGGAGCCGCCCAGCCAGAACGATCAGCCCACCGATCCCATTTCCGACCGCGCCCGCGGCCCCGGATCCGAAGACGCCGCTGCCGCCGCGCCGGCGGGCGATCCCACGGTGTCGGGTGGCATGCCCCCGCCGCCGGCGCAGTTCGATTCCGACGGCGAGATCACGCTCCCGGTGCAGGTGCGCGTGGTCGAGGCGCCGCCCAAGCGGTTTTCCGCGTCGATCGGCGTGGACGACGAGGCCGGCGTACGGGTGGAATCGGTGTATCGCCAGAACGTCGTGTTCGGCCAACCGGTCACCATGGAAACAGGCTTTGGCGTGGACCGGCTGCGCCAGCGCGCTTTCATGGACATCCTTTTGCCGCCTTCCGAGCGCGGCTACCGCGATTCCGTCGGGATCCTGGCGGACCGTTCCGACATCCAGGGGCTGGAAGTGACCCGCTACGCGCTGGGCGCGACGCGCACGCAAGAGCGCAAGGGCGCAGGCGACAGCCGCGTCGAATATGAAACGCGCTACGGCGTGCTGCTGGCGCAAGATCACGTCAAGATCGACGGCGGCGACAGCTACACGTTGCCCACCATCACCACCACGGCCGAATGGCTGCGTCGCGATGTCGACAACAAATACGATCCGCGCGAGGGCAACCTGATTTCCGTGGGCGGCGGTGTCGGCGTGACGCTGGATACCGGCGAGCCCTACACGCGCCTGCGGCTGCGAGGCCAGAAATGGTGGCCGTTCGGCAAGTGGGACGTGCTGACGATCCGTGGCGAGGTTGGCCGCGTGTGGTCCAACGGCGACGTGCAGGTGCCGGACGACTTCGGTTTCCGGACGGGCGGTGCGCGGTCGATCCGCGGCTATCGCTATCAAAGCATCGGCGTGCACCGCGACAACGCAGTCGTCGGCGCGCCCACGCTGCTCGTGGGCAGCATCGAGTACGACCATTATTTTGACGAGCGCTGGGGCATGGGCGTGTTCGTGGACGCGGGCGATGCCGCCGAATCGTTCGGCGACATGAAGATGTCCGTAGGCTACGGCGTTGGCGCGCGCGTGCGCACGCCCGCCGGGCCGCTGTTCCTGGACGTGGCCTACGGCCAGCGCGAACGTGACCTGCGTCTGCATTTCTCGCTGGGGATCGCGTTTTGAAGTTCGTGCGTAAATTTCTGCGCCATGTGCTGGTGTGGTGGCTGCCCGGGCTTGCCATGCTGGTTGCGCTGGCGGCTGGCTTCATCTTCTGGTTGGTGGCGTCGCAGAACGGCACGCGCCTGTTGCTGACTACCGCCGCGCAGCAACTCGAAGGCCAGGCGCTGGACGTGAACGGCTCGCTGCTGCACGGGGTCACCGTGGGGCGTCTGGAGCTGACGGCCGGCGGCACGCACGTCGACATCCACGATCTGGATCTGTCCGTGCGCTGGAGCGCCCTGGGCGACCGGCTGCTGCACGTGCGCAATCTGTCCGCCGGCTCGGTCCGCGTGGACATGGAATCCTCGCCCGAGACGCCGCCCGACGAGGAAAGCAGCGAACCCTTCACGTTGCCCAAGCTGCCGGTGACCATCGCCGTGGACCGGCTGGCGCTGGGCGACTTCCAGTTCACCCAGGACGGCGAGCCGCTGCCCGTCACCTTGAATGACCTGAACGCGACCTTTGCCGCCAGCCCGCAGGGCGCGCAATTGCGCATCGCCAGCCTGCGCGTTGGCCACGAGGTGGGCGAGGCCGATGTGACTGGCCAGGCCGATCTGCAGGGTCTGGCCGACCCCTGGCCCTTCGCGGCGCGCCTGGACGTGACGGCGCGCGGCGCGGGTCCCGACTCTCCCCTGTGCCAGGCCGATCGGCTGAGCGGCGTGTTTGGTCCGGTGGCGGGGCAGGCGCCCGCTAAGGACAAGGCCGAAGAATCGGCCAAGGAGCCCGCTGCGGCCAAGAAATCGGCTGCGTCCAAGGCCCAGGCTCCGGCCAACCGCGCTGACCCTCGCAAGGCCGAGGCCGCCGCCAAGGGCACAAATGCCGCCAAGCCGGCGGAGGCGGCCAAGGGCCGCACCGACGCCGCAGCAGCTTCCAAGGGCAAGGCAGAGCCTGCCGCCACCGCGGCCGCGCCGATGGGGCCGCCCGTGCCCGCGTGCCTTGTCGTGCTGCACGCCGACGCCGCGGGATCGCTGGACGGCATCCAGGCCAAGATCGACGGCACGGGGTCCAATTTCGTGCTCGATGTGGTGGCCGATCTGGCGCCGCGCACGGCGCTGGTGCTGCGCAGTGCCAGGGCGCGAGCGCAGTTGCCGGACAAGTCCACGCTGGCCGCGCAATTCGACCTGCAGGCGGGCGACGCGCCTGGCCGCGACCGCATCGTCGGATCGCTGGAGGCGCAGCGTCTGGACCTGGCGCCCTGGACGGGCAATGCCATTCCACCCGCGCTGCTGACCGTTCGTGCCGATGTGCAGGCCGACATTGAAAACCTGAGCGCGCTGCGCCATGCCGCCGTCAACCTGCGTTTTGAAGAGGGCAGCCGCTGGAACCGCCAGCCGCTGAGCGGGGATCTGAAGGCGCAGGTGGATGTGACTGGGACGGGGGACGGTGCGGCAGCCGGTGCTGCGGCAGCCGATGCTGCGGCAGGCGCCGCAGTGGTGCCTGCCGTGACGGCCGCGCGTGACCCGGCGGTGGACCCGCTGGCCGGCCTGCGCATCCACGGCCTGGACGTGGACCTGCGGCTGGGCCGCAATCGCGTCCGCGCGACGGGCGAACTGGGCGCATCCAGCGGCGCCATCACGCTGGATGCCCAGGCGCCGCAACTGGACGCCTTCTGGCCCGACATACCTGGCGGCGCCGACGTGAAGGCCCGCATCGACGGCACGGTGGCCGCGCACCGCGGCGAGCTCACCGCCAGCTATACGCCGCCCCGGCCCCGGCCCGGCATCATCGGGCAATCCCGCGCGCAGGCCAATCTGACCTTCAACGGCGGCTGGGGCAGGGGCCCGGCAGGCCAGCCCGACGCGGCGCTGGTGGGCTGGCGCGGCACGTTTTCACGGCTGAGCGCGGATACCGCCGGATTCGCCGTGTCCCTGGATCGCCCGGTCACGCTGTCCTTCCTGCCCGCTGCCGTGGCGCCGCAATGGCAGTGGCAGGTCGGCCAGACCGGCGTGAGCCTGACCCTGCCGGGCAAGGAGCGCCTGTCCGTGGCGCACCAGGGATCGCGCGGCGGCGGCAAGCGCTGGGAAACCGCCGGGCAGTCGGACAACCTGGTCATCACGGCCGGCGTGGCGCGCCAGGTGGTCGGCGCGTTCGATCCGGAAGCCGCGGCCAAGCTGGGCCGCAACGCCGGCCGCGTGAACGCGATGGTTCCCGACGGCCAGCGCCGCATCGCGCTCGACCTGCTGTGGGACTTGAAATTCGACGGACGCCTGGCCGGCCGGGCCCGCATCGCGCGCCGTGCGGGCGACCTGCTGATTCCGGGCGATCCCCCGGTGCCGCTGGGCGTGAAGGCGCTGGTCGTCGACGTGACCGCCACGCCCACCTCGGCCAACGCCAGCCGGCTGGACGCCCGCCTGGACCTGTCGACGGAAAAGATGGGGTCGATCAACGGCACCGGCACGGCGGTCCTGCTGGTGGACGCGCAGGGCGGGATGGCGCTGGATTCGCGCCAGCCGCTGCGGGCGCGCTTGAATGCGGACATCGCCGACCTCGCGTGGGTTGGGCTGTTCGTGGGCGACGCCATGGAAGTGGGCGGTACGCTCAAGGCCAACATCGACGTGCAGGGCACGCTTGCCGGCCAATGGGGCGCCACCGGCTCGATCCGGGGCGACAAGCTGAGGCTGGTGCGCATCGACGACGGCGTGCGGCTGATCGATGGCACGCTGTCCGCCCGCCTGGACGGCCAGCGGCTCATTCTGGACAGCCTGCGCTTTCCGGCGTCGCTGCGCGTGATGCCTGCCGAATGGCGCACCAAGGAATGGATCACGACGAATGCGGGCGCCAAGGGCGGTTACGCCGAAGCGAAGGGCGACTGGAACATCATGGACGGCGGCGGCGCGATCAAGCTGACGCTGTTCCGATTCCCCGCCCTGCAGCGATCGGACCGCTACGCCATGGTGTCCGGCACGGTCGAGGTGCGGGCGGCCATGCCGCGCCTGGAGATCGTGGGCAACCTTAGCGCCGACGCGGGCTGGTTCAGCCTGGAGATCCTGCAGGGCGTGCCGACGCTGGATGACGACGTGCGCGTGATCCGCGCGGGCGACGATCCCAACAAGGTCTCGACGCCGCTGCAGACCAGCATGGACCTGAAGTTCGACATGGGGCCGCGCTTCTACATCACGGGCATGGGGCTGGACGCCGGCCTGCTCGGTTCCATCCAGATCCGGCTGAACGAGGGCCGGCTGACAGGCTGGGGACAGTTGCGCACGCGCGGCGGCGGCATCGAGGCCTATGGCCAGCGGCTGCGCCTGAGCCGCGGAACCCTGACGTTCCAGGGCCGTCTGGATAACCCCATCCTGGACATCGAGGCGCTGCGCACGGGTGAACTGGTCGAGGCCGGCGTGCGCGTGGTGGGCACGGCCCAGCGTCCGCGCATCGACCTGGTGTCCTATCCGGAAGTCAGCGATGTCGAAAAGCTGTCGTGGCTGCTGCTGGGCCGCGGGCCGGACGAAAGCGGCGGCGACGCGGCCTTGCTGGTGTCGATCGGCACCGCGCTGCTGGGGGGCGGGCAGCCGTTCTACAAGCAGTTCGGGCTGGACGACGTGGCGGTGCGCACCGGCAACATGGGAAGTTCGGGCAGCATCCTGCCGGACCGTACGGTGGCCGGCAATGTGAACCGCGATATCGGCAGCGACCTGTCCACGCAATTCCTGGTGGCCAGCAAGAACTTCGCCAATGGCATCACGCTGAGCGTCGAGCAGGCGCTGTCCGGCAGCGATACCGTTGGGCGTGCCAGCTACCGGCTGGCGCGTGGTCTGTCCCTTGATTTGAAGGGCGGCTCGGTCAACGGGATTTCGCTGGTGTACCGCACCCTGTTCGGCAATTGATCCGGCGCCCGGCTTGCGGCGGGACAAGTCTGTCCCGCCCGGCCGGAATCGGGTTCGGCGCGCTCGGGATAAAATGATGCCCATTCCAAATCCCTAGCACCACACCCACCATGAGCATCAAAAGCGACCGCTGGATCCGCCGCCAGGCCGAAGCCGGCATGATCGAACCCTTCGAACCGGGGCAGGTTCGTACGGCCAATGGCGGGCGCATCGTCAGCTACGGCACCAGCAGCTACGGCTACGACGTGCGCTGCGCCGACGAATTCAAAATCTTCACCAACATCAATTCGACCATCGTCGATCCCAAGAACTTCGACGAAGGCTCGTTCGTGGATTTCAAGGGCGACGTCTGCATCATCCCGCCGAATTCCTTCGCCCTGGCGCGCACCGTGGAATACTTCCGCATCCCGCGCAGCGTCCTGACGGTCTGCCTGGGCAAGAGCACGTACGCGCGCTGCGGCATCATCGTCAACGTGACCCCGCTTGAACCCGAATGGGAAGGCCACGTCACGCTGGAATTTTCCAACACCACGCCGCTGCCCGCCAAGATCTACGCCGGCGAAGGCTGCGCACAGATGCTGTTCCTGGAAAGCGACGAGGTCTGCGAAACCTCGTACCGCGATCGCGGCGGCAAATATCAAGGCCAGCGCGGCGTCACGCTGCCGCGCACCTGATCGTTCAGCCTGGCTGCGCCGGGCGCGAGTTATCGCTCGGGCAGTCACGCCGGTAGTCGATATCCCACTCGCCTTCGCCGGTCTGCACGAAGCCGTGCCGGCGATAGAAGCGGTTCGAATCGCTGCCGCGCAACGCGCTCAATGTCACCCCGACGCCGCGGCGGTCGGCGTCCTGCAAGATCCGGCGCAGCACCTGGCCGCCTACGCCTCGCCCCTGCGCAGAGGGATGCACGTACAGATGATCCAGCCGCAATCCCTCTCCCTCCGGCCGCAGGCAATAGAACCCGATGCGTTTGCCGTCTTCTTCGATGTGCCAGGTGCACTCGGGGCGGAAGGTGCCGCGCAGCCGCTCCCGCGCCCGGTCCGGGTCAAAGCGGCCCAGCCGTTCCAGGCTGTCGCGCATGGCCTCGATCCGCAGCGCCAGCAGCGCTTCGAAGTCGGCCTCGGCTGCAGGCGTGAAGCGCAGCGACGCAGGCGCCAGTTCGTCATAGCCCCGGCCCAGAAACTGCAGGATGCAGATGCCGTGGCCATAAGGATCGGCCAGATGCGCAATGCGGCCCCAGTCATGCGTGATGGGCGGATCCTCCAGGCGCGCGCCCGCGGCGACCGCCCGGGCCACGGCCTGGTCCACGTCATCCACCACGACGTCCAGATGCACGGGCGTCCAATGCCGCGCGTAGTCGCGGCGCTGACGGACAGCGCCGCCGGCCGCCGGACCGCCGGCCGCCGGACCGCCGGTCGGCGTGCCCGCCGCCTTTTCGAGCAGATAGATGGGGGCGTCGGCGCCCAGCAGTTCGGCCCCCGTGGAACCCAGCCGCCGGTTCAGCGTCAAGCCGAAGGCCGACTGGTAGAAGCCGATCGCGTGTTCGAGATCGGGAACATCAATATTGACCAGGATTCTCATGGGGACATTCTGATGGTGAAGCGCCAGCACGGTAGAGGGGCAAACCCCGGTGTTGTGCGGCCTGCGCTAAAGAACCTTATGCCGCGTCCGTAAAAAGATTACATGTGTTTGCCGATTTGGCGACGTCATTTCTGCAAGCGTTAGCAAGGCCCAATCCGTGCGTTACCCCCATATTCCCTGGCTGCCCCTGTTGTTCTATCCCGCGTTGCCGGTGGCCGCAGCGGTCGGGCTGCTGCTCTGGCGGGATTGGCCGCCCGCGCTCAGCCTGATCGTGCCGTTCGTGCCATGGGTCATGGCGCTGATCGGATCGGCGATCTGCCTGATGTATCAACGCTCGCAGACCATGGCGCTGATGCTGTGCGTGCTGGCCGTCACGGCGGCCTGGCCTACGCTTGCCCGGGAAGCCCCGTGGGCCATGGGGCCGGTGCTGGCCTGGTGGTCGCTCGTCTACACCATCAATGCCCTGTGGTCCGAACGATCCAGCATGCTGATCGATGTGGCGCTGCGCATCGGCTTGATCGCCGCGGGCGTGGCCGTGATTGCGCTGGTGGGCAAGGACGGCGTGGGCGAAATCTTCAGCACCGTCGCGCTGCAGGGCATGCTGGCGCGCCTGGGCGTACCGGCCGAGGCGCTAATCGCGTTGCTGGGCACCGGCCTGACGTTGACGCTGCTGCTGTTGCGCTACGGGCGCCCGCAGCAGGCAGGGCAGTGGCTGGGCTTCGTGTGCATGGCCTGGGCGCTGCCGCGCGGCGCGGCGCATCCGCTCGAACTGGCGCTGATGTCCGCCGCGGCGCTGACGGCCCTGTGCATCTCGTTGGCGCACGAAGGCTTTCACATGGCGTTCCGCGACGAGCTCACCGGTTTGCCCGGCCGCCGCGCACTGAACGAGCGGCTGCAACGCATGGGCCGCCTCTACACGCTGGCCATGGCCGACGTGGACCACTTCAAGGCCTTCAACGACACGCACGGCCACGATGTGGGCGATCAGGTGTTGCGCATGGTCGCCTCGCAGTTGCGGCGCGTGCCGGGTGGCGGCCAGGCCTACCGCTACGGCGGCGAGGAATTCACGCTGGTGTTTCCCGGCAAGACTGCGGCCGAGGCCATGCCGCACCTGGAAACGGTGCGCCGCGCCATCGAGGCCTACCAGATGCGCCTGCGCGACAAGCCGGCCCGGCCCAAGGCGGACCAGATCGGCCAGCGCCGCCGCGGCGGACGGGGAGGGCGCGGCGCCCGGCCCTTGCGCGTGACGGTCAGCATCGGGGTGGCGGAACGCAGCGATGCCCTGCGCGCCCCGGACGCCGTCATCAAGGCGGCCGACCAGGCGCTCTACAAGGCCAAGGACGGCGGTCGCAATCAGGTGTGTGCCTTCGGCGCGCGCCGCCGCGCGGGCGCTGCTTGAGGCCAGTGCCTACCGGTCGGCCAGCGGCATCGCCATCAGCGCTTCGTCGTACAGCTTGCCGTTGACGCACAGCGCCTCGCGCTCGTGGCCATACACGGTGAATCCCAGGCTGGCGTAAAGCGCGGACGCCGCGACGTTGTTGGCGGTAACGCTCAACTGCACCTGCCGGATGCCGCGCATGGTGCGCGCATGGTCGATCGCCGCGTGCATCAGCATCCGGCCCAAGCCCCGGCCGCGCTCGGCGGGTGCGACGTACATGCTCCAGATGTGCGCCTTGTGCCGCACCTTCAGCTTGCGCTGGCGTCCCACGCCGACGATCCCGGCCAATGCCTCGCCCAGAAACACGCCAAACATCGCGCCGTCGTTGGCCGGCGAAATCCATTCGCGGATGTCCGCCAATGTCAGCGTGTGTTCCTCTTCGTAACTCGATCCAAAGGACTCGGGCGTTTCGACCAGCGCATTCAAACGCAATTGCCGCAGGGGCGCGGCGTCGGCAGCGATCAGTCGTCGGACGACAGGCTCGTTCATGGCGGCTTTGAGAGTGTTGGGATTAGGTAACGTTTGAGGAGTATAGGGGGATGGGCTTGCCTATAATGGCCCCAACGCCGCTTGCGGTTTTCAACAAGGAGCCATTGATGTTCGGTTTCCTCAAGACAAACCAGGATGCGACGCGCCACGAAGTCCAGGAAGAATTCGTGGCCCGTGTCGCGGGTGCAGCGCAGGACTTCGTGGAGGCGGCCGGTTCAACCGGCGCCGTGCTGGACTACTCCCCGTCCAGCGTCCATGCGCTGGATGACGCACTGGAGGCCGCCCATCTGGGCACCCTGCCTCTGACCCCCATGCAAACCGTCGGTGCTGCCGCCTATCTCTACGAGGTTGGCCGCCGCGCGCATGGCGGGCTGTACGAGGTCTGCGACGACGAAGATCCCGTGGTCCTCGTCTGCGGAGAACCCGGCTCCGAAGTGTGCTTTGGCGCCATCGCCAAGGTCGAGCGGCGCATCCGTTACGGGGCCGCCGAGGCCATCCCCGCCTACTTTGAACGCTTCATGACAGCCCTCCAGACGGGCGAAGCGCAGACCATCCGGTAGGCTGATCTGGCGCTTCTGGGGATTTCCCTTAGGGCTGTAAGAAAAACAGCCCTACAATTCCGCAATTCCCGCCGGCCGGCGGGTGCTCGTGCCGTCTGTCATCAGACGGTTTTTTACTCGCAGTACATTCGCGCCGCGATACGCGTCCGATCCGCCATGCCCCCAGGAGCGCCTGCATGAAATTCCGCTTCCCCATCTTCATCATCGACGAGGACTACCGTTCCGAGAACGCGTCCGGTTTGGGTATCCGTGCCTTGTCCGCAGCAATCGAGGCCGAGGGCGTCGAGGTGATCGGGGTGACCAGTTACGGCGACCTGAGTTCGTTCGCGCAGCAGCAGAGCCGCGCCAGCGCCTTCATCCTGTCGATCGACGATGAAGAGTTCGACGTGGACTCGCCCGAGGACGTGGCCAGCGCAATCAAGAACCTGCGCGCCTTCATCGGCGAGCTGCGCTTTCGCAACGCGGACATTCCCATCTATCTGTACGGCGAAACGCGCACGTCGGAACACATTCCGAACGACATCCTGCGCGAGCTGCACGGCTTCATCCACATGTTCGAGGACACGCCGGAGTTCGTGGCGCGCCACATCATCCGCGAAGCCCGCAGCTACGTCGACAGCCTGCCGCCGCCGTTCTTCCGCGAACTGGTGAAGTACGCGCAGGACGGTTCGTATTCGTGGCACTGCCCGGGGCACTCGGGCGGCGTGGCGTTCCTGAAGAGCCCGGTCGGCCAGATGTTCCACCAGTTCTTCGGTGAAAACATGCTGCGTGCCGACGTCTGCAACGCCGTGGACGAACTGGGCCAGCTGCTGGACCACACCGGCCCGGTCGCCGAATCCGAACTGAACGCCGCGCGCATCTTCCACGCGGACCATTGCTTCTTCGTGACCAACGGCACGTCGACCTCGAACAAGGTCGTGTGGCACGCCAACGTGGCCGCGGGCGACGTCGTGGTGGTGGACCGCAACTGTCACAAGTCGATCCTGCACGCCATCACGATGACGGGCGCGATTCCGGTGTTCCTGCGCCCCACGCGCAACCACCTGGGCATCATCGGCCCTATCCCGCTCGAAGAATTCCACCCGGACAACATCCGCAAGAAGATCGAAGCGAACCCCTTCGCGCGCGAAGCGGTGAACAAGAATCCGCGCATCCTGACGCTGACGCAGAGCACGTACGACGGCGTCATCTACAACGTCGAAATGATCAAGCAGCAGCTCGGCAGCTATGTCGACACGCTGCACTTTGACGAAGCCTGGCTGCCGCACGCGTCGTTCCACGAGTTCTACCAGGACATGCACGCCATCGGCCAGGACCGCCCGCGCAGCCAGGACGCCATGGTGTTTGCCACGCACTCCACGCACAAGCTGCTGGCCGGCATTTCGCAGGCCTCGCAGATCATCGTGCAGGAATCCGAGACCCGCAAACTGGACCGCAACGTCTTCAACGAGGCGTACCTGATGCACACGTCCACGTCGCCGCAATACGCGATCATCGCGTCCTGCGACGTGGCCGCGGCCATGATGGAACCCCCGGGCGGCACCGCGCTGGTCGAGGAAAGCATCCGCGAAGCCCTGGACTTCCGCCGCGCCATGCGCAAGGTGGAATCCGAGTTCGGCAAGAACGACTGGTGGTTCAAGGTCTGGGGCCCGAACCGCCTGGTGGCCGAAGGCATCGGCAATCGCGACGAATGGATCCTCGAAGCCAACGATCACTGGCACGGCTTCGGTGAAATGGCCGAAGGCTTCAACATGCTGGACCCGATCAAGGCCACGGTCATCACGCCGGGGCTGGACATGTCGGGCAGCTTCGGCGAAACCGGCATTCCCGCCGCGCTGGTCTCCAAGTACCTGACCGAGCACGGCGTGGTGGTTGAAAAGACCGGCCTGTATTCGTTCTTCATCCTGTTCACCATCGGCATCACCAAGGGCCGCTGGAACACGCTGCTGACTGCGCTGCAGCAGTTCAAGGACGACTACGACCGCAACCAGCCGCTGTGGCGCATCCTGCCGGAGTTCTGCCGCGACCATCGCCGCTACGAGCGCATGGGCCTGCGTGACCTCTGCCAGCAGATCCACGAGGCCTACCGCGAGCGCGACGTCGCCCGCCTGACGACCGAGATGTACCTGAGCGACATGGTGCCGGCGCTGAAGCCGTCGGACGCCTTTGCCCGCATGGCGCACCGCGAAGTCGAGCGTGTCGACATCGACAAGCTGGAAGGCCGCGTCACGGGGGTGCTGCTGACGCCGTACCCGCCGGGCATTCCGCTGCTGATCCCGGGCGAACGCTTCAACCGCACCATCGTGCAGTACCTGCAATTCGCGCGCGAGTTCAACGAACGCTTCCCCGGCTTCGAAACCTACATCCACGGCCTGGCCGACGAAGTGGGTCCGGACGGCGAAAAGCGTTACTACGTTGACTGCCTGATCGAAGAGTAAGCACGGGCGGGCCGGAAATCTTGATGTTCGATGTTGCAGTGCTTGGCGCGGGCGCCGCGGGCATGATGTGCGCGGCGGTCGCGGGTCAGCGCGGCCTGCGCGTGGTGCTGGTTGACCACGCGCAGCGCCTGGCCGAGAAGATCCGCATTTCGGGCGGCGGACGCTGCAACTTCACGAACATCGGGGCTGGGCCCGCCAATTTCCTGTCTGAAAATCCCCATTTCTGTCGGTCGGCGCTGTCGGCCTACACGCCGCAGGACTTTCTGGCGCTCATGAAGCGCCACCGCATCGCCTGGCACGAGAAGCATCGCGGCCAGCTGTTCTGCGACGACTCCAGCGAAAACATCATCGACATGCTGCGCGCCGAGTGCGACGCGGGCAATGTGCAATGGCGCATGGGCTGTTCGGTGGCCGAGGTCGCGCATGGGGCCGAAGGTTTCGAGCTGCGCACCAGCCAGGGCGTCATCCGGGCCGCCAAGCTGGTCGTCGCGACCGGCGGCATGGCGATTCCGCAACTGGGCGCCACCGACTTCGGGCTGAAGATTGCCCGCCAGTTCGGCCTGAAGGTCGTCGAGCCGCGCCCCGCGCTGGTTCCGCTGACCTTCGACCCCGCGCAGTGGCAGCCGCTGTCCGAGCTGTCCGGCGTGGCGCTGGAAGTGAACCTGCGGACGGGGCAGGGCAAGACGCGAGGCGAATTCCTGGAAGACCTGCTGTTCACGCACCGCGGGCTGTCGGGGCCGGCGATCCTGCAGATCTCCAGCTACTGGAAGCCGGGCGAGCCCATCGTGATCGACCTGGCGCCGGGGCGCGATCTGGCGCAGGAACTGCTGGCGTCCAAGTCCGGCAATCGCCAGCAGCTTCATACGGTGCTGGGCGGGCTATGGCCCAAACGGCTGGCCGACCGCTGGCTGCAATTGGCCGAGCAGGGCGGCAAGCCGGGCCTGGCCGCGCTGCGCCTGGCCGACGCGCCGGACAAGACGCTGCGCGGGCTGGCGCAGGACATCCATCAGTGGACGCTCGTGCCCAGCGGCACAGCGGGCTACAAAAAGGCCGAAGTCATGCGCGGCGGCGTGGACACGCGCGGCCTGGACCAGAAGTCCATGCAGGCAAAGGCCGCGCCGGGCCTGTATTTCATCGGCGAGGCCGTCGACGTGACCGGCTGGCTCGGCGGCTACAACTTCCAGTGGGCGTGGGCCTCGGGCGTCGCCTGCGGCCAGGCGCTGTAGCTGCGGCAGGCGCGCTGGTTAGCCACCGGCCGCTTTCACCCCAAATCCTGAAAATTCCCGAAGCAACCTGCGTGGCCGCCATTGCGCCTTTCCGGCATTCCGTCATTGTGATATCAAATAAAAATACATATCATTTATGTTTTGATCTTTATCAAAGCCGTCCCGCGAGGGACGGATCAGCCGGAGACTCGCATGGCCTACACCCTTCCGCCCCTGCCGTACGCCTATGACGCGCTGGAACCTCACATCGACGCAATGACGATGGAGATCCACTACACCAAGCATCACCAGACCTATGTGACCGGCCTGAACACCGCGCTCGAAGGCGCCGGCATCGCCACGGATGAACCCGTGGAAGCGCTGGTCGCGCGCATCAAGGAATTGCCGGAAGCCGTGCGCGGCGCGGTGCGCAACCACGGCGGCGGCCACGCCAATCACAGCCTGTTCTGGGCCGTCATGTCGCCGCAGGGCGGCGGCGAGCCGGATGGGGCGCTGGCTGCGGCCATCGACACCGAGCTGGGCGGTCTGCCCGCCTTCAAGGAAGCCTTCACCAAGGCGGCGCTGACGCGCTTCGGCAGCGGCTGGGCCTGGCTGAGCGTGACGCCGGCCGGTAAGCTGGTGGTCGAGAGCAGCGCCAACCAGGACAGCCCGCTGATGGACGGCAATACGCCGATCCTGGGCCTGGACGTCTGGGAACACGCTTATTATCTGAAGTACCAGAACCGCCGGCCGGAATACATCGGCGCTTTCTACAACGTGGTGAACTGGCCCGAGGTCTCGCGCCGCTACGCTGCGGCAAAGGGCTAAGCGCATCTCCCCAAAGGAGCGCAGCCGCATATGAATACCTTCAGCCGTCATCGCGTGCGGCCGGCGGCCACCAGCATCAGCGTCTGGACGCTGGCCGTGATGGTGTCCTGCTTGGCCCTGTACCAGCTCTGGGTCTACCTGGACGTGCGGGCGCCGCACGTGGCCGACGCGCTGCTGGGCGGTCTTGTCGCGGCCGCCGCCACCGCGCTGGGCACCCTGCCCATTCTCTTTGCCCGCACCATTCCGCAGAAGGCGCAGGACAGCATGTTCGGCTTTGGCGCCGGCGTCATGCTGGCCGCCAGCGCGTTTTCGCTGGTCGCCCCGGGCATCGCGGCGGGTGAGGAATTGGGGTACGGCCCCTGGGGCGCTGGCCTGACGGTCGGCGCCGCCCTGCTGTTGGGGGCGGCCGTGCTGCTGCTGATGGACCGGGTCCTGCCGCATGAGCATTTCATCAAGGGCAGGGAAGGGATGGAGGCGCACCGCCTGCGCCGCACCTGGCTGTTCGTGTTCGCGATCATGCTGCACAACCTGCCCGAGGGCCTGGCGATCGGCGTGGGTTATGCAGCAGGCGACCCCGTGCGCGGCACGGCGCTGGCCACCGGCATTGCGATCCAGGACATTCCCGAGGGGCTGGTCGTGGCGGTGGCCCTGCTTGCCGCCGGCTACAAGCGCACGTTTGCCGTGGCATTGGGCATGCTGTCGGGGCTGATCGAGCCCGTCGGCGCTGTGCTGGGCGCCGCCGTGGTCGGCTGGTCGGCGCCGCTCCTGCCGTGGGGCCTGGGCTTTGCCGCGGGCGCCATGCTGTTCGTCATCAGTCACGAGATCATCCCGGAATCGCACCGCAAGGGGCACGAGGTCTACGCCACCTGCGGCCTGATGATCGGTTTCGTGCTGATGATGCTGCTGGATACCGCGCTGGGATAGCGCCGCCGGGCGTGCAACAGGCCTAGGCTTACCCCAGGCTTTCGTTGTATGCTTTCGGCGCTGTCACGCATGCTGCGGGAGAGAGCGGCCGAAGGCGTCAAGCCCGGCCGCCGCCGAAGGCGCAATTCGCCCAGAATCGCTCAGGTAACCGATACCGCGCAGGCTTGTCCCGTCCCGCATTTGCCGCCATTGCCGGCTACGCAGACGTGGCAAAACAGCACTCTGGAGAGACCTGGCGCCGCGCCCTGAACAGGGACACTGCGAGCAGCCCAGGCGCCGAAGGTGCAAACCCGCTTCGCGGGGCAACTCTCAGGCAAAAGGACAGAGGGGCGGAAGATTCAGCCGTTGCGCGGGCGCCGTCCGCCCGCAACCAGCGGCATTCCGTAACCCTGGCATCGCTGCCGTCCCGGAGTTCCCCCGCATGTCCGCATCCCTCAAACGCACCCCGCTCGCCGAAGAACACATCGCCGCCGGCGCCCGCATGGTCGATTTCGGCGGCTGGGACATGCCGCTGGCCTACGGTTCGCAGATCGAAGAGCACCATGCCGTGCGCCAGGACGCCGGCATGTTCGACGTCTCGCACATGCTCAACGTCGACGTGACGGGCCCGGATGCCTTCGCCTTCCTGCAGCGCCTTGTCGCCAACGACGTCGCCAAGCTGACGGTCCCGGGCAAGGCGCTCTACAGCTGCATGCTGAACCCGCAGGGCGGCGTCATCGACGACCTCATCATCTATTTCTTCGCTGCCGACGAATGGCGCGTGGTGGTCAACGCCGGCACGGCCGACAAGGACGTGGCCTGGATGCAGCGCGTCAAGCAGGCCGGCGCGTTCGACGTGACCATCGCCCCGCGCCGCGATCTGGCCATGGTGGCTGTGCAGGGCCCCAACGCCCGCGCCAAGGTCTGGGCCGCCCGCCCGGCCTGGCAAGCCGCCAGCGAATCGCTGACTCCCTTCGTCGCCGCTCGCGTGGGCGACGACACGCTGGTCGCCCGCACGGGCTACACCGGCGAAGACGGTTTCGAAATCGTCCTGCCCGCTGCTGAAGTCGTGCAACTGTGGCGCGACCTGATCGCCCAGGGCGTGCGTCCGGCAGGCCTGGGCGCGCGCGACACGCTGCGCCTGGAAGCCGGCATGAACCTGTACGGCCAGGACATGGACGAACTGACCCACCCCGGCGAAGCCGGCCTGACCTGGACCGTGTCCGGCAAGAACGCCGAGCGCCGCTTCATCGGCCGCGACGCGATCGAACAATTCGCCAAGCCCGCCACCTTCATCGGTCTGAAGCTGCAGGAACGCGGCGTCATGCGCGCGCACATGGCCGTGCGCACCGCGCAGGGCGTGGGCGAGCTGACCAGCGGCACCATGTCGCCCACGCTGGGCGTGTCGATCGGCTTTGCCCGCCTGCCGCAAGGCGTGGCGCCGGGCGACAAGGTCGAGGTCGACATCCGCGGCAAGTGGGTGCCCGCCGTGGCGTGCAAGCTGCCTTTCGTGCGTAACGGCAAAGCCGTCGAACACTCGTAAACTCGAACCTCGCGCGTGCACCGGCCCGGTCTGGGCAACGGCCGCCCGCGCGAGGCGCGCAACACCATTCATCTACCCGCATTCCCTCAGGAGTTCCCATGAGTCTGCCCACCGATCGCAAGTACACCGAGTCCCATGAATGGGTCAAAGCCGAGGGCGACGTGTTCGTCGTCGGCATCACCGACACCGCCCAGGAGCAACTGGGCGATCTGGTCTTCGTTGGCGACGTGAACGTCGGCGCGAAGCTGAGCGCGGGCGAAACCGCCGGCGTGGTCGAGTCGGTCAAGGCCGCCTCGGACATCTACGCGCCCGTGTCCGGCGAAATCGTTGCCTTCAACGAAGAGCTGGAAAGCAACCCCAACCTGATCAACGAATCGGCCTTCACCGCCTGGATCTTCAAGATCAAGCCGGACAACGCCGCCGACGCCGACAAGCTGCTGGACGCCGCCGGCTACGAAGCCGTCGCCAACGGCTGATGCCGCACGCGGGGGAGCGGCGGCGCCGCCTCCCTCGCCAGACGCAATACCGTCCGTTCGCAGGACGACACCCGCTACCCCCCGAGATCCCCCCATGTCGCGCGCCCTAGACACCCATACCGACTTCATCCCCCGCCACATCGGCCCCTCCGACGCCGACCAGGCCGCCATGCTTGCCGTGATCGGCAGCGACAGCCTGGACGCCCTGATCGAAGAAGTCGTGCCCCCCAAGATCCGCAGCAAGGAGCCGCTGGCGCTGCCCGCGTCGCGCAGCGAAGCCGACGTGCTGGCTGAACTGAAGCAGGTCGCGGGCCGCAACAAGGTCTACCGCAGCTACATCGGGCAGGGGTACTACGGCACGCAGACGCCCAACGTGGTGTTGCGCAACATTCTTGAAAATCCCGCCTGGTATACGGCCTACACGCCCTACCAGCCCGAGATTTCGCAGGGCCGCCTGGAAGCCCTGCTGAACTACCAGACGATGGTCGCCGACCTGACCGGCCTGGACATCTCCAACGCCTCGCTGCTTGACGAAAGCACCGCCGCCGCCGAAGCGATGACGCTGGCGCGCCGCAGCGCCAAGTCCAAGAGCCCGGTGTTCTTCATCTCGCGCCACGTGCATCCGCAGACCATCGAAGTCGTGCGCACGCGCGCCGAAGGCCTGGACATCGAGATCCGCATCGGCGACGAAGCCGAAGGCCTGCCCGAGTGCTTTGGCGTGCTGCTGCAGTACCCGCACAGCACGGGCTCGGTGTCCGACTATCGCAAGCTGGCCGAAGCCGCCCACGCGCAAGGCGCAGTGGTTGCGTGCGCGACCGACCTGCTGGCGCTGGCCGTGCTGGCCGCGCCGGGCGAGTGGGGCGCCGACATCGCCGTCGGTTCGGCCCAGCGCTTTGGCGTGCCGTTCGGCTTTGGCGGCCCGCACGCCGGCTTCATGGCCTGCAAGGACGCATTCAAGCGCAACATGGCCGGCCGCCTGGTCGGCGTGTCCAAGGACGCGCAAGGCAATCCCGCGCTGCGCCTGGCGCTGCAGACGCGTGAACAGCACATCCGCCGCGAGAAGGCCACTTCCAACATCTGCACGGCGCAGGTGCTGCTGGCCGTGATGGCCGGCATGTACGCGGTGTGGCACGGCCCGGCCGGCATCCGCCGCATCGCCGAGCGCGTGCAGCGCGCCACCGCCATCCTGCGCGCCGAGCTGATCAAGCTGGACGTCAAGGTCGCCAACGACACGTTCTTCGACACGCTGCTGCTGGAAACCGGCGCCGCGACGCCCGCCATCCTGACGGCTGCCGACTGCGCGCACATCAACCTGCGCCGCGTCGACGGCGCCCGCCTGGCCATCTCGCTGGACGAGACCGTCACCGTGGCCGACCTGGAAGCCCTGGTCAACGTCTTCGCCGCCGGTCTGGAGCGCGATGATGTCGAACTCGACATCGACGCGCTGGACGCCGCGGCCCCCGGCGGCATTCCCGCCTCGGTCGCCCGCGAAAGCGCGATCCTGAAGCACCCCATCTTCTCCAGCATCCAGTCCGAAACCGACATGCTGCGCTACCTGCGCAAGCTGGCCGACAAGGATCTGGCGCTGGATCGCACGATGATCCCGCTGGGTTCGTGCACCATGAAGCTGAACGCCACGGCCGAGATGATCCCCATCACCTGGCCCGAGTTCGCGCTGATCCACCCGTTCGCGCCGGCCTCGCAAAGCCAGGGCTACGTGGAACTGATCGACCGTCTGTCCGCCGCGCTGTGCGAAATCACCGGCTACGACAACATCAGCCTGCAGCCCAACTCGGGCGCGCAGGGCGAATACGCGGGCCTGCTCGCCATTCGCGGCTACCACCAGGCCAACGGCCAGCACCAGCGCAACATCTGCCTGATCCCGTCTTCCGCGCACGGCACCAACCCCGCCTCGGCGCAGCTCGCCGGCATGGACGTGGTGGTCGTGGCGTCGGACGCCAACGGCAACGTGGACCTCGCGGACCTGCGCGCCAAGATCGAACAGGTCGGCGACAAGCTGGCCGCGCTGATGATCACGTACCCGTCGACGCACGGCGTGTTCGAAGAAGCCGTCACCGAAATCTGCGATCTGGTCCACCAGGCCGGCGGCCAGGTGTACCTGGACGGCGCCAACATGAACGCCATGGTCGGCGTGGCCAAGCCGGGCAAGTTCGGCTCGGACGTGTCCCACCTGAACCTGCACAAGACCTTCTGCATCCCGCACGGCGGCGGCGGACCCGGCGTGGGTCCCGTGGCGGTGCGCTCGCACCTGGCGCCCTACCTGCCGGGCGTGGTGAACGAACAGGGCAAGCTGCCCGGCGACGCCAAGGTCGGTCCGGTCTCGGCCGCGCCGTTCGGCTCGGCCGGCATCCTGCCGATCCCGTTCGTGTACATCGCGCTGATGGGCGCCGACGGCCTGCGCCGCGCCACCGAAGTCGCCATCCTGAACGCCAACTACATCGCGACCCGCCTGCGCGGCCACTACGAGGTCCTGTACGCGGGCCGCAACGGCCGCGTGGCGCACGAGTGCATCCTGGACGTGCGCCCGCTCAAGGAAACCAGCGGCATCAGCGCCGAAGACATCGCCAAGCGCCTGATGGACTACGGCTTCCATGCGCCCACCATGAGCTTTCCGGTCGCGGGCACGCTGATGGTCGAACCGACGGAATCCGAAGGCGTGGCCGAACTGGACCGTTTCATCGACGCGATGATCGCGATCCGCGAAGAAATCGCCCAGGTCGAACGCGGCGAACGCGATCGTGACGACAACGTCCTGAAGAACGCGCCGCACACCGCGCAGATGCTGCTGGCCGAGGAATGGCTGCACGACTACCCGCGCCAGCAGGCCGCCTACCCGGTGGCAACGCTGCGCGACGCCAAGTACTGGCCGCCGGTTGCCCGCGTGGACAACGCCTACGGCGACCGCAATCTGGTGTGCGCGTGCCTCCCGATCGAGGCGTACGCGTAAGGCACGTGAACGCGTCCTGCCTTCGCCGGACGCCCACTGCCCGATCCCCGCGATCAGGGCGAAAAAAAGCCCCCGACCTTTACAGGCGGGGGCTTTTGCTTGGGGCCAGGCCTTGGATCAAGGCCTGCCGTTCAGCTTACTTCGCAGGCGCTTTCGCCGCAGCGCCGAAGTCTTCGGCGATGCTGATGAACGTGTTGAGCAGGATCTGCAGGTTGTCCTTGCCCAGACCGCCTTCGGCGTTCATGTCCATCTGCAGCACGGCCTGGTTCTTTTCATCGAGGTAGGCGCGGCTCCAGCGGTATTCCTGGTTCCAGGCGTTGATGGCCTTGAGCGTCATCGGCTTCTTGGTGGCGTACGTGGCGGTCGCGACCAGGTCCAGGCACTTTTCCGTGAAGTCGTTGCACAGGAACTCCAGGCGCAGGTCGGTGGCGCCGGTGGTGCCCGGGTTCAGGACCAGCACGGGGCCGTCGGTGCCGTCGCTGCGGGTCACGGTGTAGCCCATGTCGTCCAGCATGTTGGCAACGTCTTCCAGGTTGAAGTCCTGCATGACGCCGGCAACCGGTGCCGGAGCGACGGGTTCGGCGTCCGGGTCCATGCCGATGCCGGACAGCTCGTCGTCGTCGTCCAGGTCATTCATGCCGGTCGCGCCCAAGAGGCCGCTGAACAGTTCCTCGGCAGGAATCTTCTGGCCGTTCAGGTCGCCCATGCCGTCGGCAAAGGTGAACTTGCCGACGATGTTGTCGCCGTCGTTCTTGCCCACGTTCATCATTTCGGCCATGCCGGCCATCTGGCGGATGTTCTCGTCAGCGTCGGCCGCGGCCTTCTCGGCGGGCACGCCTTCGGTCTTGACGGCGTACTGCACCATCAGGTCCTTCACCATGGGCTTGGAGATCACCAGCGAGGCGTCGATCTTCTTGATCGCCTGCACCGCGATTTCCTGCGGGGTCAGGTCCTTGGCGTTGGCCGGATTGGCCAGGTCCAGCGTGAAGGTCAGCTTGCTCTCGCCCTTGGCCGTCTTCCAGCTCAGCGGATCGATGCTGAACGACGGATTGCCCGCCAGCAGCTTGCCGGCGTTGTCCAGCAGAACGTCGAACTGTTCGTCCTTCAGGCCTTCGTCGCTGGCGCCCAGCATGTATTGGCGCATGAGCTGGTTGTAGGTGTCCGAGAGCTGCTTGACGGCCTGGCCGTCCAGCCGGGCCAGCTTGATCACGGCCTGGCCATTGCCCAGCACCACGTCGTTCACGGTGAGGTCGCCCGTCTGGTAGGCGGCCTGCACGTTGATGGACTTGTCGTCTTCGGACAGCTTCACGCCGTAGCTGAAGTTGTCCAGCCCGACCTTCATGTCGTCGGTGGGACGCAGCACGTCCACGCGCTTGATCTTCAGGTCCGAATTGCCCATCGAGATGCCGAACTTGCCCATGCGGCTGTCGACGTCCATGGTCAGGCCGGCGATCGTCATCTTGACGGGGTCGTGGCTCTTGCTGCCGTCCACCGACAGCTTGTCCATCACGCCGTGCGCGGTGACGGCCTGCGTGGCGCGGTCGAAGGTGCCTTCCATCCGCATGCCGCTGAAGTCGAGCGCGTTGCCGTCATGCGTGACGACGATCGGCGCGATCGCGGCGGTGGACGTGGCGTTGCCGCTGTAGCTGACGATGGCGTCGCCCATCAGCGGGGAGATGTCCTTGGTTAGTTCGAAGACGGGCTTGATGTTGTCCGTCTTGGCGATCTCGGTGTGGATGAACGCGAGCTTGGGCGCAATGGCGCCGCGTGACAGGGCGCTCTTGGGGAAGGGGCCGTGCTCGATGTTCGCGTCGAACTCGATCATGCCCGCGGGCAGGTCGTCCAGGCCCTTGTCGTTCTTGACGAGCGACACGCCATAACGCGCCTGCGTCGAGAACAGGCCGCGCTCGTACTTGAGCTGATCGATGCGCAGGCCGAACAGCGGCGTGATCTTGGCGAGCTTTTCGTTGGCCTGTGCCAGATGACGCTGCGCGTCTTCTTCGATGCGCTTGCCGGTGTACCACGTGGCCCCGACCCAGCTTCCCGCTCCCACTATGACCACGCCCAGGGTGATCGCTACGCTCTTTTTCATCGTTCTGCTTATATCGTTGATTGTCGAGTCATATCCGGCAGCGGCCTACGGCGCCACGCTCGTCCGCGCGAAGCGCAAGCGTCCTGGATACGCGTGTTCATCGGCCTGTCAGGCCCGCGGCGGAGTATACCGAGACGCGTGTCACGCTGAACGCGCGCGCAGTTACCGAAGATTTCAAAATGAAAGCCGGCGCCCGAGGCGCCGGCCTTTGTCGACAAAACGCCTGGTCTCAGAGCGGATCAAGCGGATAGATCGGACGGCGCACGTGCTTGAACTCGACCTGGCTGTAGTCGGACGTCGTGACGCCCACGCCCGTGCATTCGATGATCTCGATCGCCATGTCCGAGAAGCCCGCGCGCCAGTGGATACGGCTTTTCAGGACGACATACCGCTTTTGCAGCGGGTCGATGCCGGCCGACAGCAGGCAGTTGATGTCGAAGGGTTCCTGGTGGCGCGAGACGACAACGATTTCCACGCGGCCGGTGTCGATGACCACCGTCAGGCCGGTGTCGTTGCGCACGCCGCGATACATCGGGCCGCGGTTCAGGTAGACGCCGTCGAACACCAGCTTGACGCGGCCGGTGACTTCAATCGGTTCGCTGGGCTGCTTGATGGCCGGCATGGGCAGCTTGCCGCCCAGCTTGATCGTGATGGTGTTGCCCACGCCCGCGGCGGCGGCTTCCGTTGCGGCCTGCGGGTCGCAGATGGCGTAGAAGACCACGTTGTCCAGTTCCTGGCGCAGCACTTCGGCCAGCACGGCCGTTGTGTCCATCGTGCCGCCCGAGCCGGTGTTGTCGTAGTGGTCCAGCAGCACGACCGGGCCTTGTTCGATGCCCTTGGCGCGCGTGATGGTCGGCGCCAGCGGTTCCGAATGGAACACCCAGTCGGCGCGGCCCTGCCACGCGCGGTCCAGCAGTTCGTCGCGATGCTGTTCGGCGGCGGCCAGGTTGCCGTCCGTACAGACCACGGCGCTCAGGCCCGCTTCGCGAATGTCTGCATGGGGAAAGCCCACGAAGACGGACGCCGCCAGCACGCCGCTGGCTTCAAGTTCCTTGCACCGTTCCTGCAGCGGCTTGTTGGGCGCGGCGTGCGTGCCCTGGCACATGATGTGCGGCAGCATGGGCTTGTTGGCCCAGGTCATCACCGGCTTGATCTCGCCCTTGAGCGTGCGAACGATGACGTTCGCGGCGCGCACGCCCGCATCGCGGATATCCACGTGCGGATAGGTGTGAAAGCCGCTGATGACCGTGGCGTTGCGCACGATGTCGTCGTAGATGTTGGCGTGCATGTCCAGCGTCACGGCAACGGGCGTGTTGGGATCGATCTCGCGCAGGCGGCGCAGCAGGTCGCCCTCGGCGTCTTCCACGCCTTCGGCGACCATCGCGCCGTGCAGATCCAGCAGAATGGCGTCAAACCCGCCGCGCTTGACCTCGTCCAGGATCAGCGTGCACAGGCGTTCATGCGTCTGCGCGCTGGTGGGGCCGCTGGGCCAGGACTCGGCCGCGACCGGCAGCACGATCTCGGCGCCCTCGCGGCGGGCGACCTCGATGTAGCCGCCCAGGCCGCTGTCGGTGTTCTCGTAGGCCTTGATGGCGCGATCGCCAGCCAGGATCTCGGGACTGCCGCGAAAGAAACGTTCAAGCGGGGTGGGCACGGGCGAAAACGTGTTCGTCTCGTGCTTGATCATTGCCAAAAGCCAACGCATGGGAAGTTCCTGTGGGTTGCCGTGGAGGGTCAGTGTGCTGAGGGCGGCTGGGGCCAGGGGCGCTGGGCAGGACGCATCCGTTCCCAGGCGCGCGCCACGCGCAGCACGCCCAGGTCGTCAAAGCGCGCGCCCGCGATCTGCAGGCCGATGGGCAGGCCCGCCTTCGTGTAGCCGCAATTGACCGAAGCCGCGGGCTGCTCGCTCATGTTGAAGGGCAGCGTGAACCCGATGTGGTGCATCGTCGTGGCGACCTCGTTTGTGGGCGAGGGCCATTCGGCGTTGTAGGCCACGACGGGCGCCACCGGCGACAGCACGTAGTCGTACGGCGCGCAGGCTGCGACGGTGCGCGCCCGCACGTTCAGCGTTTCGTAGTAGCTGCGGAAGACGTCTTCGCCGCTATGCCCGCCGCCGCTTTCGGCCCAGGCGCGGATGAAGGGCAGGATCTTGGCTCGGCGTTCCTCGGACAGCGCGCCCAGGTCGATGGCCGAGCGGGTGCGCCAGAACTTGTCCACGCCTTCCAGCATGCCCGGCGTCATCCACGGCTGCATCGGTGTGACGATGGCGCCCGCGGCCTCGAAGGCGCGGGCCGCGGCTTCGACGGCATCGCGCGTCTCGGGATCCAGCGGCAGCCCGCAGCCGGCGTCCAGCAACAGTCCGATGCGCAGGCCGCGCACGTCGTGTTCCAGGTTCAGCCAGTCGATCTCCTGGAAGGGCAGGCTCATGTGATCGCGCGCGTCGGGCTGGGACAGCACGCCCATCATGAGCGCCGTATCGGTGATGGTGCGCGTCATGGGACCGGCGCAGCGGCCCATGAAGGGCGGATCGATGGGGATGCGGCCCAGGCTGGGCTTGAGCGTGGCGATGCCGCACCAGGCGGCCGGCAGGCGGACCGAGCCGCCGATGTCGGTGCCGATGTGCAGCGGGCCATAACCGGCTGCCGCGGCGGCGCCGGCGCCCGCGCTGGAGCCGCCGGGGTTTTTGGTCAGATCCCAGGGATTGCGCGTCAGTTCATGAAAGCTCGACAACCCGGACGACAGCATGCCGTAGTCGGGCATGGTGGTCTTGCCCAGCAGCACGGCGCCGGACTCGCGCATGCGCGCGGCGGGTGGGGCGTCGGCGGCGGCCGGGGTCAGGTCGGTGGCGGCGGTGCCCAGCGGCACGGGCACGCCGCGTGTGGCGATGTTTTCCTTGATGGTGGCGGGCACGCCGTCCAGCGAGTACCCGCCGCAGGCCTGCGGCTCACCCTTCATCCAGCGGGCCTCGGACGCGCGGGCCATCGCCAGCGCGCCTTCCGGATCCAGCGCGTAGGTGGCTTTCAGCCGGGGCTCCCAGCGCTCGATATGGTCCAGCACCGACCGCGTCGCCTCGACGGGCGACAGGGTCTTGCTGCGATACGCCTCAAGGAGTTCCTGGGCGGACATTTCATGCGGTTGCGGCATCTCGGTTCCAGTGGGTCGGAAAAGGCGTCAGACGGCCGGGGAGGCGGACGGCAACAAGCCGGGCGCAATGGGCCGGAAGTTGCGGAAGTCCCAATCCCGGCCGGGGGCGGCGTCGATCAGGGCCCGCGTGTATTGGTGGCGCGGTTCGGTCAGCACCGTTTCGGCGGAGCCGGTTTCGACCACCTGGCCGCGCTGCATCACCATGATGGTGTCGCAGATCTGCGCGGCCACGCGCAGGTCGTGGGTGATGAACAGCACGCCCACGCCCGTACGTTCGCGCACCTGTTCCAGCAGCTCCAGCACCTGCGCCTGCACGGACACGTCCAGCGCCGAGACGGCTTCGTCGGCCACCAGGATCTCCGGGTCCATGACCAGCGCGCGCGCGATGCAGATGCGCTGGCGCTGTCCGCCAGAGAACTGGTGCGGATAACGCCGCATGGCGTCGGGGCTCAGACCCACGACGCTGAGGGTTTCGCTGGCGCGCTTGAGCGCCTGTTCGCGGGCCACGCCAAAGTTCAGCAGCCCCTCGATGATGGATTCTCCCACCGTGCGGCGCGGATTCAGCGACCGGTACGGATCCTGGAACACGATCTGGATGCGGCGGCGCACCGGGCGCAACGCCGAGCCGGACAGCGTGCTCAAGTCTTCGCCGCCCATCATCATGTGGCCGGCGGTGGGTTCGATGAGCCGCACGATGCAGCGCGCCACCGTCGATTTGCCCGACCCGGATTCACCGACGATCCCCAGGATCTCGCCCTTGCGCAGCGTCAGGTTGACGTCCGTGGCGGCGATGACGTGCTGCGCCGCCTTGCGCGAAAACAGCGAGCCCTTGCCGCCGTACGTGCGGCCCAGCCCCTTGACGTGCAGCACCGGCGTGCCGGTCGGCGGTTCGCGGCGCGACGGCACCAGGCTGGGCACCGACGACACCAGGCGGCGCGTGTAGGACTGCTTGGGCTCGGCCAGGATTTCGTGGCGCGTGCCGCTTTCGATCAGGTCGCCGCGGTTCATGACGACGATGCGGTCCGCGATCTCGGCCACCACGCCGAAATCGTGCGTGATGAACAGCACGGCCGTCTGGTGCTTGACCTGCAGCTCCTTGATGAGCGCCAGGATCTGCTTCTGCGTGGTCACGTCCAGCGCCGTGGTGGGCTCGTCGGCAATCAGCAGCTTGGGTTCCAGGATCAGCGCCATCGCGATGACGATGCGCTGGCGCTGGCCGCCCGAGAGCTGGTGCGGATAGGCGTCGTAGATGCGTTCGATGTCGGGCAGGTGCACCGACTGGAACATGTCCAGCACCTTGGCGCGGCGCTCGGCCGCCGACATGTTCTTGCGGTGCAGGCGCAGCACCTCGTCGACCTGCTTGCCCACCGTGTGCACGGGATTCAGCGCGGTCATGGGCTCTTGAAAGACCATTGCCATGCGCGTGGCGCGCAGCTCGCGCAGGCGGCGCTGCGTGGCCGTGGCGACGTCTTCGCCCTCGACGCGGATGGAACCCGCGCTGATGTTCAGGATGCCTTGCGGCAACAGGCCCATGACGGCCAGCGACGTGACGGACTTGCCCGAACCGGATTCGCCGACCACGCACACTGTTTCGCCGGCGTGCACGTCCAGACTGAGGTTGCGCACGACGCGGTTGCCCGCGCCGGCGACTTCGACCGACAGGTTGCGGATGGCCAGGATGGCGGACGAAGTGTCGCCCGCGGGGGGATTGGGGGAATAGTTCATCGGCATCAGATCCTGCGCACCATTTTCGGGTCCAGCGCGTCGCGCAAGGCGTCGCCCAGGATGTTCACGCTGAGCACGGTCAGCGACAGGAACAGTCCGGGGAACAGGATCAGGCCGGGCAGCATGCGGAAGTACATGCGGCCTTCGGACATGATGTTGCCCCAGGACGCGATCTCGGGCGGGATGCCCGCGCCCAGGAAGCTCAGGATGGCTTCGGTCAGCATGGCGGACGCGAAGACGTACGTGCCTTGCACCGTCAGCGGCGCGATGGTGCTGGGCACCATGTGCCGCCACAGCAGCAGCGGCAGCGGGGTGCCCAGCGCCAGGGCGGCCTCCACGTAGGGCTCTCCGCGCACGCTCAGGATCTGGCCGCGCACCAGCCGCACCACCCGCGGGATTTCCGGAATGGTGATGGCTACGAGCACGGTCGTGATGCTGGCGCCGGTGACCGACACCAGCGCGATCGCCAGCAGAATGCCGGGGATCGCCATGATGGCGTCCATGGTGCGCATGATGGGGCCGTCCAGCGACCGGAACCAGCCGGCGATGACGCCGATGACCAGCCCGAGGGCCACGCTGACCAAGGCAGCGCCCAGGCCCGCGATCAACGAGATGCGCGCGCCGTAGGCCACGCGCGACCACACGTCGCGCCCGAACGCGTCGGTGCCCAGGAAATAGTCGGTGAAGGGCTGCTTCAGGCGCCCGCCCGGGTTGAGTTGGGTGGGATCGACCGTGCCCAGCAGCGGCGCAAAAATGGCGATGAAGACAATCGCCGCCAGCACCACCAGCGCCAGCATGACGGGCCAGCTCTTGAGTCCCTGGCGGATCTGCCGCCAGGCGGTGATGTGGGGCGTGCCGCCTCCGGGGAGGTCGGCGGCCGCCTGCGCGGCGGCATCGGTTGGCGTTTGCATGCTCATGGCGTCAGTACCGGATACGCGGGTCGAACACCGTGTAGGCGCAATCGACAACCAGATTGATGAACACGTAGACGAACGCGAAGAAAAGCGTCAGGCCCTGGATGACCGGGTAGTCGCGCGCCAGCACGGCTTCCACCACCAGCCGGCCGAGGCCAGGGATGTTGAAGACCGATTCGGTGACGACGACGCCGCTGATCAAGAGCGCGATGCCCACGCCCACGACGGTGGCGATGGGCACGGCGGCATTGCGCAGCGCATGGCCGAGCAGCACGCCGGTTTCGCCCAGGCCCTTGGAGCGCGCGGTGCGGATGAAGTCCTCGCCCATGACCTCGATGACGCTGGTGCGCGTGATGCGCGCGATCAGCGCCACATACACAGTGGACAGCGCGAGCGAGGGCAGGATGAGCCGGTGCAGGAACGGCCAGAATCCTTTCTCAAGCGGCACGTAGCCCTGCACGTTGAACCACCCCAGCTTGATGGCGAAGGCCCAGATCAGCAGGTAGCCGGTGACGAACACCGGCACCGAGAACCCCAGCACCGAGAAACCCATGACGGCGCGGTCCAACAGCTTGCCTTGCCGCCAGGCGGCCAGTACGCCCAGCGGAATGGCGACGAGCAGCGTGAAGACCAGCGTCAGCACCGCCAGGCTCATCGACGGTTCAAGGCGCTGCGCGATCAGCTTGGTGACCGGCACGCCGGACATGAGCGAGGTGCCCAGATCGCCTTGCAGGAGCTTGCCGCCCCAGATGAAGAACTGTTTGACCACCGGCTGGTCCAGGCCCATCGTCTGCCGTATCTGGACGATACGTTCGGGCGTGGCGCCGTCGCCCGCCATGATGATGGCCGGATCCCCGGGGCTGAAACGCAATATCGCAAAGACCACCACCGCGACCATCACCAGAACCGGGATGGTCGCGAGGAGCCGGCGTGAGACAAATGCCAGCATGTATTTCCCCCTGTACCAATTAGGCCTGCGCGGACTGCTTGCTGCGGCGCGCAGGCCCCGAGCCCATCAAGGGGCCTTTTTGACGTTCCAGAACGCGAAGACCGGCGCGTGCACCAGGCCCGACAGCTTGGTCGAGTAGACGGTGGGCACGGACATCTGGCCCAGCGGCACGTACAGGCCTTCGTCGATGCCGATGCGCTGCACTTCCTCGGAGATCTTCTTCTGCTCGGCCGGATCCGAAGTCAACGCCATCTTGGTGCGCAGCTCTTCGATCTGGGGGAACTCGGGCCAGCCGAACCACGCGTTGTCGCCGTTTGCAGCCGCGGGGGCGGAGCGCACCGGGTCCATCACGTCGGTGGCGTACCAGTTGGTGTTGTGGACGTTCCAGCCGCCTTCGGCCGGCGCGGCCTTGGAGGCACGGCGCGTGGCCACGCTTTGCCAGTCCATCGCCGCCAGGTTGACGTTGAAGCCCGCCCTGCGCAGCGCCGCGGCCATCACGACCGGTTGCGCGGACAGCGTGCCCACGTCGGTGGCGTGCATGACCAGGATGGGCGTGTTGTCGTAACCCGCTTCCTTGAGCAGCGCCTTGGCCTTTTCGATGTTCGACGGGACGACCATGTCCTTGCCGATATCGCTTTCCAGCGGCGTGCCGCAGCCCCACAGCGAGGCGCAGGTCTTCCAGTACTTGGGATTGCCGACCAGCGCCTTCATCACGTCTTCCTGGCCGATCGCGTACATGGCGGCCTGGCGGATCTTCTTGTTGTTGAAGGGCGGGTACTTGAAGTTGAAGCGGTACATCGTGAAGTAGCCGACCGGGCTGAGCGACTCTTCCTTCAGGTCCGGGTTGCCTTCGATCATCGGCAGCAGGTCGTACGGGAACTGCTCGACAAAGTCGATCTCGCCGCCAAGCAGCGCGTTGGCGGTGGTCAGCGCATCGGGCATCACGTCCCATTCGACCTTGTCGACGTGCACGACCTTGCCGCCGGCCAGGCCGCTGACGGGCTCCTTGCGCGGCACGTAATCGGCGTTCTTGACGTAGACGGTCTTCACGCCCGGCTTGAATTCCGCGACCTTGAACGGGCCGGAGCCCGTCATGTCGGTGATGGGCTTGCCGATGGCCTGTTCAGCGATGCGCTTGGGCATCATGAACGGCGCGGTGCCGGTGGGCTTGGACAGGGCGCGCAGCGCCAGGTCCGTGGGTTCCTTCATGACGATGCGAAAGCTCTTGTCGTCGATGACTTCGATCTTGTCGGTGAACTTGAGCAGCGTGCGTCCCATGCCGTCGCCGCCGGCCCAGCGCTTGATCGACGCCACGCAGTCCTCGGCGGTCACCGGCTGGCCGTCATGCCATTTCTGGCCGGGGCGCAGCGTCATGGTGTAGGTCTTGCCGTCGGGCGAGACTTCCCACTTCTCAAGCATCTGCGGCTGTACCTTGTTGTCGGCATCGGTGGCCAGCAAGGTGTCGTAGATCATGTAGCCGTGCCACGTCGTGATGTAGGCGGTGGTGGCGTGCGGATCGGTCAGGCGCAGCGGTGAGTGCATCACCGTCTTGATGACGGTCTCGGCATAGGCCCCATGTGCCATGGCGAGAGTGACGCCGGCGAGCGCGGCCGCTCGGACAAACTTGAGCATGTATTTCCCCTTGAAGCGTAGTGAGCGGCGCGTGGGCCGCTACGTCGTTGACGCGCCGCGTTCAAGCGGCGCGCGAGGGTCAGGCTGTCGCTGCGGACCGGCCGTCAAACACCGGCCCGCAAGGCGCCATTCTGATGCCGGGACGCAACCGTGTCCATGGTTGTTTTGCCGCATCCATCAGCATGGAACCGGGCGCCGCGCAGACCAGAATCGTGTGCGCGATGGGCGTGAAATCGGCGCGAAAATGCGCCGAACTCTTGACCACCAGGATGGCGGCGCGCGTGGGCTCCACGCCCGCAAACCGGAACATCTCCTGGTCGGCCATCTGCACCTTGTTCGAGGCCAGGATGATGCGCACGCCGCCGATGCGCAGGCACGCGCTGGGCCCCAGATCCATGTGAAAGCCGCGATAGAACGCACCATGCGTATCGAAGCGTCCTTCCGAAGTTTTCTCGACGATGAACTCGGTGTCCAGCGGTTCGTCGTGGGGAATACCCGAATGTCCACCCAGTGCAATGCGCACCGTGTTGCCTGCACCAGCGCGGTGGGCGGCCAGCGCGGCAGCGGGGTCCACAATCAGACCAATGGCCGTATCGCGCGCATCGTGGCGGATCAGCGCGCGCAGCACGCCGGTGGTGTCGGAACTGCCGCCCGCGCCGGGGTTGTCCTGCGCGTCGGCGATGACGACGGGTTTGGAGGCATCGCGCGCCAGCCGCAACGCTTCCAGCACGGCTTCGTCCGGCGTGTAGAGCTTGCCGCCGAAGTCCTGTTCGGCATTCATCACCGCGCGCGTCATCTCGTCGGCGGCGGCATCGGCCTCGGCTTGCGTCATGCCGTAGGCCCAGACCGTGGGCGCGCATTCGGGAAAGTCCGCGGCCGGAAACCCGGTCGCAAAGGAAACGCTGGCCGCGCCCCGCGCTTCAAGATCGCCCACCAACTGATACAGGCTGCGCGCCGGCTCGATGTCGGTGGACTGCCAGCACAGGGGAATCAAAAAGGGCAGGCTGCGCAGCGCCACGTAATGCCGCGGCATGCCGCCCAGCCGCTGCGCCAGCAGGCCGGCGGCGCGCTGCCCGGTCTCGGCCATGTCGATGTGGGGATAGGTGCGGTAGCAGACCAGCGCATCGGCATGGCGCACCATCGCGCGCGTCACGTTGGCGTGCAGGTCCAGACTGGCCACGATCGGCACGTTGGGGCCCACCAGTTCACGCACACGCTTCAGCAGCTCGCCTTCACCGTCATCAAGATGCTCGGTGACCATGGCGCCGTGCAGATCCAGATACACGCCATCCAGCGGCATCGCCTGCGACAGCCCTTGCAGAATCATTGCGCTGATGCGCTCGAACGCATCACGGGTCACATGCCCCGAAGGACTCGCTGCCGCCCACGTCGTGGGAATCAACGCATGCTGCCCCATGGCCTCGATAAATCCCGCCACGGGGATATTGGCTCCCGCCACTGCCTCAAACATCGCGGGCCCGCTGACCAGCTTCGGCCACCCCCCACCCTTGTCCGCAAAATCCTCCCACGCCGCGCGCGACGGCGCGAACGTATTGGTCTCATGCTGAAAGCCGCCGATCCCGATGCGCATCAGGTTTCCCCTTGTCGTACAGATATTCGGAAGGCGCGGCGAAGCGCCGCGCAGTTCAGTGCTTCAAGCCACGCCCCTCAACCCCGAGGCAAGAACGACGCGCCCCAAACCGTGCACGCCCTCCCCAAGCGCGGTCGCGCGGATCCGGGCTCCGCCGGTCCGCTGCGACGCCCCCCTGGGGGGAGGCGCTGCGCGCCTCGGGGGGGGGGGCTCACTTAGCCACGGGCATGGTGAATTCGGCGCCCTTGGCGATGCTGTCGGGCCAGCGCTGCATCACGCTCTTGTAGCGCGAGTAGAAACGGATGCCTTCCTCGCCGTACGCATGGTGGTCGCCGAACAGCGAGCGCTTCCAGCCGCCGAACGAATGCCACGCCATCGGCACGGGGATCGGCACGTTGATGCCCACCATCCCGACCTTGATCTGCCGGGCAAACGCGCGCGCCACGCCGCCGTCGGACGTGAAGCACGCCACGCCGTTGCCGAACTCATGCGCATTGATCAGCTCCACCGCGCTGGCAAAGTCGGGCACGCGCACGATGCACAGCACCGGGCCGAAAATCTCTTCGCGGTAGATGTTCATGGCGGGCTTGACGTTGTCGAACAGCGTGCCGCCCAGGAAGAATCCCTTCTCGTTGCCTGCCACCTTCAGGTCGCGGCCGTCCACCACCAGATCGGCGCCGCTGGCGATGCCGTCCTCGATGTAGCCCATGACCTTCTTGCGGTGCTGTGCGGTCACCAGCGGACCCATCTCGGCGTCCGACTGCATGCCGTCCTTGACGATCAGCGCCTTGACGCGCGGCGTGAGGCGTTCGACGACCTTGTCGGCCACGTCGCCCACCGCCACGGCCACCGAGATCGCCATGCAGCGCTCGCCCGCGGAACCGTAGGCCGCGCCCATCAGCGCGTCGGTCACCTGGTCCAGGTCCGCGTCGGGCATGACCACCAGGTGGTTCTTGGCGCCGCCCAGCGCCTGCACGCGCTTGCCGCGCTTGGTGCCTTCGGCGTAGATGTATTCGGCAATCGGCGTCGAGCCGACGAAGGACAGCGCCTCGACATCGGGGTGCGAGATCAGCGCGTCCACCGCCTGCTTGTCACCGTGGACCACGTTGAAGACGCCGGGGGGCAGGCCGGCTTCGGTGAGCAGTTCGGCCAGGCGCACGGACGCGGACGGATCGCGTTCCGACGGCTTGAGGACGAAGGTGTTGCCGCAGGCGATGGCGACCGGGAACATCCAGCACGGCACCATCATCGGGAAATTGAACGGCGTGATGCCGGCCACGACGCCCAGCGCCTGACGCATGCTCCAGTTGTCGATGCCGCCGCCGATCTGGTCGGAGTACTGACCCTTGAGCAGTTGCGGAATGCCGCAGGCGAACTCGACGATCTCGATGCCGCGCATCACTTCGCCCTTGGCGTCCGAGAACACCTTGCCGTGCTCGCGCGTGATCAGTTCGGCCAGTTCATCCTGGTGCTGGTCCAGCAGCGCCTTGAAGTTGAAGAGGATGCGGGCGCGCTTGAGCGCCGGGGTCTCGGACCAGGCCGGAAACGCCGCCTTGGCGGCGGCCACGGCCAGCGCCACGTCGTTGTTGGACGCCAGTGGGATCGACGAGGAGATCTCGCCGGTGGCCGGGTTGAAGCCGTCGGCGTAGCGGCTGTTGCCGCCGTCGTAGGGTTGGCCGTTGATGAAATGGGGAATCTTCTTCATGGATGCAAGGCTCGGTGATTCGTCAAAAATGCGGCTGGGCGGCCTGGGCCGCCCATGTGCGGGTCTGTTGCGCCGCGCGCCATGCGGGCGTGCGGCGGGGGAGGATCAGGCTACCTCTTTCAGGATCTTGCCGATCTGCTCGAAGATCTGGCCGATCTGCGCCTCGTCGATGATGAGCGGCGGCGAGACGGCGATGATGTCGCCCGTGTAGCGCACCATCAGGCCGCTGTCGAAGCAGCGCTGGAAGACTTCGGCGGCGCGTGCGCCAGGGGCGCCCGCGCGCGGCGCCAGTTCAATGCCGGACACCAGGCCCAGGTTGCGCACGTCGATGACGTTGGGCGCGCCCTTCAGGCTGTGCGCAGCTTCCTGGAACGCGCCCGACAGCTTGCGGGCGCGGCCGAAGAGGTCCTCGCGGCGATAGATGTCCAGCGTGGCCAGGATGGCGGCGGCGGCCAGCGGGTGCGCCGAGTACGTGTAGCCGTGGAAGAACTCGATGCCGCCCGCGGGGCCGTTGACGATGGCGTCGTGCACTTCGCGTTTGACGGCGACCGCGCCGGCGGGAACGGCGGCGTTGCTCACGCCCTTGGCCATGGCGATGATGTCCGGCGTCACGCCGAAGAACTCGGAGGCCGTGGCGGCGCCCAGACGGCCGTACGCGGTGATGACCTCATCGAAAATCAGCAGGATGCCGTGCTTGGCGGTGATCTCGCGCAGCTTTTCCAGGTAGCCCTTGGGCGGAATCAGTACGCCGGTGGAGCCGGCCATGGGCTCGACGATCACGGCGGCGATGGTCGAGGCGTCGTGCAGGGCGATGATGCGCTCAAGTTCTTCGGCCAGGTGCGCGCCCCACGCGGGCTGGCCCTTCGAATAGGCGTTCTGCTCAAGATTGTGGGTGTGGGGCAGGTGGTCCACGGCGGGCAGCAGCGCGCCCGAAAACGTCTTGCGGTTGGCCGAGATGCCGCCCACCGAGATGCCGCCAAAGCCCACGCCGTGATAGCCGCGCTCGCGGCCGATGAGGCGCGTGCGCTGGCCTTCGCCGCGCGCGCGGTGGTAGGCCAGGGCGATCTTCAGCGTGGTGTCGACCGATTCGGAGCCCGAGTTCGTGAAGAACACGCGGTCCAGTCCCTGCGGCATCAGGCCCGCGACGGCGGTGGCGGCCTCGAAGGCGAGCGGGTGGCCCAGCTGGAAGCCCGGGGCGTAGTCCATAACGCCGGCCTGGCGGGCGATGGCTTCGACGATCTCTTCGCGGCCGTGGCCGGCATTGACGCACCACAGGCCCGCCGTGCCGTCCAGGATCTGGCGGCCGTCCGTGGACGTGTAGTACATGCCCTTGGCCTTGGCCAGCATGCGCGGTTGGGCCTTGAACTGCTTGTTGGCCGTAAAGGGCATCCAGAGATGGGACAGGTCAGGCAACTGGGCGGGGGCGTTCATGGTGACTCCAGAAGGGGGACAACCGCAGCCGCCGCGAAACGCGCGCGGGCAGCGGGATTCGGACGATTCTGGAACGTCCCGCAGGGAATGAAAATATACAATCCGCGCATTTGCCGCTAACTGTATAGTTGAGAGCGTTGCAACTGTACAGTTAGCCCGTGATCGACTTCCAACCCGTCCGCGGCCGCGGGGCCGCGCCCACCCTCGTCGAACAGCTCGTCGCGGCCATTCTGCGCGCCGTCGAGGCGCAGACCCTGCGTCCGGGTATGTCCCTACCCTCGGTCCGCGAGTTCGCGCGCCAGTACGGCGTCAGCACTTTCACCGTGGCCAGCGCCTACAGCCGGCTGGTGTCGCAGGGCTGGCTGGCGGCGCGTCCCGGCGCGGGCTACCGGGTGGCGTCGCCCGACGCACCCGCCCGCCGGGTCGAACCCCTGTCCTGGGAACCGCCGCGGCTGAACGCGGGCTGGCTGCTGTCGGACATCTTTGCCGACCACTCCATCCCCATCAAATCCGGTTGCGGCTGGCTGCCCGGCGAGTGGCTGAACGAAGAAGGGCTGCACTTGGCGCTGCGCCACATGGGGCGCGTGCCCGCGATGCGAATCGCCAACTACGGCCACCCGTACGGCTATGCGCCGTTGCGCGAGACCATCGCGGCCAGCCTGAGCGCGCAGGGCATGGAAGTCGAGGCGTCGCAGGTGCTGCTGACGCAGGGGGTGACCCACGGGCTGGACACGGTGATCCGCACGCTGCTGCGGCCGGGCGACACGGTGGTCGTCGAGCAGCCGGCCTACGCGAATCTGCTGCAGATGCTGCGCCTGGCCGGTCTGCGCGTGATCGCGGTGCCGCGCACTGTCGACGGCCTGGACTGCGACGCGCTGGAGCGCGTGGCCGCCCAGCACCGGCCGCGTGCGCTTTTCATCAATACGGCGCTGCAGAATCCCTCGGGCGCCAGCATCACCATGGCGAATGCCTTCCGCATTCTGCAGGCGGCGGAGCGGCATGGGTTGTGGGTGGTGGAAGACGACATCTCGCGCGAACTGGCGCCGGGCGTGACGCCGATGCTGGCCGCGCTGGACGGCGCGCGCCGCGTCGTCTACCTGGGCGGCTATTCCAAGGTCATCAGCCCGTCGGTACGGGTGGGCTACGTGGTGGCGCATCGCGATCTGGTGCGCGACATCGCGCGCACCAAGATGGCGGTGGGCTTGACGACGCCCGAGATCATGGAGCGCATCGTGCACCAGGTCATCCGCGAGGGGCGCTACCGCGCCCACATCGCGCGCACCCGCGAGCGGCTGGCCGAGGCGCACACCGAGGTCGCCGAGCAGATGCGCCAGCACGGATTCGAAGTCTATGGAAAGCCGCAGGGCGGCCTGTTCCTGTGGGCGAAGGTGGCCGGGCAGTGGCGCGAACGGGGCGCCAATGGCCTGGCGGAGCTGGCGCTCAAGGATGGCATCTGGCTGGCGCCCGGTTCTTACTTCGAAGCGGACGAGGCCGACACGGCGTGGGTGCGCTTCAACGTGGCGTACTCGGCGGCGCCCGCGCTGTGGCGGTTCATGCGCAACGCGGGTGCGGCGTAGGGATTGTTAGACCCGTTCGTACGTGACGAAATCGTAGTCGTAGCCGTTTTCGGCAGGCTGCTTCTCGCGCGCTGTTTCCTTCCACTGGAAAGACGGCAGCAGCGGAAAGAACGCGTCGCCGTCGACGTCGGCATGGACCTCGGTCGCCAGCACGCGCCGGGCCAGGGGCAGGGCCTGCGCATAGATCTGCGCGCCGCCGATCACGAAGGCTTCGTCGATATCGCCGCAGGCGGCCACCGCGGCCTCCAGCGTGGGCGCCAGGATGGCGCCGGCGGCGCTGAAATCGGGATTGCGGCTGATGACGATGTTGCTGCGGCCGGGCAGGGGACGGCCCAGCGAGTCCCACGTCTTGCGGCCCATGATGATGGGGTGGCCCAGCGTGCTGCGCTTGAAATGCGCCAGATCGCCCGGCAGTTTCCAGGGCAGGGCGTTGTCGCGGCCGATGGCGCGGTTGGTGGAATAGGCGACGATCAGGGTAAGGCTGGCGGGCATGCGTGCTTGCAACGGTAAGGGTTGAGCCGGAACGACCCCGTAAGCGTAGCAAATTGCGGGGGCCGCCCGTCCGTCAGGTCGCCGCGTGTTCCAGGAACTCGGTGGCCGGCATGGGCTTGCCCAGCAGAAAGCCCTGCAGCGAGTCGCAGCCCAGTCCGGTCAGGAATTTCTGCTGCGCCGCGGTCTCGACACCTTCGGCCACGATGCGCAGGTTGAGCTGCTGCGCCAGCGCCACGATGGCCGAGACGATGGCCGCATCTTCGTTGTCGTTGTCCAGCTGGTTCACGAAGCCGCGGTCGATCTTCAGTTCGGTCGCGGGCAGCCGCTTGAGATAAAGCAGGCTGGAATAGCCGGTGCCGAAATCGTCGATAGAGATCGTGACGCCCAGATCGGACAGGCGCTTGAGCACCGTCAGGCTGGCCTCCGCGTCGCGCATGGCGGTCGATTCGGTCACTTCGATCGTCAGGCAGGCGGGCGGGACGCCATGCTTGGCCAATGCCGAGCGCACCGTCTCGACCAGGTTGGCATGTGAGAACTGCAGCGCCGAGATGTTGACGGCGATGGTCCAGTGGCCCTGGCCGACGTCGATCCATTCGCGCATCTGGCGGCAGGCTTCGTTGATGACCCATTCGCCGATCGACAGGATCAGGCCCGTCTTTTCTGCCGTGGGAATGAACTGGTCCGGGCCGACCAGGCCGCGCGTCGGGTGGTTCCAGCGCAGCAGCGCCTCGGCGCCCATGATGGGGCCGGCCGGCGCTTCGTACTTGGGCTGGTAATGCAGGACGAACTGGCCGCGCTCCTGCGCCAGCCGCAGGTCGTGCAGCAACTCGATCTGCTCGTGGGCATCGGCGTTCATGGACGGTTCGAAGAAGCTGTAGCCCGTGCCGCCCAGCCGCTTGGCGTGGTACATCGCCGCGTCCGCATTGGTCAGCAGGGCGTGGGTGTCCTGGCCGTCGTTCGGATAGACCGCGATGCCCACGCTGGACGTCACCAGCACTTCGTGGCCGTAGACCGTGACGGGGCGTGCGATGGCGTCGATCAGCCGGTCCGCGACGTTCGCGGCGTCAGTGGGTTCGATCACCTCGCTCAGCACGATGAACTCGTCGCCGCCCAGGCGCGCGACTGTGTCCTGCGTGCGCAAGGCCAGGCGGATGCGCTGCGCCAGATCGATCAGCAGCGCGTCGCCGGTGTGGTGTCCGTACGCGTCGTTGACCGCCTTGAAACCGTCCAGGTCAAAGAACAGCACCGCGAAATGGCCTCGGCGGCGGCTGGCGCTTTCGATGGCCTGCTCCATCCGGTCTTCCAGCAGGATGCGGTTGGGCAATTTGGTCAGCGTGTCGTGCAGCGCCAGTTGCACCAGCTCTTCGTTGGCTTCGGCCAGCGACGAGGCCAGCGCCGACGTGCGCGCCTCAAGCCGGTTGTCCAGCACGGCCACCACCAGCGCGATCGCCAGCACGCTCAGCGTGACCGCGGTCACGGCGATGGCCAGCCAGCCGGCAGAAATGCCTTCGTCGGCCGCCATGCAGATGCTGCCCGCCGGAAAACTCGCTGCTTCCATGCCCGTGTAGTGCATGCCCACGATCGCCAGGCCCATGACTCCGGCGGCCAACGGGCGCGACAACGCCACGCGCGGCGCGTCCTGACGCAGCCGGTAAGTGATCCACAGGGCTGCACCGGACGCGGCAATCGCGATCGCCACGGACAGCGCGAACCACGTCGGGTCGTAGTCGATGCCCGGCGACATGCGCATGGCGGCCATGCCGATGTAGTGCATCGCCGCGATGCCGGAACCCATCAGCAGCGCGCCCGCGGCCAGCCGGCCCCACGGCAGTTCGTCCTTGCAGACCATCCACAGCGCGAAGGCCGAGCATCCGATGGCGATGGCCAGGGACAGCACGGTCAGGGGCAGGTCGTAGCCCATGGGGATGGGCAGGCTGAATGCCAGCATGCCCACGAAGTGCATCGACCAGATGCCGATGCCCATCGCGAACGCGCCGCCCGCCAGCCAGAACTTCGCGGCGGGCAGCCCGCTCGACGCCTTCACGCGGTTGGCCATGCCCAACGCCGTATACGACGCCAGGATGGCGACCCCTAAGGATACGAGGACGAGCGAAGGGTTATAAGTTCCAACGAGCATTTGTGGGGTCCTGTCCTAAGCGCATACAGCCGCGGCGCGGGGCACGATTTTCAATTCAATTGGTAGTCAACAGTTGCAGTCCGGTCGCAAGGAGAATCCTGCTCTCGTCGCTGGCTTTTCTCACACTCTATTTATAGGGATGGGGAATTGGGCGCGGCAACGCCAGCGGTCGGCGCGGTTCGGGCGCTCGGCATGGCGCGCCCGAAGGGCCGGTCGAAAGCAACGGGGCGCGCGGCATGCTGGACGCGCGTCCGTGGCTAAGGGATGGGTTATACCGAAATCGCGCTTCCAGAAGCTCACCAATCTTCACCTGCTGCGGGGCGTGCAAGGAATCGGACGCCGGACGGGCGTCCGGCGTGTTGCTGATATGACCTGAAAGGCGGTCGCCGGCGCTGCCGGCGCAAGGGTCAGACGGCCATCGCGGCCGTCAGGGGCGCGTGGTGCGTGTAGCCCGACAACGAAAAGTCGCCGGGTTCGACCTTCTCGAGCCACTCGGGTTCGTAGCGGCCGGTCACGGCGAAATCGGGAATGCGGTCCGACAGCACGAGGCGAGGCGATTCATACGGCGTTCGCGTCAGTTGCTCGCGCAGCATCGGCAGGTGATTCTCATAGATATGCGCATCGCCGATGAAGTAGGTGAACCAGCGCGGGGTGTAGCCGGTCAGGCGCCCGACCAGATGCAGCAGCGCCGCGCCTTCGGTCAGGTTGAACGGCGTGCCCAGGCCCACGTCATTGGACCGGATGTACAGGCACAGCGAGATCTCGCGCGTCGTTGCGTTGGGCAGGAACTGATATAGCAGGTGGCAAGGCGGCAGCGCCATTTCCTCGATCTGCGCCCAGTTCCAGCCGTGGAACAGGATGCGCCGGTCGCCCGGGCGTTCGTGAATGGTGTCCAGACATTGCCGCAGCTGGTCGACCGCCTTGTACAGCAGCACCTTCGGCACGCCGCCTTCTTCAAGGTCGGCCACCTTGGCGTACCCGCGCGACAGCGCATCTTCGATCTGCGCCGGGCGGCTGGCGTCCAGCATCTTGTAGGCCGGCCATTGGCGCCACTGCACGCCGTAGACCGGTCCCAGATCGTCAGGGCCTTCGCGGTACGGGTTGGCCAGCCACTGCGCGTTCTCGTTGGCGTTCTGGTCCCAGACCTTGCAGCCGAGTTCCCGGAATTCTGCCGCGCTGCGCGAGGCGCGCAGGAAACCCACCATTTCGCCTATGGCCGACTTGAACGCCAGCTTTTTGGTAGTGACGGCGGGAAAGCCCTGCTGCAGGTCAAAGCGCAGCGAGGCGCCCGGCATGCTGAGGGTGCGGATGCCGGTCCGGTTTTCCTGCCACGAGCCGGTGTCGAGGATGGATTGAACGAGGTCCAGGTATTGTTTCATGACGATCCTTGTGCCTGCGGTCCCGGGTCGGGAAGCAAGCGCGCCGCCGCGGACGTGCCGCGGCGGCGCCTATATATGGTGAATGCCGAATTACACCACGGCCGCGCGAGCGGCTCAGGCGGGGGCGGCAGCTTCCTGCGTGTCGACGATGTCGACGGAGAACGTCATTTCGGCGGTCTTTTCCAGCATGGCCGACGCCGAGCAGTATTTCTCGTGGGAAAGCTGCACGGCGCGTTCGACGGCCGCGCGCGGCAGGTTGGCGCCGGTGACGGTGAACGCGAAGTGAATCTTCGTGAAGACCTTGGGGTCGGTGCCGGCGCGCTCGGCCTGCAGCTTGACGCTGCAGCCCGTGACCGCGTGGCGGCCGCGCTTGAGGATCAGCACCACGTCATAGGCCGTGCAGCCGCCCGTGCCGGCCAGCAGCATTTCCATGGGGCGGGGCGCCAGGTTGTGGCCGCCGCCATCCACGGCGCCGTCCATCACGGCCACGTGGCCGCTGCCCGTGCTGGCGGTAAAGAGCATGCCGCTCGGGCCGCCCCAGTCGATCGTGCATTCCATTTCAGTGAGTCCTTGAGCTTGAGCGCAGTCAATGGCTGATGATACCCGTTGCGTACAATCCCGGGCAGGAGAACCCCACCCCGCATCAGGGGTGCAGGGCGTCCGCTTTGCCTAGGAGTTGCCATGTCCACCACGTTGTCCAAATCCGGCCCCGTTTCCCTGCGCCGCCGCCACGGTCCCCTGGATGCCCTGCTGGCCGAAACCGACCGTGCGCTGCGGGTGCTTTCGGGCAACGCCAGCGCCGGCCGCGCCTATCCCGCAACCGCCCAGGAATCGCCGCAAACCCTGTCCGTGCAAGAAAAACGCCACGCGGCGGGCCTTATGCGCGTCAACCACGTCGGCGAGGTCTGCGCCCAGGCGCTGTACCGCGGCCAGGCGTCGGTCTGCAAGGAACCCGGCCCGCGCGCGCTGCTGCTGAATGCCGCCACCGAAGAAGTCGACCATTTGGTGTGGTGCAACGAGCGCCTGAACGAATTGGGCAGCCGGCCCAGCCTGCTCAATCCGGTCTGGTACGCGGGCTCGTTCGCCCTGGGCGTCATGGCCAGCGTGGCCGGCGTGCCGCGCAATCTGGGCTTCATGGCCGAAACCGAAAAGCAGGTCGAAGCCCATCTCGACGAGCACCTGCGCACCTTGCCGGTGCAGGACGAACGCTCGCGCCAGATCGTGCAAAAGATGAAGGACGACGAGGCCCAGCACCGCGCCAGCGCAGAGCAGGCCGGGGGCGTGCCGCTCCCTGCACCCGTGAAAATGGCCATGCGCGCCATGTCCAAGGTGATGACGACCACCGCCTATTGGATCTGACCGGCCACTTGAAACCGCATCTGATAAAAATGTTGCAATGCGCAAATTTGGCCGCCTCGTGGTGCGTGAAGCACCATTTTGGTGCGGCGGCCAGGGTGGGAATACCCGCTATTGTTCAGGGTTAGTCCGAAAGGGGAAAACCCCTTCGGCAAAAACCCCGTTTTTGATCAGGGCATTGCCTGGCGCGGGTTTCCAGAGGGGCGCCGCGAATTTTGCAGCAAAAAAGCAACGCGGCAAACGCCTCTGAAAATAGATCAAAAAAAATCTTGCAACGCACAAAAAACGTAGGTACTATTCAGTCATTGGATGTTGAAACGCAGACGGCGCGGTGAAAACCCCGGAAGCGCAGCGAGCTGAAGTCCCGCTCCCAGCATGCCACGGTTGTCTCCTCCACCCTCCTCCTTTGGTGGATTTAGCCCGAGATCTCACGATCTCGGGCTTTTTTTTGTCCCGAATCGTTGCGTCCCTATTTGTAAGCGATGTCGGCAAAAAACCGCGCAGCGCAACGCCGCGCGGGGCCTCGGGGCCTTCGCGTTTTCCCTTGCATATTTCGCGTGCCCAGAGGCGGAACGCTCTACAATCCCCCACATGAAACCAGCACTGCCAGGCGCTCGCGCGCCAGCGCGTTCCAGTCACATGCGCGGCGGACGGATAACCCGCCTGCGCGCGTTACGTTCTGTGCCTCGGAATTGCACTTCCTTATCCCTCCCATATATGGGCGTTACACCTGCCTCCGATAATGGCGGGCCTGTCTCGATAGACCAACCAGAGGTGATCCAGTGACCTGGCTGTATATATGCGTGGTCGCGTTCATGGTGGGGGGACTCATCGTGGCGTCCGAGCGCTGGCATGGCGCTTTCACCGGCGATAGCGACCTCAACAAGCCCCAAGCCAATCACTCCCGCGCGACGCCCCGTGTCGGCGGTCTGGCGGTGCTTGCCGGTACGCTGGCTGGCCTGCTGGTCCTCGGACCCAGCAACATGACCCTGACCTGGCTGTGGCCCGCGCTCTTCGTCGCGGCGTTGCCCGTTTTCGTGGCCGGCCTGCTTGAAGACATTACCAAGGACATCGGCGCCAGCAAGCGTTTGCTGGCTGCCTTTCTATCTGCAGCCATTGCGTGGTGGCTGCTGGGCGGCGTCAGCCGCGTCGGCATGGCGCCTGTGGATTACGTGCTGTCGTACTGGCCCGTGTCGCTGCTGTTCACCATGTTCGCGGTGGGTGGCTGTACCCATGCGCTGAATATCGTTGACGGCATGAACGGCCTGGCCGGCATGGTCGCCACGTTGATGGCGGTGTCGATCAGCCTCGTTGCCCTGCAGGTCGGCGATGTGCCGATCTTCCTGGTGGCCGCGGCGCTGGCGTCGGCGACCTTGGGCTTCCTGGTGTGGAACTTCCCGTTCGGACGCGTGTTCCTGGGCGATGGCGGCGCGTACTTCCTGGGATTCATGCTGGCCGAACTGGCCGTGCTGCTGGTCGTGCGCAACCCGTCCGTATCGCCGTTCTACGCCCTGGCGGTCCTGTTCTACCCCGTATTCGAAACCGGTTTCTCGATCTGGCGGCGCCGCTTCAAACGCGGCGTGCCGGTTGACCAGCCCGATGCGCTGCACCTGCACCAGCTCGTGTTCCGCCGGCTGGTCCGGGTGACCTTCAGCCGCGGCCGGCGCCACGCCGTCCCCGCGCTTTGCAATGCGCTGGCGTCCCCGTACATGTGGGTGCTGGCGCTGATCGGGCTGGTGCCGGCCACGATCTGGTGGGACAACGCCTGGGCCCTGAGCGCCAGCCTGGTTGTCTTTGCCAGCGTCTATATCTGGCTGTATGCACGCCTGGTCTCCTGGCGCCGCCCGGGCTGGCTGTTGTTGCCGTCCGTGCTGCGAACCACCGAATAGTTCGAGTGCCCCGGCGATCTCCGCCGGGGGCTCGGTATCCATCACCAGACCATCTTTAAAATGCCGTAAACGTTCTACGGTGAAGGGAGAGTTATGTTGCGAATCCAGGATGTGAAACTCGCTGTCGTCGGCCTTGGCTACGTCGGTCTGCCCCTGGCCGTTGAGTTCGGCAAGAAGCGCCCGGTCATTGGCTTTGACATCAACACGCGCCGTGTCGACGCGCTGAAGGCGGGCCACGACCATACGCTGGAAGTCAGCGACGCCGAGCTGGCCGAGGCCAGCCAGTTGAGCTACACCGCCGAACGCGCCGAACTGGGCGAGGCCAACGTGTTCATCGTGACCGTGCCCACCCCCATAGACGAGTACAAGCAGCCGGACCTGACCCCGCTGGTCAAGGCCAGCGAAACGATCGGCGCGGTGCTCAAGCGCGGCGATATCGTCATCTATGAATCCACCGTCTACCCCGGCGCCACCGAAGAAGACTGCGTGCCCGTCCTGGAGCGCGTGTCTGGCCTGAAGTACAACGTCGACTTCTTCGCCGGCTACAGCCCCGAGCGCATCAACCCGGGCGACAAGGAACACCGCGTCAGCACGATCAAGAAGGTCACCTCCGGTTCCACGCCGGAAGTCGCCACCCTGGTCGACCAGCTGTACAAGGAAATCATCACCGCCGGCACGCACAAGGCGTCCAGCATCCGTGTGGCCGAAGCCGCCAAGGTGATCGAAAACACGCAGCGCGACGTGAACATCGCACTGATCAACGAACTGGCCCTGATCTTCAACAAGATGGGCATCGACACCGAAGCCGTGCTGCAGGCCGCCGGCACCAAGTGGAACTTCCTGCCGTTCCGTCCGGGCCTGGTCGGCGGCCACTGCATCGGCGTGGACCCCTACTACCTGACCCACAAGGCGCAATCCATCGGCTACCACCCCGAGATCATCCTGGCGGGCCGCCGCCTGAATGACTCCATGGGCAGCTACGTGGTGTCGCAGCTGGTCAAGTGCATGACCAAGCGCCGCATCCACGTGCAAGGCGCCCGCGTGCTGGTGATGGGCCTGGCGTTCAAGGAAAACTGCCCCGACCTGCGCAACACGCGCATCGTGGACATCGTTCGCGAACTGGGCGACTACAACGTCGACGTGGACATCTACGATCCGTGGGTCGACACCGAAGAAGCCATGCACGAGTACGGCCTGACCCCGGTGGCCAAGCCCGAGGAAGGCAAGTACGACGCCGTGATCCTGGCCGTGGCGCACAACCAGTTCAAGGACATGGGCGCCGAAGGCATCCGCAAGCTCGGCAAGCCGCAACACATCCTGTACGACCTGAAGTACGTGCTGTCGCCCGCTGAATCCGACCTGCGTCTGTAAAAGGATTTCGCCATGACCACACGATTCGAAACTGTCACCCAGGAACTGGCCGCCTCGCCGCGCAAGTGGCTGGTGACCGGCTGCGCCGGCTTCATCGGTTCGAACCTGCTGGAAACCCTGCTCAAGCTCGGCCAGTCCGTCACCGGCCTGGACAACTTCGCCACCGGTCACCAGCGCAACCTGGACGAAGTCCAGGCGTCCGTGTCGCCGGAGCAATGGTCGCGCTTCACCTTCATCGAAGGCGACATCCGTGACCTGGACGCGTGCCGCCGCGCGGCCGAAGGCGTGGACTATGTGCTGCACCAGGCCGCGCTGGGTTCGGTGCCGCGCTCGCTCAACGACCCCATCACGACCAACGACGTCAACATCGGCGGTTTCCTGAACATGCTGGTGGCGGCGCGCGACGCCAAGGTGAAGTCGTTCGTCTATGCGGCGTCCAGCTCCACCTACGGCGATCATCCCGCGCTGCCCAAGGTCGAGGAAAACATCGGCAAGCCGCTGTCGCCGTACGCCGTGACCAAGTACGTCAACGAACTGTACGCCGACGTCTTTGCGCGTTCGTATGGCTTCGAGACGGTAGGCCTGCGCTACTTCAACGTGTTCGGCAAGCGGCAGGATCCGGACGGCGCCTACGCCGCCGTGATTCCGAAGTGGACCGCCGCGATGATCCAGGGCAAGGACGTCACCATCAATGGCGACGGCGAGACCAGCCGCGACTTCTGCTTTGTGGAAAACGCGGTGCAGGCCAACATCCTGGGCGCGCTGGCCGCGCCCGAAGCCCGCAACCAGGTCTACAACGTGGCCGTCAGCGGCCGCAGCACGCTGAACCAGCTGTTCAGCTTCCTGGTGCAGGCCCTGGGCAACCAGGGCGTGGACTACGGCAAGCAGCCGGTTTACGGTGACTTCCGCGCGGGCGATGTGCGCCACTCGCAGGCCGACATCGGCAAGGCCAGCCGCCTGCTGGGCTACGCGCCCACGCATACGGTGCTGCAAGGCCTGGAAGTCGCCATGCCCTGGTACACGCAATTCCTGCGTTGAAAGCACTCGTCCGAAAACTCGGCAACATCCACCCGGATCATCAGCGCATCTTCAAGGGCGCGTTCCGGGTGGCGGTGTTTCTGCTGCTGGGCAAGGCCGCCGGCGCCATCAAGGAGATGGCGGTCGCGTACCGCTACGGCGTCAGCGACGCCGTCGACGCCTACCAGTTCACGATGACCATGGGCACCTGGCTGCCGGTCACGATCGTGGGCGTGCTGTCGGTGGTGCTGATCCCGGTGCTGGTGCGCCTGGCGCGCACCGGCGGGGCCGAGAAAGAACTTTTCATCCGCGAGCTTCAGGGCTGGGTCGCCGCCGCCGGCGTCGCCCTCGCTTTGCTGACGTGGTTTGCCTGGCCGTACGTGGTGGATCGGCTTGGGCAGGGCCTGTCGGCGCAAGTGCGCGCCATGACGGGCGACCTGCTTATCGCCTTCGCACCCGTGTCGGCCTTGCTGCTGATCGCGGGCATCAGCGCGGCGCGGCTGCGCGCACAGGAACGTCACGTCAACACGCTGCTGGACAGCGTGCCTGCCGTGGCGACGCTGGCTTGGGTCATGCTGGCCGTCAGCGCCGAGGGCGTCGGACCCCTGCTGTGGGGCACGCTCGTCGGCTACGCGATTCAGACTGTCTGGCTGGCCTGGCTGGCCGCGCGCGCCGACGGCGGTTTCTGGGGCGCGCCGCGCCTGTCGCTGAAGTCCCCGCACTGGCCCGAGCTGATGAGCGCGGCCGGCGTGATGCTGATCGGCCAGGTCGCCATGAGCTTCGTGGGCCCGCTGGACCAATATGCCGCCGCCAACCTGGGCGCCAATGCCAACGCCACGCTGGGCTACGCCAGCCGGCTGCTGTCGCTGCTGCTGGGCATCGGGGCCGTGTCGGTGGGCCGTGCCGCGCTGCCCGTGCTGGCCGACGTGCAGGCCCGCGGCGATACGGCGCGCGCGCGCAGCATGGCGCTCAAGTGGTCGCTGCTGATGGTGGTGGCGGGCGCCGCCGCCGTGGCGCTGGGCTGGGTGCTGGCGCCGTGGGGCGTGTCGGTGCTGTTCCAGCGCGGCGCGTTCACCGCGGAAAACACCGAAGCCGTCGCGCACGTGCTGCGCTGGGGGCTGCTGCAACTGCCGTTTTACTTCGGCGTGCTGATCCTGGTGCAACTGCTGGCCAGCCAGAACCGATATCGCATCATGGCCGCCATTGCGGTCGCCAATTTTGCGCTGAAGGCCGTGCTGAACACCGTGCTCGCGCCCCGCATGGGCGCGGCCGGCATCATGCTGGCCACCAGCCTCATGTATGTGCTGTCCTTCGCGTGCTACCTGGTGGTGGCGATGCGCAAGGCTGAACCCAAGGGGACCGATTGAATGTCCGTTGCCGACTCCGCTCGTCCGGCGCGCGTGTTGCTGTTCATCCATTCCCTGCATGGCGGGGGCGCTGAGCGCGTCGCCGCGGACCTCAGCGCCCATTGGGCGGCCGAAGGCAGCGAGGTCATGGTGGTCACGCAGGCCAGCGCCGATGGCGACGTCTATGCGCTGCATCCCAAGGTCCGGCGCGAAGTCCTGCACACGGCGGGCGAGGGCGGCGGGCTGCGCGGCATCCTCAGCAACCTGCAGCGCGTGCGCGCACTGCGCCGCGTCGTCAAATCTTTCCGGCCCGACATCGTGCTGGGCATGATGACCACGGCGTCCGTGCTGTCCGTGCTGGCCTGCGCGGGACTGAACTGCCGCGTCATCGCCACGGAACACACCCATCCGCCGTCGCAGACCCTGTCGGGTTTCTGGCAGCGGCTGCGCCGGCTGACTTATCCGCGTGCCGCGCGCGTCGTCGCCTTGACCCGCGGCACCGCCGACTGGCTCGAACAGCATGTGCCGGGCTCGCGGCTCGCGGTCATTCCCAATCCCGTCCACTTTCCGTTGCCGCGCGCCGAGCCCATCCTGACGCCGGCGCCGCAAGACGGCCGCAAGCGTCTGCTGGCGGTCGGCCGGCTGCATGGCGACAAGGGTTTTGATCTGCTGATCCAGGCCTTTGCGCACCTGGCGCCGTCGCATCCCGGCTGGGACTTGGTTATTCTGGGCGAAGGCAGCGAACGCCAGGCGCTCGAAGCGCAGGTGCGCGAGGCCGGCCTGGCATCGCGCGTCTCGATGCCGGGACGCGCCGGCAATGTGGGCGACTGGTACGACAGCGCCGATCTTTATGTACTGACCTCGCGCTTCGAAGGATTGTCCAATACCCTGCTCGAATCCATGGCCAGCGGCCTGGCGGCCGTGTCGTTCGATTGCGATACCGGCCCGCGCGAGATCGTCCGCGAAGGCATCGACGGCGTGCTGGTGCGGCCCAATGGCGACGTGCCGGCGCTGTGCAAGGCGCTGGACGCGGTCATGGCCGATGACAAGGGCCGCGCGCGCATGGCGCGGGCGGCCACCGACGTGCGCGACCGATTCTCGGCCGTGCGCGTGCTGCAGAAATGGCAGGAACTTTTTGACGGCGTGCGGGCGTCGGGCCGCTAGGGCCCCGCGCGCGCCGTTGCCACGGTGAACACGAGAACAACATCATGTGTGGAATAGTCGGAATTTGGGGTCCCCTGGGGAACAAGGCACAGGTGCTGGCCGATAGCTGCCGCCGCATCCGCCACCGCGGGCCGGACAGCAATGGATTCTGGGAAGACGCCGACGCGGGAATCGCGCTGGCGCACGTGCGCCTGGCGATCCTGGACCTGACCGAAGCGGGCCATCAGCCGATGACGTCCGCCTGCGGCCGCTACGTCATGGTGTTCAACGGCGAGGTCTACAACCACCTGGACATCCGCAAGCAGCTCGAGGAATCGGCGCTGGCGCCGGCGTGGCGCGGGCATTCGGACACCGAGACGCTCCTCGCCGGCTTTACCGCGCTGGGCATCGAGGCCACGCTGCAAGCCTCGGTCGGCATGTTCGCCATCGCGTTGTGGGACAAGGCCTCGCGCAAGCTCGTGCTGGCGCGCGACCGCATGGGCGAAAAGCCGCTGTACTACGGCTATTCCAATTCGGAGCTGGTGTTTGCGTCGGAACTCAAGGGCCTGATGCCGATTCCGGGCTTTGGGCGCAACCTGAACCGCAACGCGCTGGCGTCGTTCATGCGGCACAACTACATTCCCGCGCCGCAATCCATCTACGAAGGCATCGCCAAGCTGCCGCCCGGCACGTGGATCGAATTCTCGGCCGACGACGCGCGCAACCGCCGCATGCCGGAGCCGCGGGTGTACTGGTCCGCGCGCGAGGCCGCGGATGCGGCGTCGAGCGCCCGGCTCTCGTTCGACTCTGATGCGCAAGCCACCGACGCGCTGGAAAAGGTGCTGTCCAAAGCCGTGGGCGGCCAGATGCTGTCCGACGTCAGCCTGGGCGCGTTCCTGTCCGGCGGCATCGATTCGTCGACCATCGTGGCGCTGATGCAGGCGCAAAGCTCGCAGCCGGTGCGCACGTTTGCCATCGGTTTTCACGAGAAGGGCTACGACGAGGCGCAGCACGCCAAGGCCGTGGCCACGCACCTGGGCACCGATCACACCGAACTCTACGTCACCGCGGACGACGCGCTGGCGGTCGTGCCCACGCTGGCCGACATGTACGACGAACCCTTTGCCGACTCGTCGCAGATCCCCACGTCGCTGGTCACGCGCATGGCGCGCCAGCACGTGACGGTGGCCTTGTCGGGCGACGGCGGCGACGAACTGTTCGGCGGCTATTCGCGCTACTTCCGCGTGGACAACTGGTGGCGCCAGTTCGAGCGCGTGCCCGGGCTGCTGCGCAAGCCGGCCGGCGCGATGCTCAGCGCGTCCACCCATCTGCCCGGCCGCGGCGCATGGCGCGGCAAGGTCGGCAAGCTGGGCGAACTGCTGCGCGCCGACACGCGCGGCGAGTTCTACCGCGGGTTCGTGTCGTACTGGTCGGACCCGGCCAGCGTCGTGAAGGGCGGCGTCGAACCCCAGTCGGTGTTCGAAAGCGCCATGCAGGGATCGTTCTTCGAGTCGATGATGAAGCTCGACACGGTGACCTACCTGCCCGACGACATCCTGGTCAAGGTAGACCGCGCCGCAATGGCCGTCAGCCTGGAAACCCGCGTGCCGCTGATCGACCACCGTGTCTATGAATTCGCCTGGAGCCTGCCGCACCAGTACAAGGTGCGCGGCAACACCGGCAAGTGGCTGCTGCGGCAGGTGCTGCATCGCCACGTGCCGCAGGCGCTGGTCGACCGCCCCAAGCGCGGCTTCGCCGTGCCGCTGGCCGCGTGGCTGCGCGGTCCGTTGCGCGAATGGGCCGATGCGCTGCTGGATCCGGCACGCCTGCGTCAGGAGGGCTGGTTCGAACCCGAACCCATCCTGCGCAAATGGCGTGAGCACACGTCGGGGCATCGCAATTGGGACAGCCATCTGTGGGGCGTGCTGATGATGCAGGCCTGGCTGGATCGCTACCGCGCGGGAATGGACCAAGGGGGACCGATTGAGGACCGTTGACGAATGAAAATACTGATGCTGGTCAGCTCCATGCACGCCGGCGGCGCGGAACGCGTCGCGGCGACCCTGGTCAACGCATGGTCAGAGCGCGGCGACACCGTCATCCTGACGCCCACCTACTCATCCAAGGGCACCTGCTTTTATCCCCTGTCGGACAAGGTCCAGTTGTCGTGGCTGGCCGATCTGGCCGGCACCCGGGTGTCGGGCGGGATGGCGGCCTTCAAGCGGCTGCTGGCCCTGCGCAAGCACATTCGCGATTCGCGGCCCGACGTGGTGGTGTCTTTCCTGACCAACGTCAACGTGGCCGCCATTCTGGCCACGCGCGGCCTGAACGTGCCGCTCATCGTCTGCGAGCGCACCAATCCGGTCGCTGAAACCACCACGGGAACCGTCTGGCGCAAGCTGCGCCGCGTGCTGTACCCGCGCGCCGACATGGTGACGGTGCAGGCGGAAGACACCGCCGGTCCGTTCGCGCGCCAGGTGCCCGGCATCCGGCGGCTGGCCGTCATCCCGAATCCGCTGCCCGCGCCGCTGCTGGATGCGCCGCTGGTGCAGCAGCGTCACGAGGCCGGCCCGCGCGAACTGATCGCGATGGGGCGGCTGGTGCCGGACAAGCAGTTCAACCTTCTGATCGACATCTTTGCGCAGCTTGCGCCGGAATTTCCCGACTGGAACCTGCGCATCTGGGGCGAAGGCCCCGAGCGCGAGGCGCTGCAGCAGCAGGTGGCGCGTCTGCGCCTGCAATCGCGCGTCAGTTTGCCGGGGCGCACCGAAGCGCCGTGGGAAGAACTGGCGCGCGGCCAGGCCTTTGTGCTCAGTTCGCTGGTCGAGGGCTTTCCCAATGTGTTGCTGGAAGCGATGTCGCTGGGCTTGCCCTGCGTGGCGTTCGATTGCCCCAGCGGTCCGCGCGAGATGACGCGAGACGGCCAGGATGCGCTGCTGGTGCCGGCGGGCGACCGGGTCGCGATGACCGATGCGCTGCATCGTCTGATGGGCGATGTGTCGTTGCGCGAGCAGTTGGGCGCGCGCGCCGCCGCCGCCGTGCGCCAGCGTTATGCGCTGTCCAGCGTGCTGACCGAATGGGATGAACTGTTCGAAGCGGTGCGGGAGGGGCGATGAGCACCCGGCCGCTGCGCATTCTGCATGTCATCACGGGGCTGGGCCAGGGCGGCGCCGAATCGGTGCTGACGCGCCTGGCGACCTGGCCGGACGCGGACGTCGAGCACACGGTCGTGTCGCTGACCGATGAAGGTTTGTATGGCGAGCGCCTGCGCGCGGCGGGCGTTGCGGTGCATGCCCTGGGCATGAAGCGCGGCCGCGTCAGCCTGGGCGGCTTCCTGGCGCTGCGCCGCCTGATCGCCACGAACCGTCCCGATGCCGTTCAAACCTGGATGTATCACGCCGACCTGATTGGCGGCCTGGCCGCCCGCCTGGCAGGCGTTCGCGCCATTGCGTGGGGCATCCGCAATTCCGGCGCGCACCTTGAGCGCAGCAGCCGGTCGGCGCGGCTGGTGCTGCGCGCGTGCGCGATGCTGTCGGGCAGCGTGCCGCGCGCGATCGTCTGCGCGGCGCAGAACGCGGCCGAGCGCCACGCCGAAAAAGGCTACCGCCGCGACCGCATGGTCGTGATCGCCAACGGCTATGACCTGTCGCGCTACGCGCCGGATCCGCAGGCGCGCTCGCGCGTTCGCGCCGCATGGGGACTGTCCGAAGACGCTCCCGTGATCGGCTGCGTGGCGCGGTGGGATCCGCTCAAGGACCACGCCAACCTGCTGCGCGCCGTGGCCGCGCTGGTGCGCGATGGACGCGACGCGGGGTTGCGCTGCGCGCTGATCGGCCGCGACATGACCGAAGGCAACGCGCAGCTGGGCGCCTTGCTCGACAAGCTGGACCTGCGCGACCGCGTGGTGCTCAACGGTCCCAGCGACGACGTGCCCGCCGTCATGAACGGCCTGGATGTGCACGTGCTGTCGAGCTGCGCCGAAGGCTTTCCGAACGTGGTGGCCGAAGCCATGGCGTGCGGCGTGTATTGCGTGGTGACCGACGTGGGCGATGCCGCCTACATCGTCGGCGACACCGGCGTGGTGGTGCCGCCCGAGCAGGCCGAGGCCCTCGCCCGCGGCATCGAATCCGCGCTGGGCGATGTGGCCGCGCGCGGCCGCGAGCGCGCGGGCGAGGCTGGTCGCGCGCGCGTCCTGGAACACTTTGATCTTGCACGCATGGTGCAAAGCTACATCGCCGTCTGGCGCCGTATTTCTGGAGTCCAAGCATGAGCGCCGGACGCTGCCTGCTGTTTGTCGTCAACAATCCGGCGTTCTTCATGTCGCACCGCGTGCCGGTCGCCCTGGCCGCGCAGAAGGCAGGCTACGACGTCCACGTCGCGACGATGGACGGTCCGGCGGTGGCTGACATCCAGGCGCTGGGCATGACCCATCACGCGATTCCCATGACGCGCAGCGGCAAGCATCCGCTGCAGGAACTGGGCACGCTGCTGGCGCTGGTGCGCCTGTTCCGCCGGCTGCGTCCCGATGTAGTGCATCTGGTCACCATCAAGCCCGTGCTGTACGGCGGCATCGCCGCGCGGATTGCGCGGGTGCCCGGCATGGTGGCGGCGATCTCCGGATTGGGATTCGTGTTCCTGTCGAACTCGCTGAAGATGCGGCTGGTGCGCGCCGTGGTGGCGCGCCTGTACCGTGTCGCGCTGGGCCATCCGAACAGCCGCGTGATCTTCCAGAACGCCAACGATCGTGACCTGCTCAAGTCGCTGGGCGCCGTGCGCGAGGACCAGGTGGTCATCATCCGCGGCGCGGGCGTGGATCTCGACGCCTATCGGTCCACCCCGGAGCCGCCCGCGCCGCCCGTCGTCGTCACGACGGTGGCGCGCCTGCTGCGCGACAAGGGCGTGCAGGAGTTCGTGCAGGCGGCCAAACTGCTGCGTGAACGCGGCGTGCCGGTGACGATGCAACTGGTGGGCGGCCTGGACGCTGGCAATCCGACGTCCGCCACGCAGGCCGACGTCGATGCCTGGCAGCAGGACGGCTGCGTGCAGGCGCTGGGCGAGCGTTCGGATGTGGCGGCGCTGTACGCGGCCGCGCACATCGCGGTGCTGCCGTCCTACCGCGAAGGTCTGCCGAAGTCATTGATCGAGGCCGCGGCCTGCGGCCGGGCGGTCGTGACGACCGACGTGCCGGGCTGCCGCGATGCCATCGAACCCAACGTGACCGGCCTCCTGGTGCCGGTGCGCGACGCCGCGGCGCTGGCTGACGCCATTGCGCGCCTTGCGCAAGACGCGGCGTTGCGTCAGGCGATGGGCACGGCGGGCAGGGTGCTGGCGGAGCGCGAGTTCGACATCAACCAGGTCGCTCGCATCCACGTCGCGCTGTACGACGCGCTCAGCGCCTGATCGCGTCGATCCAGAACCGCGTGGACGGATCCTGCTGGCTGGGTTGGGGCGCGTCCAGCTCGCGCATGATGTTCTTGGCCAATACCTTGCCGAACTCCACGCCCCACTGATCGAACGGGTTGATGCCCCAGATCACGCCCTGCGTGAACACCTTGTGCTCGTACAGCGCCAGCAGCGCGCCCAGCGTGAAGGCTTCGAGGCGCGGCAGCACGATCAGCGACGATGGCCGGCCCCCCGGATGCACGCGGTGCTGCGCCAGCAGGCGCGCACGCGCCGGGTCGCGTTCCGTGGCGGAGGTTTCCGCCAGGGCTTCTTCAAAGGTCTTGCCGCGCAGGAGCGCCGAGCGCTGCGCCAGGCAGTTGGCGACCAGCAGCTCGTGGTGCCGGGCATAGGCATGGTCGGGCTGCTCGCACAGGATGAAATCCACGGGCGCGCCCGTCGTGTCCTGATGCAGCCATTGGAAGAACGTGTGCTGGCAATCGGTGCCCGACATGCCCCACACCGCGGGGCCGGTCGCCACGCCAGCGGGGCTGCCGTCGGCGGTCGCGACCTTGCCCAGCGATTCCATTTCAAGCTGCTGGGCCCACGGCACGATGTGATACAGCCGCGAATCGTATGGGGTGATGACCAGCGAGTCGTAGCCCAGCACGCTGCGGTTGGCCACGCCGGCCAGCGCCATCTGCACGGGGGCGTTCTCGGCCAGCGGCGCGGTGCGGAAATGGTCGTCCATGGCCGCTGCGCCCGCCAGCAGCTGGTCAAAGGTGTCGTTGCCGAGCGCCAGCGCGACCGGCAGGCCGATGGCGGACCACAGCGAATAGCGACCGCCCACCCAGTCCCAGATCTGGAAGATGTGATCGGGCAGGATGCCCAGGTTGAGTGCCGCCTCGACATTGCAGGTGATCGCGACGACTTGCTTGATGGGGTCGGCGACGCCGGCGTCGCGCAGCCAGTTCATCGCCACTTCGGCGTTGGCCAGCGGTTCGGTCGTGGTGAACGATTTGGACGCGACGATGACCAGCGTGTTGTGCGGATCCAGGCGGCTCATCGCATCGGCGACCGAGTGCGAATCCACGTTGGAGGCGAAGCGCACTTCGCGCCGCACGCCCTCGTGGCGCAGGGCACGGGTGACCAGGCGCGGACCCCAGTCGCTGCCGCCAATGCCCAGATGCAGCACGCCGCTGTATCGGCCCGCCGCGTCGGCCGCCCGCACGAACTCGCGCATGCGTTCGCGCTCGGCCAGCACCGCCTTGGCCACCATGGCGGGCGGCTCGGCCGCGCGCAGGGCGGTGTGCCAGGCGGCGCGTCCTTCCGTCCAGTTGGCCTGGCCGCCGTCAAACAGCCGCGCGCGGCTGGCCTCGAAGTCCTGCTGCACCAGCAGCGCCTGCGAGGCCGCCAGCAGGTCGGGCGACTGCGCCTGGGCACTCAGATCCAGGCGCAGCCCGGGCGCATTGATGAGGCGCAGCTTCTGGCCGTCCCGGGATGCCGTACGTGTTGCGGCGATGAACTGCTGCCACGCGGGGCTGTTGGCTAACGACATGGGCGGATCAGAAGGGCAGTGTCGCGTTCGGCGCCAGCTTGCCGAGTTCGCGGCGGAAGTCGGCCTGGATGCGCGCGAGCGCCGCTTCGCTTTGCGCCTCGAAACGCAGCACGACGACCGGCGTGGTGTTCGACGGCCGCGCCAGGCCAAAGCCATCGGCGTACTCGGCGCGCACGCCGTCGATCGTGATGACGCGCTTGGCGTCGGGGAACTGGCCTTGATCCTGCAACGCCTTGACCAGCGTGAACGGCTGGCCTTCTTCCATTTCGAGCTTCAGTTCCGGCGTGGACACGTCCTGCGGCAGGGCTTCCAGCGGCTCGCAGGCGTCGGCAAAGCGCGACACGATCTCCAGCAGGCGCGCGCCCGTGTAGAGGCCATCGTCAAAGCCGTACCAGCGTTCCTTGAAGAAGATATGCCCGCTCATTTCGCCGGCCAGCGGTGCGCCGGTTTCGGCCAGCTTGGCCTTGACCAGAGAGTGGCCCGTCTTCCACATCAGCGCGTTGCCGCCGGCCGCTTCGACCGACAGGCCGACGTGGCGGCTGCACTTGACGTCATAGATGATGGTGGCGCCGGGATTGCGCTCGAGCACGTCGCGCGCAAAGAGGACGAGCTGGCGATCGGGCCAGATGATCTGGCCGGACTTGGTGACCACGCCCAGGCGATCGCCGTCACCGTCAAAGGCCAGGCCAAGTTCGCAATCGGTCTCGGCCACGTGCTTGATGAGGTCCTGCAGGTTCTTGGGTTCGGCCGGGTCGGGATGGTGGTTGGGGAAGTTGCCATCCACCTCGCAGAACAGTTCGTCGACCTCGCAGCCCAGCGCGCGGAACAGCTGCGGCGCGACCGCGCCGGCCACGCCGTTGCCGCAATCGATGGCGATCTTCATGGGACGCGCCAGCTTGACGCCGGAGGCCACGCGGGCAATGTAGGTCTGCGCCAGGTCGAGCTGGCGGCGCGTGCCGGCCTCGGCCGCGGGCGCCGGGGCATCGCCATTCATGGCCTGCGCCAGTTGCTGGACGTCGTCGCCGTACAGCGCGCGGCCGCCCATCATCATCTTGAAGCCGTTGTACTTGGGCGGGTTGTGGCTGCCGGTGATGGCAACGCCGGACCCAGTTTGCATGATGTTGGCCGCGAAGTACACGAGCGGGGTGGGAACCATGCCGACGTCCAGCGTATCCACGCCGCCTTCGAGCATGCCTTCCTGCAACGCGAGGGACAGCATTTCGCTGCTGAGGCGGCCATCGCGGCCAACCACGAGCGTCTGCACGCCTTGTTCGCGGGCGCGGGCGGCGAGCGCCACGCCGAGAGACCGGGCGAAGGCCGCGTCGATCAGGTCCGGCACCGTGCCGCGAATGTCATATGCCTTGAAAACAGAGGCCGGAAATTGTGTATTGTTGCCCACGACGGTTCCTTGTTGAGGGGGACAGCGCGGCGGCTGCCGGGTAATGGTAAACCCGCACATCCAAACCGCTATGGCAAGGGCCAAAGCTGGATTATCCCCCATCGGCGCGGGGGGCTTCATCCTTCGGGCGGAGTAGGGCATTTACCCGGTGCCGGCCTGCCCCGCCATGGTGCGGCGCATGGGGCGGCGCCGCCTGTTTCCGGTGCACGTCCGCAGGCAAAAAAGCCGCTTGCCGGGCGGGCGCGCATGGCACAAAAGTTGCTCGTCATCCGAAGGTGATACGCTTGCCGGGCAAGCAGAAAGACCAGGAGGGGCCATGGGCGCCAAAGTATCCACAGTCATGTCATCGGGCGGCGCCACAAGCAGGCGGGGACCACCCACGGACTTTGCCGGTCCGGCGGCCGGCCGCGAACGCAGGCTTGATATCCACGTCTTTGCCGCGGCAACGGGCGATCTGGCCGCTGGCCGCGCCTGGGAGCGCAGCGTCTGGCGCGATGCGCGCGTCCTCATCGCCGAATGCCCGGCGCCGCATCTGGCGGCATCGATCGAAAGCGCGCTGCGCACGGTTGCCGCCAGCGTGGCGCGCGACCGCGGCTGGCAGGCCGCAGGTACCGTGTCCTTCTCGCTCGACGACCGCAGCGGCGTCTTCCGCGTCATCGACGCGCAGGCGCGGGCCCGCACGCCGGACATGCCGGTTGCCGAACACGATCCCATCGCGCCGCACGTGCTGGAAGTGCGCATCGACGGTTGCGGCGATCGCCGCCTGCCATGCACTCACCTCATGGTCTGCGGCGCCACCCGTGGCGAAGTCCTGCGCCGCGCCTACCGCGCCTTGTCCGAATTGCCCGGCCCCGCCGGCGTGGACCGCGCCTTCCTGATGGAGCGCATCGCCTCCCACGCCTTCTGCTCGGGCATGACGGGCACCCGGCTGGACCAGGCGGTCGGCTGACAGGTCCAACAGACACCCGCAGGGGGCTTCGGCGGGCGCCGCCCAGCCCCTACAATAGTCCGCACATCCGATGAACAGCGCCCGGCCCTCGGCGGCCGGGCCGACTCTCTGTGCGGCACCCATGACACTGCTGAGCGATCTCCAGGCCCTCTTGGGCGATTCCCACGTGCTGACCGGCGCGGACGCGGATTCCTATGTGCTGGATTGGCGCCGCCGCTATCGCGGCGCGGCCCTGGCGGTGATCCGCCCCGGTTCCACGGCGGACGTGGCCGCCGCGATCAAGCTGTGCGCGCAGCACGGCGTGCCCGTCGTGCCGCAAGGCGGCAATACCGGCCTGTGCGGCGGCGCCACGCCTGACGACACCGGCACCGCGGTCGTCCTGTCCACGGCCCGGCTCACCGCGGTGCGCGCACTGGATACCGACAACGACACCATCACGGTCGAGGCCGGCTGCATCCTGCAGGCCGTGCAGGAGGCCGCAGCGGCAGCCAACCGGCTGTTCCCGCTGAGCCTGGCGGCCGAAGGCAGTTGCACCATCGGCGGCAACCTGGCCACCAACGCCGGCGGCACGCAGGTGCTGCGCTATGGCAACACGCGCGACCTCACGCTGGGCCTGGAGGTCGTGACCGCCGAAGGCGAGATCTGGGACGGCCTGCGCGGCCTGCGCAAGGACAACACCGGCTACGACCTGCGCGACCTGTACATCGGCAGCGAAGGCACCCTGGGCATCATCACGGCCGCCACCCTCAAGCTGTATCCGCGTCCCGTGGCGTCCTGCACGGCGCTGCTCACGCTCGACAGCATCGACAACGCCGTCGAGGTCCTGTCGCGCGCCCGTTCCGGATTTGGCGCCTCGCTGACCGGGTTCGAACTCATGAGCGGCGCCTGCCTGCAAGGCGTGGTGCGGCTGTTTCCGCAGCAGCGCCTGCCTTTTGAAGGCGAGTCGGCGGCTTCGCCGTGGTTCGCGCTGCTGGAACTGTCCGACAGCGAAAGCGAAACGCACGCCCGCGAGCGCTTCGAGGCCGTGCTGGGCGACGCCATCGAAGCCGGCCTGGTGAACGACGCAGCCATCGCCGCCAACGTGTCGCAAAGCAAGGCGCTGTGGCATCTTCGTGAAAGCATTCCGCTGGCCGAGGCCGAGCTGGGCAAGTCGGTCAAGCACGATGTCTCGATCCCCATCTCGTCGATCGCCGGGTTCGTGCACAAGACCAACGCCTTGCTGCAGGCGCGCTTTCCGGGCGTGCGCCACGTGATCTTCGGCCACCTGGGCGACGGCAACCTGCACTACAACGTGGCCCATGCACCCGGACAGACCGAAGCCGAGCTGCTGGCGCTGCAAGGCGAGATCTATGGCGTCGTGCATGACAGCGTGCACGCGCACAAGGGATCCATCAGCGCCGAACACGGCGTGGGTCAGCTCAAACGCGACGAACTGCCGCGCTACAAGAACCCCGTCGAACTGGCGTTGATGCGCCGGATCAAGCGGGCGCTGGATCCCCAGGGTCTCATGAACCCCGGCAAGGTGCTGCAGGCATAACGCGGCCAGGATCGCAGACCATGAAAACCCCTCCCGCAGCGGGCGCGAACCACCGGGTGCTGATCGTCGAAGACGACCATGTCATCGCCGGCAATCTGTACAGTTTTCTGGAGGCGCGGGGCTTTCTGCCCGATGTGGCGTACAGCGGACCCGCGGCCCTTCAACGGTTGCAGGAACAGCGTTTTGACGCCGTGCTGCTGGACATCGGCCTGCCCGGCATGGACGGCAACGCCGTGCTGCATGACATGCGCACGGAACGGCGGCTGGCCGTGCCGGTGCTGATGCTGACCGCGCGCGACAGCCTCGAAGACAAGCTGGCGGGCTTTTCCCATGGCGCCGACGACTATCTCACCAAGCCGTTCGCGCTGCTGGAAGTGGAAGCGCGGCTGCTGGCGCTGATCCAGCGCGCCAAAGGGTCGACGGTCGATGCGGAGCGCACCTTCGGCCCGCTTCAGTTCGACGCGCGCAGCCGCGTCGTGTCGGTCAGCGGCGTGCCGGTCCACCTGACCCGCAAGGCGGGCCTCATCATCGAGGTGCTGCTGCGCGACCCGGGCCGCGTGGTGACGCGTGAAGAACTGGAATCGGTCCTGTGGGGCAACGAACCGCCCTCGTCCGATGCGCTGCGCAGCCAGGTCCATCTGCTGCGGCGCGCGCTGGCCGACGCGGGTTTTGACGGCATCGAGACCGTGCACGGCACCGGCTGGCGCCTGACGCTGCCCGCCGCCGCATCATGAGCCGCGCCGCCGCCGGCACGCTGACCCAGCGCGTGGTCTGGGCGCTGACGGGCACGGTCGCGCTGTTCGTCACGGCGCTTGCCCTCCTGGCCTACCTGACGTTCGACCAGATGGAAGACGATCTGGTCAACGACATCCTGAACACCGAGATGGACCGTCTGGTCCAGCATGCACGCAGCAGCGACGAGTTCCTGCCGCGCCACGGCGCGCGCGAACTCGGCGGATCCATGCGGGCGTGGCTCAGCGTGGACGGCCAGCCGCCCGCCGGCATGCCGCCGGAACTGCTCTCGCTGGAAAACGGACTGCACCTGATCGAACCTGGCGCCTACACCTGGCACGTGATGGTGGCCGAGACGGGCCGGGGCACCGTGTACCTGCTGTACGACGCCACCGACAACGAAGAGCGGGTGCACGACTTCGGGCTGATCGTGCTGGGCGTGGGCGCCATCTGCGTCGTGCTCGCCTACGGGTTGGCGCGTCGTGTGGCCGGCGTGGCGGTCGGACCGTTGCTGGATCTGACGGACCGGCTGTCGACCTGGGCGCCGGGCTCGCCTGACATGGCCGTCACGCGCGACGACGAGGCAGGACGTCTCATCGAAGCCTTCAACCGGGTGCAGAACCAGGTGGACCGGTCCATCGCCCGCGAACGCGAGTTCGCCAGCAACCTCAGCCACGAGGTGCGCACGCCGCTGGCGGCGATCCGCTCGGACAGCGAGCTCATGCTGCTGACGCAGGCATTGACGCCGGATCAGCAGCAACGCCTGACGCGCGTGGTGGACAACGTGGACGACGTCATCGTCAGCCTGGAAAGCGCGCGGGCAATGGCGCGCGACGAACTGCGCGCGCCGGAACCGGTAGATATCGCCGAATGCATGGAAGATGCGTGGCGGGGCCATGCCGCCCAGGCCAGTCTGGCCGACCTGCGCTTTGACAATCAATTGCCCGCCGGCCAGGTGCTGACGCTGGACCGCTACGCCTTGCTGACCGTGCTGCGCAACCTCGTGCGCAACGCCATCGAACACGCCGCACCGGCCACGCTGACCGTGGCGCTGGACGCGGAGGGCGGATTGGCGTTGCGCGACAACGGCAAGGGCATTGCGGCCAGCGATCTGCCTTTTCTGTTCCGCCGCTATTTCAGCGGCCGCCTGCGCGATTCCGGCGTGGCGGGCGGCGACGAGACGGCGCGCGGGCTGGGCCTGGCGATCGCCAAGCGCGTCTGCGACATGCAGGGCTGGTCGCTCAGCGTCGAATCCTCGCAAGCAGAAGGCCCGGCGCGCGGCACGCGCTTCCTGCTGCGTTTCGAGCCCGACGAGCGGGGCCGCCCGACGGCGCAAATTTGACGAATTTTCGACTGGCGGGGCCGTAAAGTGCGCTGGCCCGAAACGTCCGGATCTTCGTCTCCATGCCGTCCCCATTGCTGCAGTCCCCCCTGGCGCCGGCGCTGCATGCGCCGACAAGAACCCGTTATCTGCTGACCCACGTCGCGGGCGTGACGCTGTTGCTGGCCTGTATGGCCTGGTGGTCTCAGGTGTCGGGACTGGACATGCGCATCGCGCGCGCGCTGTTCGATCCGCTGCTGGACGACTTTCCGCTGCATGGCAGCCGGTGGCTTGAAATGCTGGGCCACCGGATGGTGCTGGCGCTGCCGATCAGCGTGGGTCTGGCCGCGGCGGGCGTTGCGGCGGGCAGCTACCGCATCGCGGCGTGGCGGCGCTGGCGCGGGGTGGCCTATGCCGTCGCGATCACGTGCCTGACGGGGCAACTGCTCATTACGCAACTCAAGCATCACACCATGCTGCCGCGCCCCTACGATCTGGAGACGTTGGGCGGCTATACGCCTTATCCGGTGCACTGGTGGACCTGGGCAAAGGCGCGCGCCGGCGGCGCGTTGCCCAGCGGCCATGCCGGCGCCGGCTACGCCTTGCTGACCCTTTACTTCGCGGGGTGGGCGTTGGGCCGCCCGGCGTGGCGCTGGAGCGGACTGGCGATCGGCGTGGCGGCCGGGGTGGGGTTTTCGGCGGTGCGCATTCTGCAGGGCGCGCATTTTCTCAGCCAGACGCTATGGTCCGCCGCCCTGATGTGGCTGCTGGCTTCGGTGTTCTTCTATCCGCTGATCGCGGGGCGGGCGCCCGGATGCCCGCCCCGCCCGCACCGCGTCAGTTGAGCAGCACGCCCGGCAACCATAGCGAGAACGCCGGCACATAGGTCACCAGCGCCAGCGCGGCCAGCAGCGCGCCGTAGAACGGCCAGATGGTGCGCATGACCGTCCCCACGGATACCCCGCCGATGGCGCACCCCACAAACTGCGTGGTGCCCACCGGCGGCGTGTTCAGCCCCAGCGCGCAATTCAGCAACAGCACCATGCCGAACTGCACCGGCCCCATGCCGTACTGCATGCAGATCGGCAGGAAGATCGGCGTGCAGATCAGGATGGTGGCGGCCATGTCCAGGAACGTTCCCAGGACGAACAGGATGATGTTGACCATCAGGAAGATGGCCCACGGCTCCGTCGAGATGGACGCCATCAGCTGCCCGGTCTTTTCGGCCACGCCATAGAAGCTGATCAGGTAGCCGAACGTTGCCGAAATGCCGATCAGCAGCAGCACCACGCCCGTGGTCTTCACGGCCTTGCTGGCGGCGCGCACGAACTGGTCCCAGGTCAGCGAGCGGTAGACGAAGATCGTCAGCGCCAGGGCGTAAAGCACCGCCACCGCCGCGGATTCCGTCGCGGTGAAGACGCCGCTCAGGATGCCGGTGATGATCAGCACCACCACGAACAACCCCGGCGCCGCGGCGACCAGCGAGCGGAACACGATGTGCCAGCCCGGAAAGGTGCCTGCCGGATAGCCGCGGCTGCGCGCCACGAAATACGCAGCGGCCAGGTTGCACACGGTCAGGATCAGGGCGGGCACCACGCCTGCCGCGATCAGCGCCGCGATGGACACCTTGCCGCCCGCGGCCAGCGTGTAGATGATGATGTTGTGGCTGGTCGGCATCAGCGCGCCCACCAGCGCCGCGTGGGTCGTGACGTTCACCGCGTAGTCGGCGTGATAGCCCTCGCGCTTCATCATCGGGATCATCACGGACCCCATCGCCGACACGTCCGCCACGGGCGATCCCGACACCCCGCCGAACAGCGTGCAGGCCACCACGTTGGACATGCCCAGGCCGCCCCGCACATGGCCCACCAGCGATTTGGCGAAGTTCACGATGCGGTCGGCGATGCCGCCGTACAGCATCAGTTCACCCGTGAAGATGAAGAAGGGGATGGCCAGGAACGAAAACGCGTTCATGCCCGAGGTCATCTGCTGGAAGGCCACCGCGAGCGGCAGGTCCTCGTACATGATGGCCGTGATGGACGACAGCCCGATGGCAAAGGCCACCGGCACGCCGATCACGAGGAACCCCATGAAGGTGAAGGAAAGCAGTGTCAGCGCCATGCCGGGACCACCTTCTGGTTGCGCAGGATCGCGATGATGTGCTCGATGGAAAAGAGCGCGATCAAGGTGCCCGACAGGGTTGCAGGAACGTACTTCCAGGCGTTGGAGATGCCCAGGTTCGGAATCTTGTAGGCCGCGACGGACTCGGCCAGCACGCCGCAATTCCAGGCCATCAGCACGCCGAACAGCAGCACGAGCAGATGGATGAAGATGCGCAGCCGCCGCTGCCCGGCGGCGGGCAGGGCGTCCAGCAGGGACTCGAAGCCGATGTGTCCGGCGTCGCGCACGCCGACCGCGGCGCCCAGCATGGTGACGTACAGCACCAGCAAAAGGGCCAGGCTTTCCGCCCAGGTCGGCGTGCTGTTCAGAACGTGGCGGCCGAAGATCTGTAACGAGACTGCGACGATCAGGCAGATCAGCCCGAAGACGCTGGTCCACATGCAGATTCGCGCCAGCCGGGCGCAGGCGCGGGAGTAGGCATCCAGCGGGGCAGCCAGGGCTTCTTCCCGGCCCCCCGCGGCGACATCTGGTTCATTCGTGGGTGTGGCCAACATGATGTCCTCACTGCACGGCCTGGATCTTGGCGACCAGATCCTTCATTTCAGGGGTGGTGACAAAGCGTTCGTACACCGGCTTCATCGCACCCTGGAACGAGGGTTTATCGACCTGCGAGATCTGCGATCCGGCCTTCTCGACCACGGCGCGCGACTTCTGCTCGCGTTCGTCCCACAGCTTGCGCATGTACGGCACCGATTCGCGCGCGGCCTCGCGCAGGATTTTCTGGTCGTCCGGCGGCAGCTTGTCCCACTGGCGCTTGGAGAAGATCAGGATTTCGGGCGTCATCGTGTGCTCGGTCAGCGAATAGAACTTTGCGACCTCGTAGTGATGCGCGCTCTCGTAGCTGGGAAAGTTGTTCTCGGCCGCATCCACCAGTCCGGTCTTGAGCGACGTGTAGACCTCTCCCATCGGCATCGGCGTGGCGTTGCCGCCCATCGCTTCCACCATCGCGACGGACAGGTCCGACTGCTGCACGCGGATTTTCAGGCCCTTGGCGTCGGCCAGCGTCTTGATCGGCTTCTTGGTCGTATACATGGAACGCGACCCGCTGTCGTACCACGCCAGACCGACGAAGCCCGCAGCCTCGCACGAGCGCAGGATCTGGTCGCCGATCTCGCTGTCCAGCACCTTGTGCAGATGCTCTTTGGAGCGGAACAGGAACGGCAGCGACGGCACGCGCGTGGTCTGGCAGATGTTGTGCATCGCCGCGCTGGAGACGCGGGACATGGCCAGCGCGCCCAGCTTCACCTGCTCGATCGAATCGTCTTCGTTGCCGAGCGCGCCGCCGGAAAACACCTTCACGGTGATACGGCCGTTGGTCCGTTGCTTGACCAGTTCGCCGAAGTGGCGCACGGCCTGCACAGTGGGGTAATCGTCGGGATGGATGTCCGCGGAGCGCAGCTCGGCGGCGTGGGTGGCGGGAATCAGCGTCAGCAAGGCGGCCGCGGCCAGAACGGCGCGGCTCAGGTGAGGGTGCAGCATGTCTACCTCCGGATGGGGTACGGCGTTTCGTTGAGGGCCGTGATGGCCCCGAAGCTCTTTGATATGCACTGCCTGCTCGGGGTGGGCGCGCGCGAAGCCGCCCGTCGGGTGCTAACCGGCGCTGGCGGTTTCCTCCAGGCCCTGCACGCCGGGGTGCAGGGCAAATACCGCGCCATCCAGCGCGCCGGGAGCGGCATTCGCGGGACGGATCGACGTGACGAAAAGGGTGTCCATGCCGGCGCCGCCGAAGGCGCACATGGCGACCTTCGCGGCGGGCACGTCCAGGGTGCGGTCCAGGCGGCCGTCGGGGGTGTAGCGGTACACCTTGCCGGCGTCGTTGCCGCAGATCCAGTAGCAGCCCGCCGCGTCCACGGCGGCGCCGTCCGGGCGGCCGGCGGGCAGGGCGGGGATGAAGACGCGGCGGTGGGACGGCACGCCGGCATCGGTGTCGTAGTCAAAGGCCCAGACGGTCGCGCGCGACGGGTGCGAATCGGACAGGTACATTGTCCGGCCATCGGGACTGAAGGCCAGGCCGTTGGGCACGATCAGATCGTCCAGCAACACGGACGTGCCGCGCGCATCGTGGCGGTACAGTGCGCCGGCGGGCCAGGCGAGGCCCATGTCCATCACCATGGTGCCGGCCAGGAACCGGCCCTGCCGGTCGCAGCGGCCATCGTTGAACCGCATGCCGGGCGCGTTGTGAGCCACGTCGGCAAGTTGCCGGGGCAGGCAAGCCTCGCCCTCGCGCAGGGCGTCGCAGGCATAGAGGCCGTCTTCCATGGCCAGCAGCCAGCCGTCGCCGCGCATCGCCATGCTGCCCGCCATCTGCGGCAGCGCCCAGTGCGCGAACGCGCCGGTTTCGGGCGTCCAGCGCCACAGCGTCTTGCCGGGGATGTCGGTCCAGTAGAACGCCTTGTCCGCGCGCCGCCAGATAGGGCTTTCTCCGACGCCGCACAACAAGGTTCCAAGACGTTCGGCGGTGATGGACATGAAAGGCTTCAGGCGTTCGGGAAGGGGAAGGGGCCGGCCTTGACGAAGGCGCCGCCCTGATAACGCGCCGCGGGATCGTCCGCGGCCAGCGGGGGCTGCGCCTCGACCTGCGCGCGGAACCGCTCGGAAGAGTCCTTGGGCGAAAAACCCAGCGCGGCCGCGCCGCTGTTGTCCCACCAGCTGTCGCGGTTGGCCGACGCGCCATACACGATGAGGTGGCCGACGTCGGGGGTGAAAAGGGATCGGACGACCAGATCGGTCAGGTCGTCATGGCTGAGCCAGGTGACCAGCATGCGCCGGTCCTTGGGTTCGGGAAACGACGAGCCGATGCGCAGGCAGACGGTCTGGATGCCGTATCGGTCGAAGTAGAAGCGCGACAGGTTTTCGCCGTAGGCCTTGCTCAGGCCGTAATAGCCGTCGGGTCGCAGCGGCACGTCGGCGTCCAGGGTCTGTCCCTGTTCATAAAAGCCGATGACGTGGTTGGAGCTGGCAAACACCACGCGCCGCACGCCGTGCAGGCGGGCCGCCTCGTAGACGTTGTAGACGCCCTGGATATTGGCCGGCAGGATTTCTTCGAAGGGGCGCTCGACCGACACGCCGCCCAGATGCACGATGGCGTCCGTGCCGCGCACCAGTTCCGACACGGCGCACGCGTCGGCCAGATTGCATTGCACGACCTCTTCGCCGTCTTGTGCGGGGGCCATCGCCGCCACGTCCGAGACGCGAAGGATGTCCGCATGAGCTTTCAATCGGGGACGCAGTACCAGGCCCAGGTTGCCGGCGGCGCCGGTCAATAACAAACGATGACACCGAAGGGATTCAGGCATGTTGTTGACAGCTCGGCTCATGACGCAACGCTCTGTGAATGGCGCGGTGGAGTGGACTTGTCTGGTACGTTATCGTACAACTGTCGCAAAGTATAATGAACGCCATTTTTCAGCGTCAAGCGCTGCGCAACCGCTTCCGGATAATCCCTGATGAACGCTCCCGCCGATACCCCTGTTTTGCCGCAGCGTCGTCCCCGCAACCTGGCGCAAGGCCTGGTTGAAAACATTTCCGAACGCATCCGCAGCGGTGAAATCCGCCCGGGCGACAAGCTCCCCACCGAATCCGCCATCATGCGTCAGTTCGGCGTAAGCCGCACCGTTGTGCGCGAGGCGCTGTCGCGTCTGCAGGCCTCGGGTCTGGTCGAAACGCATCACGGCGTGGGCACCTATGCGCTTGAGCCTAGCGGCGGCGGCGACTTCCGCGTCGACCCGGCCGACATCGCCACCGTGCGCGACGTGCTGGTGCTGCTGGAACTGCGCATCTGCCTGGAAAGCGAGGCCGCCGGGCTCGCCGCCATCCGCCGTAGCGACGAACAATTGCAGGCGATGCGTCGCGCGCTGGATGCCTTCAAACAGGCGCTGGATGCGGGCGGTGACACCATCACGCCGGACTTTCAATTCCATCTGCTGGTGGCCCAATCCACCGACAACCGTTACTTCGCGGACCTCATGGCGCACCTGGGTTCGGCCATCATTCCCCGCACCCGCATCAACTCCGCCAAGTTCGCCCTCGAAGACCGCGCCGCTTATCTGGCGCGCGTGAATCTCGAACACGAAGACATCTACAGCGCGATCACGCGCCAGGACCCCGAGGCCGCTCGCGCCGCCATGCGCACGCACCTGAGCAACAGCCGCGAACGCCTGCGGCGCGCGCAATAGCCATCGTATTGAAGGCGATTGGTTCACGTGTGATGTCGTACAACGTTTGAACCGCCTCGCGCCGCCCTCGATAAGCCCGAAACCGCGTTACTCTTGGCGCGGTTATTTTTTTGGTTCACGAAACGGCATGGTTCTGCGCGGCACATCAGGCAATACGCATTCTTCGTTGGGACAGGCATGTCCCGTTGCTCGGAGGGTCGCGGCATGCGTCGCCTGACACTTCGATTCATCATCGCCATCCTGCTGTTGCTGACACTGTCGCGGCTGGGATTGGCCTTCTGGATGTGGGACCGCGTCGAAGCGGCCGGGGGCCTCGGGCCGCTCCTCTTTGGCGGACTGCGCATCGACGTGTGCCTGCTGTCGATGGTGATCGCGCTGCCGGCGGTGTTATCGCCGTGGTTCGGCCACCGTCCGCTTGCCGCGCGCATTACTGCGTGGTGGTTCCGCGTGTGGTGGATGCTGTACGTGCTGCTGGAAGTGTCCACCCCGCAATTCATCGCGGAATACGACACCCGGCCCAACCGCCTCTACTTCATCTATCTGCTCAATCCGAAGGAAGTGGGCTCGATGCTGTGGCAGGGCTACAAGGGCGTGCTGCTGGCCGCCTTCGTGGTGCTGGTCCTGGCGGCCTGGCTTGCGGTCAAGCTGTTCCCGACGCGCACGCGCGATCCGTTCATGGGATGGTGGAAGCGGCCTGTCGCATCCTTTGTGATCCTGGCGCTGGTGTTCCTGGGCGCGCGCGGCACGCTCGAGCATCGGCCCATCAATCCCGCCAAGGTGGCCTTCAGCTCGGACGCCATGGTGAACGCGCTGGCGCTCAATTCGCTGTACAGCGTGTTCGACGCGGCCTATCGCATGCGCGACGAACGCTCGTCGGCCGCGATGTATCCCAAGATGGCCGTGGATGAGATGAACGCCATCGTGCGCGAGAAGGCGGGCATGACCGGCGCGCCAATAGATCCGACGCTGCCCAGCCTGCATGAGCAGAAGGCAACCGTGCGGCGCGACAAGCCGCTGAACGTGGTGATCATCCTGCAGGAAAGCCTGGGCGCGCAGTACGTGGGCAGCCTGGGGGGCCGCGACCTCACGCCGAACATCGACCGGCTGGGCAAGGAAGGCTGGATGTTCCACCGCGCCTACGCCACCGGCACGCGCTCGGTGCGCGGCATCGAAGCCGTCACGGCGGGCTTTTTGCCCAGCGTGGCTGATGCCGTGGTCAAGCTGCCGCGTTCGCAGACGGGCTTTTTCACACTGGCGCAGTTGCTGGGCAAGCACGGCTATCATTCGCGCTTCGTGTATGGCGGCGAGTCCCACTTCGACAACATGCGCGCCTTCTTCCTGGGCAACGGCTTTGACGAGATCGTGGACCGGCCCAAGTTCGTCGACCCCGTGTTCGAGGGATCGTGGGGCGCCTCCGATGAAGACATGTTCAATCAGGTCGACCGCCTGCTGCGCGCGGACGGCGACAAGCCGGTGTTCACCCTGGCGTTCTCGGTGACCAACCATTCGCCGTGGGAATATCCGCCCGGGCGCATCCAGCCCGTGGGCGATCCGGCCACGGTGGACAACACGGTGCGCTATGCGGACTGGGCGCTGGGCCAGTTCTTCGACAAGGCGCGCAAGGCGCCGTATTGGGACAACACGGTCTTCCTGGTCATCGCCGACCACGACTCGCGCGTTTACGGCTCCATTCCCGTGCCGGTACGGCATTTCCAGATTCCGGCGCTGATCCTGGGCGCGGGCATCGCGCCGCGGCAGGACGATCGGCTTGTCAGCCAGATCGACATGGCGCCGACGCTGCTGTCCTTGATCGGCCTGGATAATGTGAACCCCATGCTGGGCGCCGATCTGACGCAGCGCGATCCGAACCGGGCGATGATGCAATACGCGGACAACTTCGGCTATCTGAAAGGCGATCAACTGCTGGTGCTGGAGCCCTCCAAGGCGCCGCGCCAGTTCCGTTACGAGGCCGCGCCGGTGGGACAGGACGAGACGTATGCGCCGGTCGAGCCGGCGGATCCCGCGCTGACGCAGGAGGCGTTGGCGCACGCGTTGTGGGCAAGCTGGGCGTATCGCGAAGAGAAGTACCGGCTGCCGTGACGCATATGACGACCAAGGCGGCCACCCCGGCCGCCTGCCTTGATCCTGCTCAATCCGCATTCCGCGGGCCAATAGCACACTGGCGCCCATGACAACGCCCAACACGTCCTCGGGAGCCTCCCGCCCCGCATCTCCGGCGCTTTCCAGTGTCCAACACGCCGCGCAGCGCCAGCGTCCCCGTATGGCGATCCCGGTGCCGCGTGGCCGTTTTGCCTGGATCACCGGGGTCATCAGCTCGGTCTGGCTGGCCGCCAACACGCTGTTCTGGTGCCTGCTGCTGTTTCCGGTCTCGCTGCTGAAGCTGGCGTTGCCTTTTGCCGCAGTCAGGCGCCGCATCGATCCCATTCTGAATAGCATCGCCACCGCGTGGGTGGCGTGCAATTCCGGCTGGTTCGTGCGCATCCAGCCGCAGGCCTGGGACATCCAGGGCAACAAGGACCTGCGCTATGCCGACTGGTATCTGGTCAACTGCAACCATCAGTCGTGGGTCGACATCTTCGTGTTGCAGTACTCGCTGAACCGGCGCATTCCGCTGCTCAAGTTCTTCCTCAAACAGCAGCTCATCTACGTGCCGGTCATCGGCCTGGCGTGGTGGGCGCTGGACTTTCCCTTCATGAAACGGCACGGCAAGGCGGCCCTGCGCAAGAACCCCGACCTGGGGCGCCAGGATCAGGAGGCCGCGCGGCGCGCCTGCGCCAAGTTTTCGCTGGTGCCCACCAGCGTGATGCTGTTTGCCGAAGGCACGCGTTTCAGCCAAGCCAAGCGCGCGGCGCAGAACTCGCCTTACCGCCATCTGCTCAAGCCCAAGGCCGGCGGTCTGGCGGTGTCGTTGAATGCGATGGGGGCGCAGTTCCGGTCGATGATCGACGTCACCATCGCCTATCCGGATGGCGCGCCGAGCTTCTGGGATTTCGCCTGCGGACGCGCAGGACAAGTGCTGGTGCGCATGCGGCAATTGCCGGTGCCGCCGGCGTTCTGCGAAGCCGATTACTCGCGCGACAAGGCGTTTCGCACCACGTTCCACCAATGGCTTGGGCAGCAATGGCAGGCCAAGGACGACGAGATCGAGGCGCTGGTGGCGCGCCCGGGGGCGCCGGGTGCGGGGGCGTCAGATGCGGGATCGCCCGCCGCGGGGTCGCCCGCCGCCGGGTCGCCGGCCGCCGGATCGCCGGCCGCCGGATCGCCGGCCGTCACAAACCCGCCCGTCAACTAAATAAAAAAAACCACGCAGCGGTCGCGCCGCTGCGTGGCTTTGTCCATGCCGCCTGAGCGTCAGACGCGCGCGGGCAGCACCACGCCCGAGCACTCGCCGAAGCCAATGCGCGGATAGCCCGCCTTCACACATTCGGCGCGGATGATGATCTGGTCGCCATCCTGCAGGAAGGTGCGCTTCTCGCCCCACGGCAGTTCGATCGGCGCCTTGCCGCCATTGCTCAGTTCCAGCAGCGACCCCGCTTCCGAAGGCTGCGGGCCGGACAGCGTGCCGGTGCCCAGCATGTCGCCCGGCTGCAGGTTGCAGCCATTGACCGTGTGATGCGTGATGAGCTGCGCGACGTTCCAGTAGGCGTCGCGGAAATTGCTGCTGGACAGCTTCACCGGCGGCTTGCGGTCGGCGCGCGATTGTTCGGTGGTCATCAGCACCTGCATTTGGACGTCGTACGCGCCCTTGGCCCGATTGGCGTCGGAGGCCAGGTAAGGCATCGGCTGCGGCTCGCCCGCGCCACGGGTCCATTGCGTGCGGAACGGCTCCAGCGCTTCCATCGTGACGATCCACGGCGAGATCGTGGACGCGAAGTTCTTGGACAGGAAGGGGCCGAGCGGCTGGTATTCCCAGGCCTGGATGTCGCGCGCCGACCAATCGTTCAGGATGCACAGGCCGAATACGTGCGAATCCGCGTCGGCCAGCGTGATGCGTTCGCCCTGCGCGTTGCCGGTGCCCACGAAAATGCCCAGCTCCAGTTCATAGTCCAGACGCGCGCAGGGGCCGAATTGCGGCGCTTCGCCTTCGTTGGCGGGACGCGTCTGGCCGACCGGGCGCGGGAATTTCTGGTCCACGCCAATGCTGGAGGCGCGGCCGTGATAGCCGATCGGCACCCACTTGTAATTGGGCAGCAGGGGGTTGTCGGGACGGAACTGCTTGCCCACGGCGGTGGCGTGGTGCACCGAGATATAGAAGTCGGTGTAGTCGCCGATGCGGGCGGGCGTGGTGTATTCGGCGTCAGCCTGCGCGACCAGCAGCGGTTCCACCGTGGCGCGCAGGGCGGCGCCTTCGCGCAGCGCGCGCGACAGGGCCAGGCGCAGCGCGCTCCAGTGCGATTGGCCCAGGGCCATCAGCGCATTCAGGCTATCGGTGGCGCAGGCGGCCAGGGCATCCGCGGCCAGGCCTTCGAACGGCTGCTTGCCGGCCAGCGCGGCCAGGTCCAGGATCTGGTCGCCGATGGCCACGCCGGGGCGGAAGGATTCCTGCGAGCCCTTGCGGCGGAATGCGCCGTAGGGCAGGTTCTGCACGGGGAAATCCGACGTGTCCGAATTGGCGCTGGCGACCCAGCTCTTCAAGGACGGGTCGTGGGTTTCGTTGATCGTGGTGGTCATGGCTGCGTGTCTCGGTCAGTGTGGTTATGGGGGCTGGCCGGGCGCTCGAGCGGTTCGTGCGCCGGATGAATCAAACGCCAAACGGCGATGCGCTGTTCGCGCATCGCCGCCGGCAACAAAGGTTGACGCGGTCGCGTCACGCCTTGTTGGGATCGAAGTGCTTTGCGATGCCCTGCCAGCACCGGTAGTAATCGCCCTGCAATTCTACCGACGCCAGCGCCTGCTCCGTCGGGCGGATCACGCGGCGGGTCTCGAACATGAACGCCATCGTGTCGCGGATGTAATGCGCCTTGCTGGTGTCCGCGTGCGACGCCTTTTCAAACGTTTCGGCGTCGGGGCCGTGGCCGCTCATGCAGTTGTGCAGGCTGGCGCCGCCGGGCGCGAACCCGTCGGCCTTGGCGTCGTACACGCCCTGGATCAGGCCCATGAATTCGCTGGCGATGTTGCGATGGAACCAAGGCGGACGGAACGTGTTCTCCATGGCCAGGACGCGCGGCGGGAAGATGGCGAAGTCCATGTTGGCCGTGCCCGGGGTGTCCGACGGCGCCGTCAGCACCGTGAAGATCGAGGGATCGGGGTGGTCGAAGCTGATCGATCCGATGGTGTTGAAGTGGCGCAGGTCGTACTTGTAGGGGGCATGCGTGCCGTGCCAGGCCACCACGTTCAGCGGCGAATGGTCGATCGCGGCACGCCAGAAGCCGCCCGTGAACTTGGCGATCAGTTCAAAGTCGCCGTCCACGTCTTCGTACCAGGCCACGGGCGTCTTGAAGTCGCGCGCGTTGGCCAGACAGTTCGAGCCGATGGGACCCAGTTCCGGCAGGCGCAGCGCTGCGCCGAAGTTCTCGAGCATGTAGCCGCGCGCAGTGCCGTCCAGCAGTTCCACGCGGAATCGCACGCCGCGGGGAATGACGGCGATCTCCAGCGGTTCCAGGTCGATAAGACCCAGTTCGGTGGCCAGGCGCAGGCGCCCCTCTTGCGGCACCAGCAGCAGTTCGCCGTCGGCGTTGTAGAAGAAGCGGCCCTGCATCGAGCGGTTGGCGGCATACAGATGAATGCCCACGCCGCCCTGTTCGTCGGGGCCGCCATTGCCGCCCCACGTCTTCACGCCTTCCAGAAAATCCGTGGGGGCATCGGGAATCGGCATCGGGCTCCAGCGCAGCTGGTTCGGCGTGACCGGGCCGTGGCCGAAAGTGCTCAGCCAGCCGGCGGCGCCGCCGAAGGCTTCAAAGGGCTTGTGCTGCGCGCCCGGACGGATGCGGTACAGCCACGAACGGCGGTTTTCCGCGCGCGGCGCCGTGAAGGCGGTGCCGGACAGCTGCTCGGCGTACAGGCCGTAAGGACATTGCTGCGGTGAATTGCGGCCGGCGGGCAGGGCGCCGGGCAAGGCCTCGGTTGCGCATTCGTTGCCGAAGCCGGACTGATATTGCAGTTCCATGGAATCCTCCTGGGTGGCGGGCGCGGTGCTTGGCCGCGCAGCTTGGTGTGGTGGCGGGACGGGCGCCGCCCGAGCCGATGTGCCATTGTCGGAAAAAATCCCTGTTGCGGCTACGGGAATGCAAAAATAGCGACTATAAATTTCGTGAATAGTAGGGGGCGCCGATGGCCGAACTGCGCGATGTCGATCTGAACCTGTTGCTGCTGTTTCAACACCTGCTGGAAGACCGCAACCTGTCAGCGGTGGCGCGGCGCATGGACCTGTCGCAACCCGCGGTGAGCAATGCGCTGCGGCGCCTGCGCGTGGCATTCGGCGATGAACTCTTCGTACGCACCGCGCAGGGCATGCTGCCGACGCCGCGCGCCCAGCGCCTGGCCGGACCCGTCAGTGAAGCGCTGGGGTTGCTTTCGCAGGCCTTGCAGGACCAGGACGAGTTCGATGCGACGACCAGCACCCGGCGCTTTCGTGTGGCCATGACCGACGTCGGCGAAATCCATTTCATGCCGCGCCTCATGGAAGTCTGCGTGCAGAAGGCGCCGCACGTGCGCATCGACTCGGTGCGGGTGCTGGGGCCGGATCTGCCGCGCGAGATGGAGTCGGGCAGGGTGGACCTGGCAATCGGCGCGTTCGATGAGATGGGAGCCGGCACGCTGCAGCGGATGCTGTTTCGCCAGGGCTACGCCACGCTCTTCCGCCAGGCGCATCCCACCGCGCATGCGGGCATGGGGATCAAGGCGTTTCGCGCGGAGCGTCATCTGATCGTGTCGCGCGCGGCGCCTTATGGGCAGGTGAATCAGTCGATGGAGCGGGCCGGGGTGGACCTGGCCGAGCATTTCAGCGTGCCGCATTTTTCCGCGGTGCCCTATATCGTCAGCGCGACGGATTTGCTGGCAACCGTGCCGGAGAAGCTGGCGGCCAGCGCCGCCGCACCGTTCGGCCTGCGCTTCATGACCCCGCCGCTGAAAGTGCCCGCGCTGCAGACCAACATGTACTGGCAGCGCAGGGTGGATCGCGACGGCGGCAATCAGTGGCTGCGCGCGTTGATCGTCAACACCTTCGCGGTGGGATCATGAAGGTCCGCGCGGGGCGTTGACGCCGACGCGGACCCGCGCCGCTTGGATCGGACGTCTTGTCTTGAATTGCCGCCTTAAACCGCCTGCGTCACGGACGCGCGCGCATGTTGCAACGCTTCCTTCAGCAGCGGCAGGTCGCCCAGGTGGTTCGCCAGCAGCAGGATCAGCGCCGCATTCAGCTCCTGGCTCTGCTCGTTCGTCAGGTCGCGATGGGCGTCGATCAGCGCTTCATAGAAGTCGTCCGGCGCGCTCAGGTTGGTTTCGGTGATAAGCATGGTGACAACCTCGGGAATCACGCGCGGCCCGTCGCGCGCTGAACGGCGGCGGCAACGGCGTCGGGATTGAAAACGCGCCAGCGCGCGGCGATGTGCTGGTCGGGGCGGATCAGGTAGGCGGTGCCGTCCTGCGCGTCGTAGCGCTTGGCCAGGCAGCCTTCGCTGTCGCGCACCACGGGCACGTCCGCGGCCACGGCGGACAGGTCGCACTGCATATCGGCCACCAGCACGGCTTTGACGGGCACCGGCGCCATCCGCAGCGCCTGCAACGCCATCAGCGTGTCGCGGCCGGGCAGCGCGCCAGCGCAGAACACCGCCAGCACGAACTCGCCATCCAGTTGCGACAGCCACCAGCCCGCTTCGCCCTGAACCTGCAACGGCGCATCCAGCGCCACCGCGCCCGGCATCATGCGGCCGGTGAAGGCGTCGGCATCCGGCGTGTTCAGGGGCGATCCGGCGTAGGTGGCCGGCAGCGAAAGCCGCCCACTGTTCACGAGCGATCGCGCAAACGGGTGGTCTCTCGCCAGATTCAGCACCGCATTGCGGAAGCTGCGGCTGATGTCGCTCTTGGGCGTAATGAAGTCGGTGGCGCGCGACGAGTTCAGGATGTTCTCGTCGGCCGCGAATTCACGCTCGGCGCTGTAGCTGTCGATCAGCGTATCGGGCGCCAGGCCGGCCACGACAAGCTTGAGCTTCCACGCCAGGTTCTCGGCATCCTGCACGCCGCTGTTGGCGCCGCGCGCACCGAACGGCGACACGCGATGCGCGGAGTCGCCCGCGAACACGATGCGGCCGTGGCGGAACTTGTCCATGCGTTCGCACGCAAACGTGTAGACGCTGACCCATTCCAGTTCGAATTGCGCGTCCGGACCCAGCAGCGCCCGGATGCGCGGCAGCACGTTCTCGGGCTTGACCGCTTCAACGGGGTCGGCGTTCCAGCCGAGCTGGAAATCGATGCGCCAGACGTTGTCGGGCTGCCGGTGCAGCAGCACGGATTGATTCGGGTGAAAAGGCGGATCGAACCAGAACCAGCGTTCGGACGGAAAATCCGCGGTCATCTTGACGTCGGCGATCAGGAAGCGGTCGCGGAAGATGCGGCCGTGGCTTTCCTGGCCGATCAGCTTGCGCACCGGCGATCGTGCGCCGTCGCAGGCGATCAGCCAATCGGCATGCAGCGTGTACGGGCCTTCGGGCGTTTCGACGGTAAGCGTCACGCCGTCATTGCCCTGCATGACGCCGGCGACCTTGTTCTTCCAGCGCAGCTCGATGTTGGGCTGCTGGCGGGCCTGCTCGTATAGATAGCCTTCGGCGTAGTACTGCTGCAGATTGATGAATGCCGGCCGGCGGTGGCCGGGTTCGGGCAGCAGGTCGAAGCGCCAGACTTCCTGTTCGCGGAAGAAAATCTTGCCGACGTTCCACGACACGCCCTTGTCGATCATGCGCTGGCCAACGCCCAGGCGATCCCAGATTTCGAGCGTGCGCTTGGAAAAGCAGATGGCGCGCGACCCTGTGGACAAGCGGTAGTCGTCGTCCAGCACCACCACGCGCACGCCCTGGCGCGCCAGGTCCAGCGCCGTGGTCAGGCCGACGGGGCCGGCGCCCACCACCACGACCTGATGGCGCGCCGGGTCGGCCGCCGTCTGGTCCGCGTGCTTTTCATAGGCGAACTCCATCGCCTGAAAGTCGATGTCTCCCACGGTTGTCTCCTGTGTGGGTCATTTTTTTATTTATGCGGACACGCTGCGCCGCAAGGGTCGCGAGTGTCCGGTTCTTGCTTGTCAGGTCAGGGGTAGGGTCAGCCTTCCAGCTGGGCCCACATCTCCAGGTCGCGCTTGTCCGTCCAGATGCGCGGATGCGTGTGGCCCGAGGCCTCGTCATAGGCGCGCGACACGTCAAACGGCATGCAGTGGTCGAAGATGACCCAGTCGCTGTAGCGCGGCTTCATGAAGTCGTAGACCTCGCGGTAGATCGTCTTCAGGTCCTTGCCCTCGGCCACGCCGCGGTTCACGGCGCCGTACAGGTCCGTCAGGAAGGCGCGCGTGCCGGCCAGGCCCTGGCGCACTTCGGTGGCGTTCTTGAGCGCCGGGCCGCGGCCGGGCACCATCTTTTCGGCTTCAAAGCCCGACAGTGCGTCCAGCGTGGTGGGCCAGTCGCGGAAGTAGGCGTCGCCGCAGTAGGGCGTGGACTGGTATTCGACCAGGTCGCCCGCGAACAGGATCTTCTGCTCGGGCAGCCAGGCGATGGTGTCGCCCTTGGTGTGGCCGCGGCCGACCTGCAGCAGCTTGACTTCCAGGTTGCCCAGGTTGACCGTCATTTCGCCCTTGAACGTCATCGTCGGCCAGACGAGACCCGGCGGAATTGATTCGGCGTTGCGGAACAGGCGGGGGAAACGGCCGATCTCGCTGGCCTTGTCCTGTTCGCCGCGTTCGGCGATCAGGTCGTAGGTGTCGCGGCTGGCCAGGATTTCCTGGGCGTTGTAGGCCGACGCACCGAACACGCGCACGGCGTGGTAGTGCGACAGCAGGATGTACTTGATGGGCTTGTCCGTGACTTCGCGGATTCGGCGGATCACGTCCTGGGCCATGACGGGGGTGGCCTGGGTATCGATCACCATGACGGCCTCGTCGCCGATGATCACACCCGTGTTGGGGTCGCCTTCGGCGGTGTAGGCATAGGCGTTGTCGGACAGTTTTTCGAACGAGACGACCTTGTCGTCCATGTCCGCGTGCGAGGCGAATTGCTTGCTCATGGAGGCTCCTTCCACTTTTATAGGAATAGGGTGTGTGGAAGGAAATATAGTCCCGCGTTAGTTTTCGTGCAATACGTTTGCTATAAACGAATTCCCGAGTTGTAACGGCGATTTCCCCAGGCGCGGCGGACCGGCCCGAGTCAATTCCGCTGGCATTTTGGGCAGTAGTAAGTGGCCCGTTGCCCCTGGACGAAACGGCGGATGGGGGTGGCGCAGACCCGGCAGGGCAGGCCTTCGCGTTCGTACACGGCCGCGTGGATGTCGAAATAGGCCCCCGGCTCGCCGCTGGCGCCCACGTAGTCGCGCAGCGTGCTGCCGCCGGAGGTCAGCGCGTCGGCCAGCGTGGCGCGCACCATGTCGGCCAGCCGCTCGCAACGGGCCAGCGACAGCTTGTTCGCGGGCGTCTTGGGATTGATCCGGGCGCGGAACAGGCTTTCGGACGCATAGATATTGCCCACGCCGACCACCGCCATACCGGCCAGCAGCACCTGCTTGATGGCGGCGGAATGGTTCTGGAAATGCCGGTGCAGCCAGGCCCCGTCGAATCGCGGGTCGAAGGGTTCGATGCCCAGCTTGGCCAGCAACGGGTGCGCCTCGATGGGCCCGGCTTCGGCGTCGTGCCACAGCACCGCGCCGAAGCGCCGCGGATCGTGCAGGCGCAGGACTGCGCCGTCGAAGATCCATTCGACATGATCGTGCTTGCGCAGGAATTCACCGGGCGCCACGCTGCGCAGCGAGCCCGACATGCCCAGATGCACGATCTGGGTGCCATGTTCGAAGCGCAGGAGCAGGTACTTGCCGCGCCGCGCGCATTCCAGCACCGTGCGTCCGCCGATCAGGGACGGCAGCTCCGGCGGGATGGGCCAACGCATGCGGGGTTCGTGAACGACCAGTCGCGAGAGCGTCTGGCCGGTGATGATGGCGTCGATTCCTCGGCGCGTGGTTTCGACTTCAGGCAGTTCCGGCATGAGCCAGTGTAAGATCATCAATTGCGTGTACGAAGATTGTGCCATCAACCGGACGGGCCGCGTGAAGTCGTCTTTTAAACAAATGAATATCGGGATCGCCGCGTTGGGGCTTGCGCTGGCAGCAATCATGGCCCCGCCGGCCCAGGCCGCCGACGGCCGGACGCGTGACGCGACGGGCCCCCGGATGGCTCCCCAAAGCCGCCAGCCTGAAACCGAAGTCATCCGCCTGCGCCCAGGTCAACTGCCTTATGTGTCGCTGACCGGCGATATCTTCTACCGCGTACTGGCTTCCGAAATCGCCGCCCAGCGGGGCATGTACGGCACCGCCGCCACCACCATGGTCGGTCTGGCCCGTGACACCGGCGATCCCCGTCTTGCCCGCCGCGGCCTTGAATTCCAGCTTGCCGGCGGCAACCTGCCCGGCGCGCTGGACGCGGCCCGCGTCTGGGCCCGCCTGGCTCCCAACGACGTCGAAGCCAGCTCTACCGAGCTGGCGCTGGCGGCTGCCAATGGCCAGACCAAGGGCTTGGCCCAGGCCCTGCGCAAACGCATCGATTCCTCGCGCGACAAGCCCGCCGCCATCGGCCAGGCGCTTGCCGTGCTCAGCCGCCTGAACGACCGGCGCCTGGCGCTGCGCATCCTGGACGAATCCCTGAGCGACAGCGTGCGCAAGCTGCCCGCCGCCCATCTGGCGCTGGCCGATGTGGCCTCCGCCGCCGGCGACTACGAGCGTGCCGCGCAGGAATCCCGCGCCGCGCTGGCCGCCGATCCCAAATCCGAAGGCGCCGCCCAGCGCGTGCTGGAGTACGGCTCCAAGGTCGACCCCAAGCGCGCGCAGACTGAAGCCCGCACTTTCATCAACCGCAATCCGGGCGCCCGCAAGGTGCGCCTGATGCTGGCCGGTCAACTGGCCGACAGCGGCGACTACGACGCCGCCCTGGCCGAACTGCAAGCCATGTCGCGCCGGTCGCCTGAAGACTTCGACCTGCTCTTCATGCAGGCGCAACTGGCGTACAAGTCCGGGCAGCTTCCGCAGGCCAAGACCTTGCTCCAGCAGTATCTGGACGTCCAGAACCAGCGCCAGCGGGCCACGGTCCCGGGCGCCACCGACGCCGGCGCCGCCGCCGCCGATGCCCACGTGCTGCTGGCGCGCATCGCCGAAGACCAGGGCCATTACGACGAAGCCATCGCCGAACTCGGCCGCATCGACGACCCCACGCTGCGCTATTCCGTGCGCATGCGCCAGGCCGCGCTGCGCGCCAAGAGCGGCCGCGTGGACGACGCGCTGGCCATGATCGACTCGGCCGGCCCGCAGGACGAAGAAGAACGCGCCCTGGGCGCGCTGACCAAGGCGCAGATCCTGCGCGACGCCGACCGCATCGGCCAGGCGGTCACCGCCCTGGAAGCCGCCGACCAGGCGCTGCCGGACACGGTCGAAATCAAGTACGAACTGGCGATGCTGTACGAACGCCAGAACCGCCTGGCTGACCTGGAGCGCATGCTGCGTCAGGTCATCGCGCTGGATCCGGACCACGCCCATGCGTACAACGCGCTGGGCTACACGCTGGCGGACCACAATCAGCGCCTGCCCGAGGCCCTGGACCTGATCACGCAGGCGCTGGAGTTGTCGCCCAACGATCCGTTCATTCTCGACAGCATGGGCTGGGTCAAATTCCGCATGGGCGACACCACCGCCGCCGCGGATTATCTGCGCCGCGCCTACAGCGTGCGTCCCGAAGCCGACATCGCCGCGCATCTGGCCGAGGTGCTTTGGGCGCAAGGCAAGCGCGATCAGGCCATGGACCTGCTGCGCGCGGCCCAGCAGAAAGATCCCAAGAACAAGACGGTTCAGGACGTCGTGAAGCGTCTGGGGGTCAGCCTGTGACGGCAGTATTTGCAGGATTGCGCGGCGCCGCGGCCAGCGTGCGCTGGATGGCAATGGCGCTGTTGGCCTTCACCCTGGCGGCATGCACGTCCTTGCCCAAGCCGATCGAAGGCGCCAGCGCCGATGCGTTTTCTCGCATCGGGCGCTTTGCCATTACCGTCAACGAAGAAAGCGGCAAGCAAAACGCGGTGCAGGGCGGTTTTTCCTGGTCCGACGATGGCCGCCGTTATGTGCTGGACCTGACCAACCCGCTGGGCTCGACCGAAGCGCGTGTGGAAGGCACCCCCGGCGCCGCCAGCCTCACCAAGGCAGACGGCACCCGGTTGGTCGCCGACAACCCGGATGCGCTTGCCGAAGACGCGCTGGGCAGCAGCATGCCGGTGTCCGGATTGCGCGACTGGCTGCGCGGCAAGGTGCCCGCAGACCCCGAGGCCACCGACGTCACCCGTGACGAACTGGGTCGCCCCGTGGCATTCGAACAGGGCGGCTGGCGCGCCAAGCTTTCCCGCTACGACGAGAAAGGCCCGCAACTGCTGGTGCTGGAGCGCCAGGAACCCGGACGCCGCATCCTCGTTCGGCTGGTCGTCAACCAGTCGTGAGCGCGCGCGGCGTCAGGCGCCGCGCTGGGCGATTCGGGTAAACCCTTATCACATCGCCTTGATTCCAATCAAGCGAATAACCGCCGCAAATCCGGGCGTGTTACCGCTTGAAATATATTGACTTCACTGAATAATTCTCCCTGCCCGCGCCCGGTTCGTGCGCGGCGCAGCAATTCGGGGTCGACGCTCGTCTGCCGCCACCCTTTTGGAGAATGGCCAATGTTCAGGAACACACGCATCGCGACGGTGCTATTGGGAATCATCGCGATATTTTTCACCTTCCAGTTGGTGATTGGCGGCATGGGCTTCGCTGCCCTGCGGCAGACCAACCACGATGTCGAGCAGCTTTATCGCCTGTCGGCGCAACAGGTCAATGCGGTCAATTCCGCGTCGCTGTCGCTCGTTGCGGCCCGCACGGACCTGAGCCGCTACGCCACGCGCGTCGCGCAGGGCAATACCGACGACAAGAGCTCGCTCCAGGCCGCGCGCCAGCGCATCGTGTCCGCCGATCGCGCCTTCCAAGGGTTCTCCGGCAGCCTGTCCGCCGAGGAAAAGGCCGAGTCCGCCGGCATCATCGATGCCTACACCAAGCTCAGCACCAACCTGCAGAACGTGGGCCGCGTCCTCGAAGCCGGCGACATGGACGCCTACTTCAAGCAGGGTACGCAGGCCGTGCAGGAGCGTCTCGTAAGCGAGCGCGACGCCTTTGTGCTGCGTGCCGAGAGCACCGGGCAGACGGTCATGGATGAAATCTCCATGTTCCACACGCTGTTCAGTTCGCTGCTGGCCGGCATTCTGGCGCTGGGCTTGTTGATGGCCGTCGGCGCGCATGTGTTGATCCGCCGCATGATCGTGCGTCCGCTGCTGGAAGCGGGCGAAGTCTTCCGCCGCATTGCCGAAGGCGACCTGACGCGCCGCGTGGCGGATATGGGCAAGAACGAAATCGGCGCGCTGATCGGCGCCCTCAAGGCCATGCAGGACAGCCTGGTGCGCACCGTGTCGGCCGTGCGCCGCGGCGTTGACGAGATCAACGTCGGTGCTCGCGAAATTTCTTCGGGCAACACCGATCTGTCCAGCCGCACCGAAGAGCAGGCTGCGTCGCTCGAAGAAACCGCGGCCAGCATGGAAGAGCTGGCCACCACCGTGAAGCAGAACGCCGACACCGCACGCGAGGCCAATCGCATGGTGGCTGCGTCGCAGGCGGTTGCACAGCGCGGCGGCGAGGCCGTGTCCAGCGTGGTCGAAACCATGCATGCGATTTCGGGCAGCTCGTCGCGCATCGCCGACATCGTGGGCGTGATTGACGGCATTGCTTTCCAGACCAATATCCTGGCGCTCAACGCCGCGGTGGAAGCCGCGCGCGCCGGCGAGCAGGGCAAGGGTTTTGCGGTCGTGGCCAGCGAAGTGCGCACGCTCGCGCAGCGCAGCGCCGCCGCTGCCAAGGAAATCAAGCAGCTCATCGAGGATTCCGCGCAGAAGGTCGGCGTGGGTTCGGAGCAGGTTGAAAATGCCGGCGCCACGATGCGCGAGATCGTCGAATCCGTGCAGCGCGTGACCAGCCTGATGGCCGAAATCTCGGCCGCTTCGGAAGAGCAGGCCACCGGCATCGACCAGGTCAACCGCGCGGTGTCGCAGATGGATAGCGTGACGCAGCAGAACGCGGCCTTGGTCGAAGAGGCCGCCGCTGCTGCTGGCGCCCTGGAAGAACAGGCGCGCCAACTGGCCGGCGCCGTGTCGGTGTTCAAGCTGCCGGACGGACAGGTCATCGACGCGCCCGCTGCACGCCTTGGCGGCAGCGTGACGCCGCAGTTGGCGTAAAGGCGCCACGGTGCGCCGGCCCGTCTCGCTAGAATGACGGATTGATCCGCACCGGTTGTCTTTCGTGACCCTCTACGACGTTCCCGCTCCCGCCAAGCTGAATCTCTTCCTGCACGTCGTGGGCCGCCGCGACGACGGCTATCACCTGCTGCAGACGGTGTTCCGCTTCATCGACCTGTGCGACACGCTGCACTTCGATGTGCGGTCCGATGGCGTCATCAGCCGCGCCACCGATCTGCCGGGTGTCCCCGAAGACCAGGACCTCACCTTGCGCGCCGCGCGCGCCCTGCAGAAGGCCACGGGCACGCGCCAGGGCGCGCAGATCAGCCTTGAAAAGCGCATTCCGCAAGGCGGGGGCTTAGGCGGCGGATCGAGCGATGCGGCATCGGTGCTGATCGCCTTGAACAAGCTGTGGAACACGGGACTGTCGCGTCAGGAACTCATGGCGCTGGCGTTGCCGCTGGGCGCGGACGTGCCCGTCTTCGTCTTTGGACAGTCGGCATTTGCGCAAGGCATCGGCGAAGATCTCACCGCCGTGACGCTGCCCGACCGTGCCTATCTGGTGGTGCAACCCGATGCCAGCGTGCCGACTGTTGGAATATTTTCGGCGCCCGATTTGACAAGGGATTCTTCTTACATCACAATAGCGGACTTTCTTGCTTCGCAAACATTTTTGCCAAGCGGATCCGGCGGTGAAGTTGCCAAAGGATGCGCGCTTTACGGAAAAAATGATTTGGAGCCGGTGGTCTACCGTCTTTATCCTGAAGTACTTGGGGCATCGCGGTGGCTTGCTGAGCGGGGTCTTCCTGTTCGCATGTCGGGATCAGGCGGGTGTTTATTCGCCGAATTTTCCGAAACATCGCAGGCCGTTTTGGCAGAACAAGAAATTACCGCTATAATGCGCGGCGCTGATAAAACATTCAGCCAAACGCATCCACGGTTTCGGTTAGTGCAGGCATGTACTGGGTTAGCTGAACATCCGTTGCGGAATTGGATTGCAAGATAGTTGGGGAGTCGCCAAGCTGGTTAAGGCACCGGATTTTGATTCCGGCATGCGAAGGTTCGAATCCTTCCTCCCCAGCCAACCGAATACATAAAAAAGCTGTTGAACACGCCTGTAAGACACTGGCCCGGGTTCAGCAGCTTTTTTATTTTCCGGATTCGCTGGTGCAAGTTGAACGTGCTTGTCCAAGTCACCCCGGGTATCACCCCGCATCATTCGCATCAATCGTTAGTGTCTCAAACGACCATCGCATCATCCATCATGGCAAACGATAGCTTCATGATTTTCACGGGCACCGCCAACACTCGGCTGGCCGTGGACGTAGTCAACCACCTCGACATGTCCCTGGGAAAGATGACCGTCGGTCGTTTTTCGGACGGCGAGGTGATGGTCGAGATCAACGAGAACGTGCGGGGTAAAGACGTCTTCGTCCTGCAGCCCACCTGTGCGCCTACGAACGACAACCTGATGGAAATCATGGTGATGGTCGATGCCCTGCGCCGCGCGTCGGCCGGCCGCATCACCGCCGCGATTCCCTATTTTGGCTATGCCCGCCAGGACCGCCGCCCGCGTTCGGCGCGCGTGGCCATCTCGGCCAAGGTCGTGGCCAACATGCTGCAAGTGGCTGGCGTTGACCGCGTCCTGACCATGGACCTGCACGCTGACCAGATCCAGGGTTTCTTCGACATTCCCGTGGACAACATCTACGCCGGTCCGATCCTGCTGGGCGACATCTGGCGCCGCAATTTCTCGAACCTGGTCGTGGTGTCCCCGGACATCGGCGGCGTGGTTCGTGCCCGCGCGCTGGCCAAGCAGCTTGAAGCCGACCTGGCCATCATCGACAAGCGCCGTCCGCGCGCCAACGTGTCGGAAGTGATGAACATCATCGGTGAAGTCGATGGCCGCACCTGCATCATCATGGACGACATGGTCGACACCGCCGGCACGCTGTGCAAGGCGGCCCAGGCCCTGAAAGACCGCGGCGCCGGCGCCGTTTACGCCTATTGCACGCACCCCGTGCTGTCGGGCGGCGCCATCGACCGCATCGAAGCGTCGGAACTCGACGAACTCGTCGTCACCGACACTATCCCGCTGTCCGAGCAAGGCCAGGCCAGCGGCAAGATCCGCCAGCTGTCGTGCGCCGCGCTGCTGGGCGAGACCATCCTGCGTATTTCCAACGCCGAATCGGTCAGCTCGCTGTTCGTCGATTGACGCGTAGGCGTTGATCGGGCCACAGCCCACATTTGCAGTTCTTTGCGCCTCGCTGGTCGCGGCAAGGCGCAAACAAGCACGGCGCGCCCTTTGCGCGCCGTGAATTCAACCGGTGAAGTCTCTTCACCTTTATCGTTTCGGAGTTATCCATGAAATTTACTGCCACTGCGCGTAGCGTCCAGGGTTCGAGTGCGAGCCGCCGCCTGCGCCGCGCGGGCCGCGTTCCCGCCATTGTTTATGGTGGTACGGCTGCCCCCCTGAACATCGAACTCGACCACAACGAGATCTACCACGCGCTGCGCAAGGAAGAATTCCACGCATCGATCCTGCAAATGCAGCTCGAAGGCGCCAAGGATGAGCAAGTTCTGCTGCGTTCGGTTCAATGGCACGCCTACAAGCCGCAAGTCCTGCACGTGGACTTCCAGCGCGTTGACGCCAACCAAGCCCTGCGTACCAAGGTGCCGCTGCACTTCGTGAACGCTGAAATCTCGCCGGCTGTGAAGCTGAGCGGCGCCATCATCAGCCACGTGACGACCGAACTGGAAATCACCTGCCTGCCGTCGGCTCTGCCCCAGTTCATCGAAGTGAACCTGGCTGACGTCCTGGCCGGCGGTTCGATCCACCTGGCCGACATCAAGCTGCCCATGGGCGTGACGTACGTCCCCCACGGCGGTGAAGACAACCCCCTGCTGGCCGCTGCGGTCACCAAGGGTGGCGCTGCCGCCGCCGACGACGCCGAAGAAGCTGCTCCGGCTGCCTAAGTCCTGCAGGAAAGCCCTTGCGGCTTTCCCGCGGCTTACGCCCGAAACCCTGCGTGTGCATTTGCATGCGCAGGGTTTTTTGGTTTAAACACCCCCATCATGTCTACTCCCATACGCCTCATCGTGGGACTGGGTAATCCAGGTCCCGACTACGAAACCACCCGGCACAACGCCGGCTTCTGGCTGGCCGACCATCTGGCGGACGATCTGCGCACTTCTTTTGCGCTCGAGAAATCCTTTTTCGGCATGGTGGCCAAATCGCGCCTGGGCGCGGACAACGTCCTGCTGCTCAAGCCCAACACCTACATGAACCGTTCCGGCCAGGCGGTCGGCGCGCTGGCGCGCTTCTACAAGCTGACGCCCGAAGAAGTGCTGGTGCTGCACGACGAACTGGACCTCATGCCCGGTCAGGTCAAGCTCAAGCAGGGTGGCGGCCACGCCGGCCACAACGGCCTGAAGGACATCCAGGCTGCGCTCGGCAGCCCCAACTTCTGGCGTTTGCGCATCGGCATCGGCCACCCGCGCACGCTGGGGCTGGCACAGCAAGTCGCCGACTTCGTCCTGCACCCGCCGCGCCGCGAAGAGCAAAAGGAAATCGAAGCCGTCATCGACCGCTGCCGCGCCGTCGTGCCGTCCATGCTGGCCGGCGACTTCGCACTCGCTACGCGCCAGCTGCACAGCGGCAACGAGTCCTGATGACAAAACGCCAGCCCAACGGGAAGATGCGTTTTCGCAGCGAGATCGCCGACTTCTGGCGCTTCATCCGCCATCCGCATCCGCTGTCGCGCCTGCCGAACCGCGCCGGCGGCAGCGGGCTGGCCGCCGACTGGTGGCCGGGCATCGGACCGGGACGCCTCCTGGCCTGGGCCGCCGTGCTGTGGGTCATCAATCTTTTTGCGCTGGGGCCGGTGGCCGTTGTCGCGGCCGGGCTGGGCGGCGTCTCGCATCGCCTGGATCCCCACAACATTCCGTGGCTGACCGCGGTGCTGTGGGCCCCGCTGGTCGAAGAGATGCTGTTCCGCTACGGCCTGCGCCGGCCGCGCCAGGCACTGTGGCTGATACCCGCGCTGGTGCCCGTCGTGCTGTGGGGGCCGAAGCTCTGGACGGGGCTGCTGCTGGCTGCGTTCATTCTGCTGGCGGTGTGGGGGCTGCGCGCACGCCCTGAGCCCCTGAAAGGCTGGGACACGAGCTGGCGCAGGTATTACCTGCAGCACTATGGCGTCGTGTTTCATCTGATCGCGCTGACGTTTGCGGCGGTTCACCTGACCAACTTTGTCTACAACAAGACGCCGTACTGGCTGCTGCCGCTGCTGGTGCTGCCGCAATGGCTGACCGGGCTGGTGCTGGGGTGGATGCGCGTGCGGCGGGGCATCGGGGCGGCGATTTTGCTGCACTCGGTGTTCAATGCCGGGCCGATCTTGATGATCTGGCTGGTCATGCGCTACGCGCCGACGGCTGCGGGTTAAGGCTTCGGTCCGCGGTGCGCGGCGCCCGACACGCGGCGCCCGGTCCGAAGGGTAGGGGGCTGGGCGGTCTGATGACGGCAACTCGCGGCTCCGTTATTCGTACCGCAGCAGGATCGCCTCGAGGTCACTTCGGGGCCGCATCACCCCCGCCCACAAGGCGTCGTTTCACCCCGCCGGGGTAAACTACGCCGTTAACGCTCAATACCGTACTTACACAGGATTCCCATGGCTCTGCAATGCGGCATCGTCGGCCTGCCCAACGTTGGCAAATCGACACTCTTCAACGCTCTGACCCGCGCCGGCATCGCCGCCGAGAACTATCCGTTCTGCACCATCGAGCCCAACGTCGGCGTCGTCGAAGTGCCGGATCCGCGCCTGCAGAAGCTGGCTGAAATCGTCAAGCCCGAACGCATCCTGTCCGCCACCGTCGAATTCGTCGACATCGCGGGCCTGGTCGCCGGCGCGAGCAAGGGTGAAGGCCTGGGCAACCAGTTCCTCTCGCACATCCGCGAAACCGACGCCATCGTCAACGTCGTGCGCTGCTTCGAAGATCCCAACGTGATCCACGTGGCCGGCAAGGTCGACCCGATCGCCGACATCGAAGTGATCGAAACCGAACTGGCCCTGGCCGACCTACAGACCGCCGAAAAGGCCCTGCAACGCCACCAGAAGACCGCACGCTCGGGCGACAAGGAATCGCAACGCATCGTCGCCGTGCTGGAAAAGTGCATCGCCCAGCTCAACGAAGCCAAGCCCATCCGCGCGCTGGACCTGACCACCGAAGAAAAGGCCGACATCGCCCAGCTCTGCTTCATCACCGCCAAGCGCGCGATGTACGTGGGCAACGTCGCCGACGACGGCTTCACCAACAACCCGCTGCTCGACCGCCTGACCGAATTCGCCGCCGCCCGCAACGCGCCCGTCGTGGCCATCTGCGCCGCCATCGAATCCGAAATCGTCGACCTCGATGACGCCGACCGCGAAGCCTTCCTGAAGGACATGGGCATGGAAGAACCGGGCCTGAACCGCCTGATCCGCGCCGCCTTCAAGCTGCTGGGCCTGCAAACCTACTTCACCGCCGGCGTGAAGGAAGTCCGCGCCTGGACCGTGGCCATCGGCGCCACCGCGCCCCAAGCCGCCGGCGTCATCCACACCGACTTCGAACGCGGCTTCATCCGCGCGCAGACCATCTCGTACGAGGACTACATCACGTACAAGGGCGAGCAGGGCGCGAAGGAAGCCGGGAAGATGCGCGCGGAAGGCAAGGAATACATCGTGCAGGATGGCGATGTGATGAATTTCTTGTTTAACGTCTGACGCGCTGATGACAGGGACCCATCGCTTGCTACATCTGCGGCGCTGGGGCGCGATTGCCCACCCTGGTTGGAGCTTGGGGCTCGCGGTTAATCATTAGTCAACGGGCGCCGTTCTGCGGCGTCCTGTTCATTTCGGCCTCCGGGTTATGGATGGCGTGTTGCGCTTGGCCATCGCCTAAAGCCTGGAACTGCTGCATACAAGAAGCTTGATCACCGTCGAGCACAAAAAATCTAGCGCAGACAGTAAGGAGAAAGTTGGTATGACGGCGAAGGTGCTCTATGAATAAGCATGCGCTTAGCGAACGCGATATCTGCACCAAGTTCATCACACCGGCTCTCGAGAAGTCCGGTTGGGACGTTCTGACACAGGTGCGCGAAGAGTTCCTGCTGACCAAGGGCCGAATCATCGTGCGTGGCAAGCTTCACACACGAGGTCAGCACAAGCGCGCCGATTATGTGCTGTTCCACAAGCCCAACCTGCCTATCGCCGTCATTGAGGCCAAGGACAACAAGCATGCCGTCGGCTCTGGCATGCAGCAGGCGCTGGGCTATGCCGAAATGTTGCAAGTGCCTTTCGTGTTCAGCAGTAATGGCGATGGCTTCTTGTTCCACAACAAGATCTCCAAGGATGGTGTCATCGAGCGCGAGTTGCGTCTGGATGAGTTTCCCAGTGCCGATACGCTGTGGCGATGGTGGGCAGAGCATCAGGGGCTGGACACGCAGCAGCGGGCCTTGGTGGCTCAGGATTACTACAGCGATGGTAGTAACAAGACGCCTCGGTATTACCAACTGCTTGCCATCAATAAAACAATCGAGGCGATTGCCAAGGAGCAAAAGCGCATCCTGTTGGTGATGGCAACGGGCACGGGCAAGACTTACACCGCCTTCCAGATCATCTGGCGGCTGTGGAAATCACGTACCAAAAAGCGCATCCTGTTCCTTGCTGATCGCAACATCTTGGTCGATCAGACCATGACCAACGACTTCAAGCCGTTCGGCGCGGCAATGACCAAGATCCAGAAACGGCAGGCCGACAAGTCGTACGAGATCTACCTGTCTCTTTACCAGGCTGTCACCGGTAACGATGAAGAACGGAACATCTATAAGCAGTTCAGCCCGACTTTTTTTGACTTGATCGTCATTGATGAGTGCCATCGTGGCAGTGCCGCTGCGGATTCTGCCTGGCGCGACATCCTGGATTACTTCCATTCCGCTACCCAGATCGGCCTGACTGCGACGCCTAAGGAAACCAGGGATGTTTCCAACATTGACTACTTTGGCGAGCCCATCTATAGCTACTCGCTACGGCAGGGTATCGATGACGGCTTTCTTGCACCCTACAAGGTGGTGCGCATAGACCTGGACAAAGATCTGACGGGCTGGCGTCCTGACAGGGGCATGATCGACAAGCACGGCAACGAGATCGAAGACCGCATCTATAACCAACGTGATTTCGACAAGACGCTGGTGTTGGAACAGCGTACGCAAGTGGTGGCGCGCAAGATCAGCGAATACCTGAAGGCCAGCAATCGTTTCGACAAGACCATCGTCTTCTGCGACAACATTGACCATGCTGATCGCATGCGCAAAGCGTTGGTCAACGAAAATTCTGACTTGGTGGCGCAGAACCATCGCTATGTCGTGCGCATCACTGGCGATAACGAAGAAGGCAAGATGGAGCTGGATAACTTCATCTTTCCGGAAAGCACGTACCCCGTCATCGCGACCACCTCCAAGCTAATGACCACGGGCGTTGATGCTCAGACCTGCAAACTTATCGTGCTGGATCAGCGTATTCAATCGATGACCGAGTTCAAGCAGATTATTGGTCGTGGAACGCGCATCAATGAAGACTTCGACAAGTACTGGTTCACCATTCTCGATTTTAAGAAGGCGACCGAGCTTTTTGCTGATCCGACTTTTGATGGAGACCCTGTTCAAATCTATGAGCCAGGCCCCGAAGATCCGCCGCTTCCTCCAGACGAGGAGGGCGGGGAGGATTCCCCGGACGATGACCTCACCGATTCCTCGCCCGATGATGAGCCGACTTCGCCGGGCGGCGCCGCCGATCCGCTGCCTGGCGAGGGAGGGGACAACATACGCCGCTATGTTGTCGCCAATGTCGAGGTCAAGGTGGTGGCTGAACGAGTGCAGTATTTCGACGTCAACGGCAAACTGATCACCGAGTCCCTGAAGAGCTACACCCGCAATACCCTTGCCAAGGAGTTCGCGTCGCTTGATGATTTCCTGCGCCATTGGAGCAGGGCCGACAAGAAGCAAGCCATCATCGACGAGCTGGCCCACCAAGGCATTTTTTTTGAAGCTTTGGCCGACGAGGTAGACAAGCATGCGGGCAAGGATTTCGACCCATTCGATCTGCTATGCCACGTGGCATGGGATCAACCTCCGCTCACTCGCAAGGAGCGAGCCGAGCAGGTCAAGAAGCGCCATTATTTCGCCAAGTACGGCGAGCAGGCGCAAAAGGTGCTCGAAGCCCTTCTCGACAAGTATGCCGACGAGGGAGTGGCCGCCATCGAGGAAACACAGATCCTCGCCATCGCCCCTTTTAACCGCCTGGGCACACCGATCGAACTGGTGCGTGCCTTTGGCGGAAAGACTCAATATCAACAGGCCGTAGGCGAGCTCGAGCGAGAGCTCTACCGGGCCTGAATCGCACTAGACTCAGGAAGTATTCATGTCACTTGCAACTCTCATCAAAGCCATTCAGGACATTATGCGCAAGGATGTCGGTGTCGATGGCGACGCCCAGCGCATCAGCCAGATTTGCTGGCTGTTGTTCCTGAAGATCTTTGACGATAAAGAACAGGAATGGGAACTGACCCAGTCCAGCTACCGTTCGCCGCTGCACAACCGCTTTCGCTGGAGCAACTGGGCTAAAGATTCGGAAGGTATGACCGGCGAAGAGCTGATCGACTTCGTCAACAACGACCTCTTTCCTTCCTTGAAACAGCTTGCCACGAAGGCGGGCGTGTCCGCGCAAGGCCGGGTGATCGGCTCGGTGTTCGAGGACGCGTACAACTACATGAAGTCGGGCACGCTGTTGCGTCAGGTGATCAACACCATCGAAGCAGATGTTGATTTCAACAAGTCCAGCGACCGCCACCTATTCAACGACATCTACGAGAAGATCCTTGCCGACCTCCAGTCCGCTGGCAACGCGGGTGAGTACTACACCCCGCGTGCGGTCACGCAGTTCATGGTCGATATACTCGATCCGATATTAGGCGAAAGCATTTTGGACCCGGCATGCGGCACGGGCGGCTTCCTGACCTGCGCCATCGAACACCTCCAGAAGCAGGTCAAGACTTCAGACGACAGCCGGCTCTTACAAGAGAGTATTCACGGCGTCGAAAAGAAGCCTCTGCCGCACATGCTGGCCATAACCAACATGATGCTGCACGGTATCGACGTGCCCACGTATATCCGCCACAACAACACGCTTTCTCGCCCCTTTAAGGACTATGGCCCACGCGACCGGGTGGACATCATTGTCACCAACCCACCGTTCGGTGGGATGGAAGAGGATGGCATCGAAAAGAACTTCCTCGCCAAGCACCAGACCCGCGAAACTGCCGACCTGTTCATGGCGCTGATCATGCACCTGCTCAGGCACGACACCGGCCGCGCTGCAGTGGTGTTGCCGGATGGCTTCCTGTTCGGCGAGGGGGTGAAAACCACGCTCAAGCGCGAACTGCTGGAAGAGTTCAACCTGCACACAGTCGTGCGCTTGCCCAAAGGCGTGTTCGCCCCTTACACCGGCATCGCCACCAACATCCTGTTCTTCGAGAAGGGCGGCCCCACCAAGGACGTATGGTTCTTCGAGCACCCCTACCCGGCAGGCTACAAGAGCTATTCCCGCTCCAAGCCGCTGACCATTGAGGAATTCGATCTTGAGAAAACCTGGTGGGGCGGCCCGCAGCGTAAGGGGCGCAAGACCACCGAGCATGCCTGGAAGGTCTCTGCCAAGGATCTGGCTGCTCGCAACTACAACCTGGACTGCAAGAACCCGCACGAGGTGACCGTCGAACTGGGTGATCCGGACGAACTGATGGCCGAATACCAGGACATCACCCGCCAGTTGCAGGCCGCTCAGCAAGCGCTGAAAACCGAACTGCTGGCCGCGCTCAAGGCCACCAGCGGGGAGGCGGGATGAGCGACAAGCCCGTGTCTCTCGTTACGGCCCCGGAAGGCTACGCCAACTGGTTGGGCGAGCTGAAGAGCCGCATCCACAGTGCCCAGCAGCGGGCCGCGCTGGCCGTCAACCGCGAACTGGTGCTGCTCTATTGGCAGATCGGCCGTGACATCCTGCAACGGCAGGCCGAGCAGGGCTGGGGGGCCAAGGTCATCGAGCGGCTGGCGCACGACCTCAGGACAGCCTTTCCCGAGATGAAGGGCTTTTCCCGCGCCAACCTGATGTACATGCGCTCCTTCGCCGACGCTTGGCCGGACGCGGCAATTGTCCAACAGGCTGTTGGACAATTGCCCTGGGGCCACAACCTGGTGTTGCTGGCCAGGCTGAAGCAGCCAGAACAACGCCTGGCCTATGCCCAGCGCGCCGTGAAACACGGCTGGTCTCGCGCCATACTGGAAATCCATATCGAATCCCGCTTGCTGGAGCGGGAAGGCCAGGCGATCACCAACTTCGCCGACCGTCTCCCCGCGCCGGGAACCGATCTGGCCCGGCAAGCCCTCAAGGATCCCTACCTGTTCGACTTCCTGGATGTTGGCCAGGAAGCCAACGAGCGGGAAATCGAGTCAGCGCTGGTCAAACACATCACCCAGTTCCTGTTGGAATTGGGTGCGGGCTTTGCCTTCGTCGGCCGCCAGGTTCATCTGGAAGTGGGCGGTGACGACTTCTACATCGACCTGTTGTTCTACCACCTTAAGCTGCGCTGCTACGTGGTCATCGAGCTGAAAGCCGAGAAGTTCAAACCAGAACACCTCGGCCAGTTGGGCTTCTACCTTACTGCCGTCGATATGCAGGTCAAGGCCGAACAGGACAACCCCACCATCGGCCTGTTGCTGTGCAAGAGCAAGAACACCGTGGTGGCCGAATACGCATTGCGCGACAAGACCCAGCCCATCGGCGTGGCGGAATACCAATTGATCGAATCCCTGCCTGAAGAACTGCAAACCAGCCTACCCAGCATCGAACAGATCGAGCGAGAACTGGGAGGCGAGCATGAATAAGCACACTGCCGAACTGTTGGAGAAACACTTCGACGTAGCCTTTGCCGCACCCGATGGCATCAAGAAACTCCGCGAGCTGATCCTGACGCTGGCCATGCAGGGCAAGCTGGTTCCGCAAGATCCGAACGAGCAGCCTGCTTGCGAACTGCTTAAAGAGATCGAAGCCGAGAAACAGCGGCTGTTAAAGGAAGGCAGGATCAAGAAGCCAAAACCGTTGCCGCCAGTGACGGAGGAAGAAAAGTCCTATGCATTACCGCAGGGATGGGAGTGGGTGAAGCTAGGGACTCTGGCAAGCTACAAATATGGGAAAACCCCACCATCAAAAAACCCAATTTATTGGATGAGCGAGGATGGCGGCTTTCCATGGATTTCTATTTCAGATTTACCTATTCGTGGATATGTTGCTAAAACTGCTAAAGCGGTTTCAGCTGAAGCGGTTTCTAGTGTTTTTAAGTGTGAGCCTATACCTGCAGGTTCATTGCTAATGAGCTTCAAGCTTTCCATCGGGAAGACGGCAATTACAAAAATTGACGCATATCACAATGAGGCAATCATTTCTTTTATTGGCCTAGGGCAAGGGCTTAAATTCTGGCTTTTCTGGGTGCTGTACCCCGTGGCAAATTCTGGAAAATCAAAGAAGGCCATTAAGGGAAGCACCTTGAACTCAGAGTCTATTGGAGATCTCTTGATCCCCCTCCCTCCATCTGCGGAGCAACATCGCATCGTCGCCAAAATCGACGAATTGATGGCGCGTTGCGATGAACTGGAGAAACTGCGTACTGCACAGCAAAGAGCGCGTCTGACCGTTCATGCCTCAGCCATCAAGCAACTGCTGAACATTGCCAAACCTGACCAGCATCAGCGCGCCCAGGCCTTCCTCGCCGAACACTTCGGCGAACTCTACACCGTCAAGGAAAACGTCGCCGAACTCCGCAAGGCCATCCTGCAACTGGCGGTGATGGGCAAACTAGTCCCGCAAAACCCGGACGACCAGCCCGCCAGCGAGTTGTTGAAAGAGATCGAGGTTGAGAAACAGCGTCTGGTGAAGGAAGGCAAGATAAAGAAACCCAAGCCTTGGCCACCAGTGGCAGAGGAAGAAAAGCCGTATGCGTTGCCCCAAGGTTGGGAGTGGGTGCGAGTATGGGCTGTGTCCCAACTTATAACTTCGGGTTCACGTGATTGGGCAAAGTACTATTCGGAATCGGGGGCGACCTTTGTAACCATGGGAAATCTCTCGAGGGGAAACTACCAACTGCGACTGGAAGAAATTCGATATGTAAATCCTCCGAGAGATGGCGAAGGGGCTAGAACCCGACTGGAGGAAAACGACCTACTCATCTCCATTACTGGGGATGTTGGTAACTTGGGGTTGATTCCGGATGACTTTGGTGAAGCATATATAAATCAGCACACATGCCTCTTGAGGTTTATGTCATGCTGTCGGGGAAGGTTTTTCCCCGAGTTAATGCGCTCTCCCTTTGCAAAAGCCCAGTTTGATGCGCCTCAAAGAGGCATAAAAAACAGTTTCAGACTTGGTGACGTTGGGGAAATGATTGTTCCTCTTCCGCCAATCTTAGAGCAGCATCGAATCGTTGAAAAAATTGATGAAATAATGGCCCTGTGTGACTCCTTGGAACAGCAGATCGGTGCCGCAGCCAGGAAGCAGGCCGAGCTACTCAATACTCTGTTCAATGCCCAGCCACAGGCCGATATAGACAAAGTGTTTCAACCAGCATCGCCTTCAAGTGCTCGGATCATCGATCTGGCTGACTATCGTGCCAGCATCGGTTGCTATGCAATCAACAAGCTCGCCACTGCCCAATACTTCGGTCGAACCGCTGCCGCCAAGGTAATGTATCTGGCGCATGCGTATATTGGCTTGGATCTAGATCTGAAACCCGAACGTGAAGCTGCCGGGCCACTTGATACCTGGATTTATGATTTTGAGCGGCAAGGTCAAGACAAGCGCTGGTTCGAAGTCAATGAGAAAACCTTGGTCAACGGCAAGAAAAAAACGGAGTACCGCTGCTTGACGGCGTTGTCGGAGCCTGCAGCCAAAGCCGAAGCCCTGATGACACCCGGTCAGAAGGCTGAATTTGATCGTTTGATCTACACGCTGGCAGACAAGAAAACCGAAGAGGTCGAGATCATCGCCACGCTTTTCGCGGTCTGGAACGATTTTCTTATCGATGGTGTTCAACCGACGGATACACAGATCATCTCCGATGTTCGCGAAAACTGGCACGAACGCAAAGCACGCTTCACCCCAGCCGAGCTTGGCCGTTGGCTTGATTGGCTACGCAGAGAGAGCATCATTCCTAAAGGACGGCCGCCGAGAACCGTGCAGCAATCAAGATTAGGCCTGGATTAACGGTAAATTTTGTATGGCACCGAGAGGCATGTTCGCAAGACAGGGAGGTGTACAACTTGGGGGGCTTCCAGCGATTCCCGCAAAGGCCGTGGCCTGATTTCCTCGCGAAACCTAGCAGTCACAGCCCTTTGGTGACCGATCAACGTATAAGCGCGTGTTCAACGTCTGACCTTCCTTCGAACGTTTCGATGCGCTGCTAAGCGCATGGCAGTCGCTCGGGCATCGCCCGTGCGACTGCGTCCCAAGTTGGAAATGGGCACTTGCGATGATGGTAATCCCACCCATTTTTAGCGATTGTGAATTCAGACGGTCAGTGCAACATCGCGTCCAGCGCTTCATCGCTCTGCTGGATAAACACTATCCCGCGTGGCGAGAGGCTCGAGCAGAGATCAATGCATTGCCTCTCGCGCCGTAGGAGCGGAAGTGACTTGAAGCAAGCCTAGCAGGCGTGTCAAGCCGAATCGTCTCCTAGCCAGCCTGCTCGGATGTCTCTTGCAGAGAAGGATTGGACGGTTTGCGGGCCAAAACAAGATTTTTACTATTTACCTTCAATACACGGGCTTCTAAAAGTGGTGATCGCCACTTTGCGATGAGGACAGTCCAGTAAAGGCTGTCAGAACAGGAAGCTCGCCATGCCCACTCAATCCGATCTGCGCTTCACGTTCGACCTCGTCGGCAGCGAGGTACAGGACGTCTTCGAGGTCGTCGAGTTTGAGTTTCGCGAAGCCCTTTCCGAAACCTTCCCTCTGGCGGTCGAATTGGCCTGCGCCAATTCCGCAGTCGACTTCGGCCAAGTGCTCGACCGCTCCGCCCGCCTCACTCTCTGGTCCGGGAGACACTCCCGTCCGCTACGTCCACGGCGCCATTTCCTATTTCGTCCAGCGCGAAACCGGTTTTCGCCGCACGCGATACTCCGCTGTCGTCGAACCAATGCTGGCGCGCTTGAAGCTGTGTTCCGATTGGCGCATCTTCCAGTCGCTCACCGTGCCGCAAATCGCCGAAGCGGTGCTCAAGGCTCACGGCATTGCCCACGACTACGCGCGGCGCAACACCATGCACGAATGAAAATGAAAAAACTACCGCGCCGCTATATCTGGCTCTTTCTGTTTGCGGTCGGAGCTACCGCTGTTGCTGGTTGGTCGTGGAATCGAGGCAAAGATATGGACGGGAAAATCATGATGCGGGCATCTTTTGATGAGCCGTTGTTTGACGCAAGTCCGTGGTTCCATCGCGGAACGTATCAGCGGTTCCGCAATGAGGATCAGGCCTTGTTCCCAGGCTTGAAATACTCTCAAATCATCATGATGCGAACATCTCCGCAGCCGTTCACTGATGAGGAAATTGCCTCACTGCGGATAAGGATATACATGGCGCTTACTGACTCTATCGGCGCAGATTTTCAACCGAAAGTGCCAGCGTCTTTCGCTAGCAGGGGGCTGGGCTCTGACTTCGATCCACGGCCTCAGACTGTATATATAAGTAGCGGATTCCGGCGAGGCGTAGGCTCACCCGGCGCTCCCGAAGACTACTATCATTTTTATACGCTGCTGGACGGGCAGCGCTTCTTTGTTTCCATCAAGCGGGATGGAGCGGACGGCAAAACCATCTATACCAGTCGGGATATCAATTCCCGTCTTTCCAAGAGCGAAGCAGAACGACGCTTCGAGGAGCTTCAAGCCAAATCCGACTACCAAGCCTGGCTCGATGCGCCAGGTTGGAAGAAGCGCTCAGGCGAGCCCTGCCCGTGGCCCGGCATTTGGGAATGCTTGGAATTGCCCGTCGGTCAACAGACCTTTGCCTACAACCATCCATTCCCGCAGATCAATGGTCAGGACGTGACATGGCGACATGTGCGATAGCGCAGGCGCTTGAGCCGCAAGCCACGTCTACGACGATCCGTGGCCTGCGATAGACATGTCACGCTTCAAGGCCTGCACTTCGGCTATGGTCCCGGCATCAATGGTGATTTCCCGTATGCCATTTATGTCTGCGGTGCGGAGCAGCAGCCTGATTGCCAGATTGGGCGGGCGTTCAAGCAATAGCTGCTCGCCCGACATACGGCCCACATACTTGAGCATTCCATCAACGTCGGGATTGCGTTGCGCGGTGACGCCGGGCTGTCCCATCCAATTGGCGGGCTGTAGGGCGCCCAGGACATTGATGTTTGAGGTGACCAACACGAAGCGCCAGTAGCGTCCACATCAATCCACCTCCGTCTTGTTTGAAGAGCAATCCGGGGCTTCATAAAAATGGGTGCGTCTCCGCGGCTTTCGAGGCTCGCACCTGAAGCGCAGTATCCGTCCTTTGCACCCCGCGCAGCATGATGCCCAGGGGTGCCAGGGGTATCGAAATCAAAACATTCTCAAAAGTACGAATCAGGTCCGGGTAAAAATCAGATTCTTCGTATGTACTGCGCACAGACAGGCATGCAAGATGCGAGCAAATGGCAGCGCCGTTGAGTCCCTTTTCAAGCGCCGCACAGGATTTGCATGCCGCCCCGTTCCAGTCAAAGATTTCCTTGGTACATCGCCCTGTCATCAGTCGCCGTCCTTGCGGCCGCCATCCGGCTGGGTTATCCCATTCCGAGAGGTGTCGTCTCGCATTCGTGGGACGGGTTCACTAGCGATGGCCCGCAGCTCTTCGCCTACCTTCTGTTGGCGGGAATCGCCGCCTTCATGTGCGCACAATCACGCCTCGAGCGCCGAAGCATTTTGGGGTACGAGGGCGAACGCGCCTTCGTGCTGTGGTTCATGGGGGCTTTCGCGTTTTTATGCGCGTTTGCGGGGTCGGCACTTTATGGGTACTTAAGAGATTTCATCTTCTATGTGATGTATGCCTGGGGGAGTGGCGATTATGAAGACGCATGGGACCGGGCACAGGCGGTTTCTGCCATTGTTCGCGCGTTGTCCCCAATAGTCCTAGTGTTGATGATCGGGGCTGCATTTTTTTTCTGTGTAGTTGTTTTTAAAAGAGAGGAAGTGCGCGGTACGGGCGATGCAGCACGACGGTTTCGCGCAATCGGTATGTTCACGGGAGTGGTCGTCGTGGTATCGCTTCTGGTGGAAGCCAGTGCTCCCGGCTTTACCCCATCGAACTTCATTCGAGCCTACGACTTTTCGTGGCAGCCTGTTTACGGAAGCGTGTCCGTCTTGTTCTGGACCGCGTTGCCCACCTTCATCATCGCGCACTGTGTCGCCCCGCGCGACGTGCCGAACTCTCGGCCCGGACGAATACTCGCTTTTGGAGTCGCCACAGTTGCGGCAATTCAACTGCTGCGTATTGCTGCGATGGAGATCGGCTGGGAGCCATTCATCGTGGCGGTTTTTGACGCGGGATATTTCCCGGCACTCGCCGACTTTCAGGAGAATCACCCCCTGGCTACGGTCGCAATCGTGTACGTGATTCAGCTTCCTTTGGCTTTGATCTCAATATGGTGCGGCGCGAGCTTTGCTCTGAAGTGCCCGCGAGCCAGTGATACACACCAAGCTATCGTCAAGACCTGAGAACCAATGGAAGGCGTTTCCGGCGAGTGTGCTGCCCGCGAAGTAGCAGTCCGTCAGGTGTTCCTTTCCCCCGCCGCCCGCACAAAATTCTCCTCCAACACACTCAACACCCGATTCAACGTATCCACATCCGCGACTGACAGCCCTTTAAGCGACTCCTCAAAAAACTGAGCCCGCTTCGGCAAGGCCTCATTCACCACCGCCTGCCCGGCAGCCGTCAGCGTCGCATTCGTCAGCCGGTTGTCGTCCGCATCCACCGCCCGGGAAATCCACCCCAGCTTCTGCATCGCCTGCAATTGCCGCGTCAATGAAGCCGGATCCAGCCGGCAGCGCTCGGCCAGGTGCTTCTGCGAGCACTGCCCGTTCTCATGCAACGCCAGCAAAATCCGCCACCGCGGCAGCGCGTGACCCACCTTGCTGCTGAAGGCGCTCTGCATCACGCGATACGTCTGGCCCATGTGCTGGATGACTTGCAGGCCTTGTTGTTGTTTGGGCAAAAGCTACTCTCCGACGCCGGCGGGCTCCGGTTTGGATGGCCGGACCAGTTGCACCAGGGGCACGCGCCGCACGCACCAGAGTGCGAAGACGGCGACGGCGAGGGCGATGAGCTGCCCTTCGTGGATGGCGCCCACCAGCGCGATGCGCGCGATTTCGATGAGCGACGTTCCGTCCTGGCCTTGATGGGCCAATTGTGCCAGGAACTCGGTCTGGGCCGCCGGGTTGACCAGCATCTGCGGGTCGTTGAGCTTGGGCAGCCACTGGGCGGAGGCGCCGCGCAGCGTGGATTCGACGCCGCTGAAGTAGCTGTGGCTGACCATGGTGCCGACGACGGCGGTGCCCAGCATGCCGCCGATCATGCGCAGGGATTGCAGCAGCGCGGTGGCGATGCCCAGGTGGCTGCGGCCGGCGGTCTGCTGGGCGAAGACGGTGAGGTTGGGCATGATGAAGCCCATGCCCAGGCCGGCCATCGTCATGTAGGCGCCGATCAGCAGGTGCGACGTGTAGCTGTGGGTCGTGACGATGCCCAGGCACGAGAACGCCATGAGAATGAAACCGGCGTACAGCATGCGGTTGGGGTTGCGGATGCGCGTGATGATGCGGCCGTTGACGATGCTGCCGACGGTGATGAAGACGACCATGGGCGTGATGAGCAGGCCCGCCTGCTGGGGCGACAGCCCGAAGCCGCCTTGCAGGAGCAGGGGCGCGTAAAAGAGCAGGGAATACATCGTCACGCCGACCAGCAGGGCCAGAGTGAAGAGCATGGCCAGGCCGCGGTTGCGGAACATATCCAGGGGCAGGAGCGGATGCGGGCAGCGGCGTTCCCACCAGATCAGGGCAGCGAAGGCGGCGATGCTGCCGGCGCCCAGCATTACAAGGGAAGGCGTGAAGCCGTCCTTGGGCAGGAGTTCCACGAGCAACTGCATGGTCCCCAGCGCCACGGCGATCAAGATCGCACCCTGCCAGTCCAGCCGGACCTTGCCCGGACTCTGGTTGCGCAGGTGCGGCAGGTAGCGGGCGACGAACCACAGGCCCAGGATGCCGATGGGCAGGTTGACGTAGAAGACGGAGCGCCAGCCGTAGTGTTCCGTCAGGGCGCCGCCGAGCGTGGGACCGACCGCATTGGCGATGCCGAAGGCGGCGCTGAGCATGACCTGCCAGCGTAGACGTACATGGGGATCCGGGAATAGATCGGGAATACAGGCGAAAGCGGTGCCGACGAGCATGCCCCCGCCGATGCCTTGCAGCGCCCGCGCCAGCACCAGTTCGAGCATCGTGTCGGCCGCGCCGCACAGGACCGAGGCCAGGGTGAACAGCACGATGGCGGCCACGACGAAGGGTTTGCGGCCGTAGTAATCGCCCAGCCGCCCGAAGATCGGCACGGTGATGACGGACGTCAGCAGGTAAGACGTCGCTACCCATGCATACAGTTCGAAGCCGCGAAGTTCCGCCACAATGGTGGGCAGCGCGGTGCCCACCACGGTCTGGTCGATGGCGACCAGCATCATCACGAAGCACATGCCCAGCATGGCCAGCAGGGTTTGCCGGAAGGGCAGGATCTGGCCGGGCGAGTGTGGAGAGGTGGGGGCGGGGGCGGTCATTGTTGGACGCATCAATAATTGATCGATCAATTATTCTAGTCCTACAATCCACCGGTCAGGAAGCCGTCAGCTTGGCCGATCCCGCTGATCGGCCTGATTTGTTACGATAGCGGTTATCTGCACGCTGGGTTACCGGCGTCTTCAGCAGGCCTTCCTCGGTAGCACCTTCCTTTGGCGCCCATGCCGCAGGCTCGGCAGGAGCGAGGACACGCCCTGAAAGGCAAGCCTCTGAATGGCAAGTCCGTCAAGGCAAGTCGGTCCGGGCAAGCCCGGCAAGGCAAACCTGACAGGCAAGCCCAGGATTGCAGACAGTTCAATAGGCCAGCGGTCTTCCGCCGGCAACGCACCTTCCCCGCGCGTGGCGCGGTGGGCGGTATCAAGGATTTCCAGTCGAGGTACCGACGGGGCAGCAATGAAAACGTGGTTCAAGCGCATTTTGATAGGCCTGGTAGTGTTGGTTGTCGTGGCCGTCGTCGGCCTGGCCATCTTCTTGCTGACATTCGACCCCAACGCGTACAAGTACAAGCTGGAAGAGCTTGTCCAGGAACGCTATCAACGCACGTTGACGATCGACGGCGAGATCGAGCTATCGCTCTTCCCGCGGATCGGCCTGTATGTGCAGGGCGTCTCCCTGTCCGAACCCAATAGCACGGACACGTTTGCCTCCATCGAGAGCACGCGCCTTGCCGTGGCCGTGTGGCCGCTGCTGTCCAACAGCTTTGTCGTGGACCACGTCGCCATCAGCGGGCTGAAGGCGCGCGTCGTGCGGGACAAGCAGGGCCAATTCAATTTCAGCAATCTGGTCGGCGGCACGCAGCCGGTCACCGATGCCCCCAGCAATCCGGCCGAAGCCTTGGTGGGCGCGGCCCAGACCGCCGCGCAGGCGATCACCAGCGGCAACATGCCGCCGTCGCGCAACAATATGCAGATCGACATCGCCGGCCTGGACCTGAAGGACGGCGAAGTGCAGATGCAGGACGCGATAACGGGCATGGCGGTCGCGGTGACGCGCATCAACGCCAACACCGGCCGCGTCACGTTCAATCAGCCGTTCGACGTGCGCATGACGGCGCGCGTCGAAGGCGGCTATCCGCGCGTGGATGCCAACCTGACCGGCCAGGCGCTGCTGACGCTGGACCCTTCCGCCAAGCGCTATGCCGCACAGCGGTTGGACCTGCGCATGGACGGCAAGCTGCCGGGCGCCGAGGCCAAGAGCCTGGTGATGCGCGGCAACCTGGCGTTCAACGGCCAGAAGTCCGCGTTGGACGTCGGTGGCCTGGAACTGCTGTTCCAGGGCGACGTGACCGAACCCTCGGTCAAGGCGACCAATGTGGAAGCCAGCGTGGCGATCCCCAAGCTGGCGATCGATCCGCACAAGAGCCAACTCCAGATCGAAAAGCTTGCCGTGCGCGCCAAGGGCGGCGTGGTTGATGGCCCCTTCGAACTGGCCGTCGATGCGCCGGCGCTCAATATTTCCCCCGCGTCGGCTACCGGCGAGGCCCTGACGGGCCGGGTGCGGATCAGCGGCCTGGATGCCAGCTTCGGCCTGAACGGCATCAGCGGAAATGCCGGCGAACTGGATATCAAGGAAGCCAAGCTGGACAGCACGTCCAAGAAGGGCGACCGTGTGGTGAAGCTGAATTTCGCGTCACCGCTCAGCCTGAACCTGCTGATGCGTAGCGGCGCCATGTCGGCGCTGCGTGGCGACGTGAACATCACCGATCCCGGCCTGCCCAAGGGCAGCCTGCAGATTCCGGTGATCGGCAGCCTGACGGTGGACCTGCTCAAGGATCAGGCCACCAGCAAGATCAACGCGGTGCTGGAAGGCGGCAAGTTCGACCTCAGCGCCGACATCACGAAACTGACCGACACGCCGCAGATGAAGTTCGCGCTTGTCGTGGACACGCTGGATCTGGACAAGCTGGTGCCGCCCGTGGTGGCCGCGCCGCCCAAGCCGCCCGCGGACGGCAAAAAGGACGACAGCAAGCCCGCGCCGGCCCCGGCCCCAGCCGCACCGGTCGATGACACGATCAACCTGTCGGCGCTGGTCGGCCCCAGCGTCAACGGCACGCTGAAGGTGGGCAAGCTGGTGGTCCGCGGCTTGAAGGCCGACGAAGTCTCGGCCTCGGTCAAGCTGGACAAGGGCAAGCTCGACATCTCCGACCTCGCGGCAGGCCTCTACGGCGGCAAGCTGGCGGGGGCGCTGTCCGTGGACGCGGCGCAGGGCAATCAGATCGCCACCAAGATGACGCTGGCCGGCATCGCAATCGAACCGCTGCTGGTGGATCTGGCCAAGCGCAACGTGCTGAGCGGCACGGGTAACCTGTCGCTGGACCTGAAGACCGGCGGCGCCAACATCTACGCGATGAAGAGCGGCCTGGGCGGCACGCTGCAATTGAAGCTGCGGGATGGCGCCGTGAAGGGCATCGATCTGACGCAGACGTTGCGCGACCTGAAAGCCCGCTTCTCGCCGGATGCGCAGAACGAAACGGTGGCTGCGGACACGGGCAAGCAGACGCAGTTCTCGGAACTGGACGCGGACTTCGCCATCGCCAAGGGCATTGCCACCGTCAAGCGCCTGAACTTCGTGTCGCCGCTGCTGCGGGTCACGCAGGGCGAGCCGGCCAGCATCGACTTCGTCAAGAGCGAGCTGGATCTGGTGGCGCGCGCTCGGGTCATCAACCCGGCGGCGAATCCCGATGGCAAGGAACTGATCGACCTGAAGGACGTGACCATTCCCGTCCATTTCAAGGGCCCGTTCGACAACCCTTCGTACACGCTGCTCTGGAAGGACGCCATCGGCGGCATTCTGAAGCGCAGCCTGGAGAACAAGCTCAAGGAAGCGGTCTCCGGCAAGGGCAAGAGCGGCGCCGCGGTGGACAAGGCCTTGAAAGGATTGCTGGGCAAATGAGCGCAGAACAGTTCCAGCCGATCGCCGAATGCGGCGTGACGACGCAGGTCCAGGCGGCCGGCTATCACCGCCAGTGGCTGGTGGCCAATGATTCGGGGCAGTGGTTGAACCGCGAGCTGTGCCCCCGCCTGGCCGAGGTGTCGGTGGATTTGCGTTTGGGCTACCTGGTGTTGAAGGCGCCAGGCATGCTGCGCATGGACATCCCGCTGGACGTGATCGAAGACGACGACAGCGTGCGCTACAGCATGATGGTGGGCGAGCAGACCATTGACGTCATTGACGAAGGCGAGCTGGCCGCGGCCTGGATCTCGAACTTCGTACAGGTGCCTTGCCGCATCATGAAGGTGCACCCGGACACGCCCGTGTCCGCCTGGCCGGCCTGAACGCAGCCAGCCCCGGTTTTCAAGCGCCCGCTCGGGCGCGCCTGTATTCGAAAGCGGTGTGAGCCACGAGGCCCGCCGCGAGGCCCCAGAAGGCCGACCCAATCCCCCAGAAACTGAATCCCGACGCGGTCGCAAGCAGCGTGATGAGCGCGGCTTCGCGCCGTTGCGGATTGGCCATGGCGGCGGCCATGCCGCCCATGATGGTGCCCAGCAGCGCCAGTCCGGCCAGCGCCGCCAGCAGCGCGGCGGGCAGCGCCTGGAAGAAGACCGCAACCGCGCCCGCGACGATGCTGAGCGCGACGTAGCTGACGCCGTAGGTGGCGGCGGCAATGTAGCGCTTGCCCGGATCAGGATGCGCTTCGGGGCCGGTACAGATGGCCGCGCTGATCGCGCCCATGGTGACGCTGTGCGCGCCGAAGGGGGCAGCCACCAGGCCCAGCAGGCCGGTGGCGGCGACCAGGCGCGATGCGGGCGGACGGTAACCTGCGGCCTGCAGGATGGCCAGACCGGGCAGGTTCTGCGACGCCATGGCCACGACAAAGAGCGGAATGCCCAGGCTGACCGCGGCCTGCGCGCTGAATGCGGGCGTGGTCCATACGAATTCGGTCAGGCGCCAATCCAGCTGGTCGACCCGCATGAGGCCCATTCCGGCCGCCATGGCCACGGCCACGGCCATCACCACCAGCACCGCGTAACGCGGCGCCCAGCGGCGGCACAGCAGGTATGCGGCGCACATGGCCAACACCAGCGCGGGCTGCTTGTTGATGTTGCTGAAGATGCCCATGCCGAAATTGAGCAGCACGCCGGCCAGCATGGCGGCGGCGACCTCGCCGGGAATGCGGCGCAGGATGGGATCGATCCAGCCGAACAGCCCGCAGGCCAGCGTCAGGCCGGCTGCCAGCACGAAGGCGCCGACGGCTTCATTGAAGGGGACGCCTGCCAGCGCGGTGACGAGCAGCGCCGCGCCGGGCGTGGACCACGCCATGACCACGGGCAGGCCCGTGCGCAGGCTGTAGAACGCGCCGCCCAGGCCTAGCACCAGGCTTAGCGAGCCGATCCACGAGCCGATGCGTGCGGCATCCAGGCCCGCGGCATGACCCGCCTGCACCATCAGCACGGCAGTGCCGCCAAAACTGACCAGGACGGCGACCAGCCCGGCAGCGACCGCGGACGCGGAAATGTCGCGTCGGGCGTGGTGCGGGGAGGGGGAAAGGTTGATGCTGGGCGGCGCCGCGTCGCTCATGCGGCACCGGTCAGGCGTCGGTACTTGGCCATGAGTTGCTCCTGGCCTTCATTCCATTGCGGGTGCAGCTCGATGCACTCCACGGGACAGACCACCTTGCATTGGGGCTCGTCGTGATGGCCGACGCATTCCGTGCACCGGTCGGGGTCGATGACGTAGTAGTCCTCGCCCATGGAGATCGCGTCGTTCGGGCACTGGGGCTCGCAAACGTCGCAATTGATGCATTCTTCGGTGATGGTCAGGGCCATGATGGGCAACGGAAAGGCGATTGGCCCGGCCATTGTAGCGCCGGGCGGCCGGGGCCCGGAAAGCGCGAAAAGGGCGCTTGCGCGCCCCTTCGGGGATGTTGCAGACGGGGCTTCAGCCCGGCCAGGACTGTTCGCGGCGTTCCTTGGCCTTTTCCTGCAGCCAGCGCTCGACCGACGGGAACACGAACTTGCTGACGTCGCCGCCAAGCTGGGCGATTTCGCGGACGATGGTGCCCGAGATGAACTGGTACTGGTCGGACGGCGTCATGAAGAGCGTCTCGACGTCCGGCAGCAGATGGCGGTTCATGCCGGCCATCTGGAATTCGTATTCGAAGTCGGACACGGCGCGCAGCCCGCGCACAATGACGCGGCCATTCTGTTCACGCACGAAGTCCTTGAGCAGGCCGCCAAAGCTTTGCACTTCCACGTTGGGATAGTGCCCCAGCACTTCGCGCGCGATATCCACGCGCTCGTCGATGCTGAAGAAGGGCTTCTTGTTGCGGCTAGTGGCGATCCCCACCACGACTTTGTCGAAAAGCGTGGCTGCACGGCGAACCAGGTCCTCGTGGCCCCTGGTCAGCGGGTCGAAAGTGCCGGGATAAACAGCGATGATCATGCGAGCTCCGTACCGTTATTAGTGGTGTACACCATCCTCCGAAGCCGGATTATTGATCGATTTGCGCAATGCAGCAAATTCCAGAAGATGGAAGTGCACGGCGCCGGCCTTGTCCTGCCGCAGAATCTCGAATCCTTCGGGGGCTTCGATGGCGGATTCCGCCTCGACATAGACTAGTCCATGATCGGTCAGAATGCCCGGCAGGATCGGCCACAGGCGCGGCAGCCAGCCCTGTCCAAAGGGCGGATCCAGCAGGATGAGGTCAAACCGGGACGCATCCATCCGTTCGGCGACCTGCATCGCATCGCCCACATGGATGCGTATCATGTCGGCTTTGAGCTTGTCGCGCAGTGTCCGCAGCGCGGACGCGGCGGTCCTGTCCCGCTCGACCATCTGCACATGCGCCACGCCGCGCGAGGCCGCCTCGAAGCCCAGGGCGCCGCTGCCGGCAAAAAGATCCAGCACCTGCTTGTCGGCGAACTCGCCGCCCCACAGGTGTGTAAGCCAGTTGAAAAGCGTTTCGCGGACCCGGTCGGGCGTGGGACGCAGCGTCTCCACGTCGGGCACGGCGATGGGGGTGCGCCTGTATTGGCCCCCGACGATACGAATATACTTGTTACCCATGTTTAGCCGCTTCTTCAAGAAAAAATCCCCTCCGCCCGCCACGCCGGCTCAGCCCGCGTCGCCGCCGGAGGTTGTCGACGCGCCAGTCGCGCCCGCGGAGCCGTCTTCGGCTCCGTCCAGCCCGGCGCCTGCGTCGGCTGCTCCCGAGCTTCGTCAGGAACCGGTTGCGCCGGTTGCAGCGCCGGTCACTGCGCCTGTTCCGGCGCCAGTAACCCCGCCGGTCCCGGCTGCGCCTACGCCAGCGCCGGCCGTCTCGGTAACGCCTGCGCCGGCGACGACGTCTGCACAGCCTGCGCCGACTCCGACTCCGGCCGCGCCGTCCCTCACCCGTACCGCGCCGGCTTCCGCACCGGTTGCGGCGTCTGCAGCAGCCGCTGGCGCCACGCCCGCCACTGAGCCGTTCCGCGCACCGCAGCCGCCCGTCCCGGCGCCTGCACCGGTCGTCGCGCCCGTGCCGGCACCTGCGCCTGTAGTCCCGGCACCTGCTCCTGCGGCCCCGGCACCTGCGCCGGTATCAACGCTCGCGCCTGTCGCGGCGCCTGCGCCGGTTGTCCCGGCTGTCCAGGAACCCGCACCCGCCGAGGCGCCCAAAAAGGCCTCCTGGCTGTCGCGCCTGAAGCAAGGACTGTCCCGCACGGGCCAAAGCATCGGCGGCATTTTTGTCGGCGTGAAGGTCGACGAGAACCTGTTCGAGGAACTCGAATCGGCCCTCATTATGGCCGATGCAGGCCTTGAGGCCACCGAGAAGCTTCTGACGGCGCTGCGCGCGCGCGTCAAGAAGGAACGCATTGAAGACCCGGCCAAGGTGAAGACGGCGTTGCGCCAACTGCTGGCCGATCATCTGCGTCCGCTGGAGCGCGCCTTTGATCTGAAGCGCACGCAACCGCTGGTGGTCATGATTGCCGGCGTGAACGGCGCGGGCAAGACCACGTCCATCGGCAAGCTGGCGCATACGTTCCAGCGCCAGGGCGCCAGCGTGCTGCTGGCCGCCGGCGACACGTTCCGCGCCGCCGCACGCGAGCAGTTGGTGGAATGGGGCAGCCGCAACAACGTCAGCGTGATTTCGCAGGATGGCGGCGATCCCGCCGCCGTGGCGTTCGACTCGGTGAATGCCGGTCGCGCGCGCGGCATGGGCGTGGTGATGGTGGATACGGCCGGCCGTCTGCCCACGCAGCTGCACCTGATGGAAGAACTGAAGAAGATCCGCCGCGTCATCGGCAAGGCGGACGCCAGCGCGCCGCACGAGGTGCTGCTGGTGGTGGACGGCAACACGGGTCAGAATGCGCTGGCGCAGATCCGCGCGTTTGACGCCGCGATCAACCTGACCGGCCTGGTGGTGACCAAGCTGGACGGCACCGCCAAGGGCGGCACGCTGGCCGCCGTCGCAGCCGGCAGCCAAGGCGTGCGTCCGGTGCCGGTGTACTGGATCGGCGTCGGCGAAAGCCTGGAAGACCTGCAGCCCTTCGTGGCGGACGAGTTCGCGGCGGCGTTGCTGGCCGACTGAGTCCGTTCATTCGGAACTCATCGCTGTCTTGCAAGAGGCCATAAAGGCCCAGGAAGACCCATCTGACGGGACGACGCGAAAGCGCCGTCCCGTTGTCGTTTCCGGGGCACGCGCAGCCACGAATAGCGCTGCGAACGGCGCCGTCAGCGGCGTCCACCAACGGCGCCAGGCGCAGCGCCACCAGCGCCACCCGCAGCGCGGGCGTCCGCCTTACCCGACCTGACCCATCGCCGGATCGCTGATCAGATCCTTGCCCGTCTCCATCCGACCGGCAAAGCGCCGCTGGAACGCCGCATACCCCTCGCAAGCAACCGCGAAGTCATACCACTGGCCGCTGTCGCTGACCGGCCACGCAAGCTCGCCGGTCTGTCCAGGTTCGACCGTCGCAGTCCAAGGCCCGTCGCCGCGGTACGCCATCGCCTTGACGGTGAACGTGCAAGCCGTCGCGCCGTTGTTGTGCAGCTTGACCAGCACCTGCGGATCATCACAAGGCACGTAGCACACCTGGATCTCCGGCTGTGCGCCGCCCGCCTGCATCAGATCGCCTGCGAACGCGCGGTGAAAACCGTTCGGGCCCAGCACCCACAGGTCGTACTTGCCCGCGTCGCCTGACACGTCCCACGCGTCGTCCAGCGACTTGCCCGCTTCAACCACATAACGGCGCGGGATGCGGTCCAGATGCAGCTTGTCGTACACATGAAAGACAGCGGCGGTCTTGGCCGAGCTGGCGTTGGCGAACAGCAGCCGGACCCGGTTCTCACGCACGTCCTCGCGGGCGCTGGTGTGCAGTTCATACGGCAACGCACGCGAGGGCCGTGTGCCTTGCGCCTGCGGAGCCAGCGTCTGTTGCGCCGGGATGGCGATGGCCGGTTGCGCTTCCTGCCAGGTCGTCAGGCCGTCGGCGTCCGTCTTGGTGCTGCGGCCGGACCGCGTGGGCAGCGGCGCGCTGTTGGGCGACACGAAGTTCAGCGTGGACGTGAGGTCGCCGCACACGGCGCGGCGGAACGCGCTGATGTTGGGTTCCATGACGCCGAAGCGCTGTTCAAGAAAGCGCAACGCCGAGGTGTGGTCGAACACCTGCGAATTGACCCAGCCGCCACGGCTCCACGGCGAGATCACCCACATCGGCACGCGCATGCCGGGACCGTAGGGTTTGCCATCGGCGGTCAACTGCTTGGGCGTGGCGGGCGTGTAGGTGTTGTACTCGAAGGCCATCTCGGCGTCCGTCAGCGTGGACTTGCCCGCCAGCGTGCCGTCGTCGTTGCGGGACGGCGCGCTGGGTGTGGGCATGTGGTCGAAGAAGCCGTCGTTCTCGTCGTACGTGACCAGGAACACGGTCTTGCTCCAGACCTCGGGCGACTGCGTCAGCGCGTCCAGCGCGGCCTGGATGTACCACGCACCCTTTGCGGGGCTCGAGGGGCCGGGATGCTCGCTATACGCCGCCGGCGGGATGATCCACGACACCTCGGGCAGCGTGCCGTTCATCACGTCGTCGCGCAGGCTTTGCAGCAGACCGCCGTCCGGCATGGTGTTGCCAAAGCCCTTGGCAAATGGGCTGAACTGGTCGTCGATGGCCGGGTTGTACGCGGGACCGCCCTGGTTCGTGACCTGACGGTCCGCCGGCATCTTTTCGATCTCGGCGCGCCAGTGGCGAAAGCTCATCATCTCGTTGCAGCCGAAGTTGTCGGGGATGTTCTGGTAGACCTTCCAGCTCACGCCGGCCTGCTGCAGGCGGTCGGCGTACGTCGTCCAGGTCCAGCCCTCGGTCGAAGGCCCCACGTCGGCGCCGTCGTTCATCTCGTTCATCACGACCGACACGTTGTCGCCGCTGGGACCGTTGGTGCCCGTCCAGAAAAAGAGGCGGTTGGGAATCGTGCCTGCGTGCATGGCGCAGTGGTAGCTGTCGCACAGCGTGAAGGCGTCGGCCAGCGCGCGGTGGAACGGCACTTCTGCGGTCTCGTAGTAGCCCATCGACAACGGCTGCTTGGCGCTGGGCCAGCGGTTCATGCGGCCGTGGTCCCAGGCGGCCTGACAGTTGGGCCACGAGTGCGGCGTGCTGCCCGCGCGCTGCGCGTTGCCCAGCCGCGCGTCCAGGTGATAAGGCAGTTCCAGCGTGCCGTCGCTGCGCGTTTGATGGAATACCGACTTGCCGTTGGCGAGCGGAATGGGGAAGCGGTCGCCGAAGCCGCGCACGCCCGGGAAGGTGCCGAAGTAGCCGTCGAATGAGCGGTTTTCCAGCATCAGCATCACGACGTGCTTGACGTCCTGGATGGTGCCGGTGGGGCTGTCGGCTTCAATCGCGAGGGCGCGGCGGATGCTGGGCGGAAACATCGACAACGCGCTCATCGCCGCGGTGGCGCCGAGCGTGGTCGTGAAGAACTTTCTCTTGGAGGCGTCGATCGTCATTGGCTGTTCTGTCTGGAGTTTGCAGGAAACGGCAGCACTGCCGGCATCATGGCGCACAATGCGCCGCGCAGGTAGCCGGGGCGGGCGTCGTGGGCGTGGTGGGCGTCGTGGTAGGGGGCGGCGGCGCCGGTTCGTCCGTGTCGTCGTCGCCGCTGCAGGCGGCAAGCGTGAACACCAGCGAAAGCGCACAGCAGGCCGCGAGGCCGCGTCTGGCAATGACCAGCAAGGGGGAAGTGGTTTGCATGAGTCCGTGTGCGTGGATGGGCGGACGGCCCGCGCTGGCCGTGGCGCCGTCACACAGGACGAGTGTCGGGCGGAAGCTGCGGGCCACGAATGCGCCCGGCAGTGTGTCCGGACGACAGCCAATGAGTATTGGCACGCCGGATGTCGACGAATTGACAGGGGCCTGACGCGAAGCTGTCAGGCGGCACTTTTTTGAAACGCCATGCTAGATGCGTGTCCAGGTGAAATCGAATTCAACGCGGGACTTTCGCATGGGTTAAACGCGCGCGATGCGCGCTACTTCCAGAACGGTTTGCTGCGCGCGAGGTCGTCGAAGGCCTGCTGCGCTTCGACGACCAACTCTTCCAGGCGTGCGCTGATCCAGCCCAGCGCGAACCAGGCTTGCGGATGCGTCTCCGTACACGACTGGTAGTAGTCCTTTGCCATCGCCAGGTCGTTGATTTCACCCAGCACGTCCTGCACGCGGGACAGCAGCTTGCGATAGCCGCGCAGCTTGCTGGCGGGCAGAAGCGATTCAGCGAACGACAGGCCATAGCGCAGGCGCTTGCCGCGCTTGCGCAGATCGTGGCGGGCGGGGATGTCCAGGGCTGCGAAATGCGTGCCCTGGTCGGCCACCTTGTCGTGCCAGCGGTGCAGGCGGCGGGCGAGCAGCTTGTGCAGGTGCTGCGGCTCGGGTTCCGGCGTCAGCATCGGGATGATGGTGGGCTTGACGATGGGACCGGCCACACCGCCTTCCAGCCGGATGGCGGGCTCGGGCGCGGCGTCGCTGGGCGTGCCGTTGGCAATCGTCTGGCTGTCCGTGTCGGGTTGCACGGGCGGCACGTCGAGCGACCATTCCAGCAGCGTGAGCAACCATGCCTGGAAGGCCTGGCCGCCCGCGATGGTCTGCGCGTCTTCGTCGGGCGGCGCGGCTTCCATGGGGATCACGGGCATGCCGGCGCGCAGCAGCGCGGGGGCGACGGTCTCGTTCAGCACGTCCTGATCGCGGTTGGCGCCGAACGCTGCGAAGTGCGTGCGCACCCCCTGCAGCAGCGCGTCGGGCACCGGGGCGATCCAGCCGTCGAAGAGCTTCCAGGCCGACCGCAGCCGGCGCACGCCGACGCGCAGTTGATGCACGTGTTCGGAGTTGCCGGCGCGGTAGACGCCTTCGGTGTCGACCTCGGCCAGCACCGCCGCATTGCGGCAGATCTGGTCCAGGCATTCGGCCGCGATCGCGCCCATGGCCTGCGGCGGCGTCATGTCGTCGCGCAGCTTCACGGACGACGCGCCGCGCGGGGACCAGAACTGGGCGATGGCCTGCGCGCGGCGCGCTTCGTGGTCATCGCCGGCAGCAGCGTCGACCTCGGCCAGGCGATTCGCCAACTGGGCCAGCGCGTCGCCGCGTTCGGATTTGCTGCGGGGGTCCAGGATCAGCGCATGACGCTGTTGCCAGCCGCGCGCCGCCGCGAAGATGGCGGCGGGACGGCCCGACACCAGTTCGAATTCCAGTTCAGAGATCGGCAATTCCAGCGCGCCGGCGCGCAGGATGCCGGTGTCGTAGGCCAGCTCCACCGTGCCGAAGCGCGTGCGGATCTTGCGCAAGAGGCGCTGCACGTCGGTTTCGTAGCGCAGGCCGAGTTCGCCCTTGATGGCGGACAGCGGGCCCTCGACGTCGGTGCCGGCATAGACGGACAGGTCGAGCACGGGACCGGGCCGCGGGTGGTTCATCTCGATGCGCGAGATCGCATCGGCGCCGGGCATCTTCAGCGTCTGCACCCAATCGGAGCCTTCCTGCCGCAGCCGGATGGCGATGCGCGCCCGCGCAAGCTCGCGTTCCGGCGTGTCGAAATACATGGCATGCAAGCGAATGCGCGTGGCCTCGCGTTGCTTGACTTCACGCAGCACGGCCTGGCGTGAAGCCGTGGGCACGTGCAGTTTCAATTCCTGTTCCGACATGGCAGCGGGTGTCCAACGGCAAAAGCCAAGATGTTAATCAAGGCGGGGGTGCGTTTTGATGACCGTTCATATTTTGTTCACATTGAGCATAGACGTGATCGCGGCGCAAAAACAAGGCGGCCCATCAAGGGCGACGAGGCGCTTTTGCGTTGCTGGCGAACAGAAAGGAAAGTGCGGATGTAGTCACCGGAACGCGCTCGCTCAAAGAAAACGCCGCCCCATGTGGGGCGGCGAAGGGAGCGCGAGTCAGGGGAACCGACAGGCGTAAAGCGGTGCGGCGGCGCTACAGGATGCGTTTGCGCGCCTGGGTGATGATGACTTCGGCCAGCACGACAACTACGAAGATCGCGGCCAGCACCAGCGCGACGCGGTCCCACTGGAACAGGTTCAGCGCGGTATCCAGCGCCATGCCGATGCCGCCGGCGCCGACCAGTCCCAGCACCGCGGATTCGCGCACGTTGATGTCCCAGCGCAGCAGCACGATGGACCAGAACGCGGGGCGGATCTGCGGCCAGTAGGCGTACCAGATTACCGAGGCCTTGCTTGCGCCGGTGGCCGTGACGGCTTCGATGGGGCCGCGCTGGGCTTCCTCGATGGCTTCGCCAACCAGCTTGCCGACAAAGCCGATCGAGCGGAAGGCGATGGCCAGCGTGCCGGCCAGGGCGCCCGGTCCGAAGATGGCGATGAACAGCAGCGCCCACACCAGCGAGTTGACCGAACGGCTGGACACCAGGATCAGGCGGGCCAGCATGTTGATGGTCTTGCTGGGCGTGAGGTTGTTGGCCGCCAGCAGACCCACCGGCACCGCCATGAACACCGAAAGAATGGTGCCCAAGGTGGCGATGTGCAGCGTTTCGATCAGGGCCGCGTGTACGCCATCCGGGTAGTAGGCCCAGTCGATCGGCCACATCCGGCGGAAGAGGTCGGCCATCTGTTCCGGTGCGTCATACAGGAACTCGGGGATGACCTCCACGCCGCGGATCGCTTGCACAACCGCCGCCACGAGCAGCAGGTACAGCGCAAAGCGCAGCAGGCGCTGGCCCATGCTGTAGCGCTGCCAGACACGCGGCTGGCCGGCGGGGTTCAAGGGGGAGACGTGGGCGTTCATTCTTCCACCTCCGCCTTGCGCGCGGCCGTCGGCTTGCTGTTGCCCAGACCGCGGGCGCCAGCGAAGCGGCTTTGCAGGATGCGGTCAAAGCCCAGGTTGTCCAGGAACACCGCCCGCACGAAGCCGGCCAGGATTTCACCCAGCATGATGATCGCGATCAGGGTCAGCAGGATGGCGCTGACGAAGTCGTAATCGAAGCGCTGGAAGGCCGAGAACAACGTGCCGCCCACGCCGCCCGCGCCCACGATCCCCACCATGGTGGAGTTGCGCAGGTTGGAGTCGAACTGATAGGTGGCAAAGCCGATGAAACGCGCGAACACCTGCGGCAGCACGCCGAACACGATGACGTTTGAGAACGACGCGCCGGTCGCGCGAACCGCTTCGACCTGCTTGAGCGAGATTTCCTCGATGGCTTCGGTGAAAAGCTTGCCGATGAAGCCGATCGACGCGACGGTCAGCGCCAGGATGCCGGCCAGCGCGCCAAAGCCCACGGCCTTGACGAACAGGATGGCGACGATGACCGGGTGCAGCGCGCGGCACAGCGCGACGATCGAACGCGCGGGCCACGAAATCCAGGCGGGCATCAGGTTGCGCGCGCCCAGGAGGCCCACGGGCAGGGCAAGGAAGATGCCCAGCATCGACGCCAGGACCGCGATTTCAAGACTTTCGGCGATGCCCTTCCACAAGGTGGCGGGCTTTTCGAAATTGGGCGGGAACATGCGCGCCAGGAACGTCGACGCATGGCCCATGCCGGCTTCGAAGCGCGACCAGCTGAAGTCCAGCTGCGCGGCGGCATAGACGGTGTAGAGCACCAGCAGCAGCACGCCTGCCTTGGCGCGCCCCGACATGGCGAAGGGGCGGATGCCGGCCCGGGGTTGCGTCATTCCAGCCAAGACTCGCCTCCGTAGATGGTCTTGAGCATGGTCGCGTCCAGGCCCTGGCCGTCGCCGTCGTAGACTACGTGGCCGCCTGACATGCCCACGATGCGCGTGGCATAGCGGCGCGCCAGTTCGACGTCGTGGATGTTGACGATGACGGGGATGCCCGAGGCGCTGCCCTGCGCGGACAGCAGTTCCATGATTTCGACGGAGGTCTTGGGATCCAGCGACGACGTCGGCTCGTCGGCCAGCAGCACCTGCGGGCGCTGCATCAGCGCGCGGGCAATGCCCACGCGCTGGCGCTGGCCGCCCGACAGCGCATCGGCGCGCTGGTCGGCAAACCCGGCCAGGCCCACGGTGTCGAGCAGCTTGTAGGCGTGCTCGATGTCCTCGGGCTCGAAGCGGCGCATCCAGGCCTTCATGGCCGAGGTGTACCCCAGCCGGCCGGTCAGCAGGTTTTCCATCACGGTCAGGCGTTCGACCAGGTTGTATTCCTGGAACACCATGCCGATGCGGCGGCGCGCGCGGCGCAGCGACGCGCCGCGCACTTGCGCCAGGTCCACGGTGCCGTCCTGGGACTGCAGGATGATCTCGCCCTTGGTGGGTTCGATCAGCCGGTTGATGCAGCGCAGGAGAGTGCTTTTGCCGGTGCCCGAAGGACCGATGATGGCGGTGAGCCCCTGACCGGCGATCTGCAGGTCAATGCCGTTCAGTACCGGCCGGCCGGCCCGGTATTCCTTGACCAGGCCGGAAATGCGTAGCGACGTCGTCATGCTGGATTACTTCTTGCTCTTTGCGGATTCGCGGTCGTAGGCCGCGCGGTTGAAGCTTTCGCCACCGGATTCAGCGACCTGGCGGACGATGGCCCAGTCCTTCTCGTACGTCACCGGGTAGAAGCGGTCGGCGTTGTCGAAGGCCTTGGACATTTCCGGCGGGAAGCGGTAGTCGTAGAAGCACTTGAGCATCTGGTCGCGGAACTTCGGTTCCAGGTCATGCGCGTAGGCGAACGACGAGGTCGGGAATTTTTCGCTGGTGTAGATGATGCGGAAATCGGCTTCCTTGACCTGGCCGCGTTCGACCATGCGCTTGAAGACATCCGATGCCACGGCGGCGGCGTCGTAGTCGCCGGAGTTCACGCCCATGACCGACTGGTCGTGCTTGCCGGAGAAGATGACCTTGTAGTCTTTGTCGGGCGTCAGGCCTTCCTTCGGGAACAGGGCGACGGGCGCCATGTGGCCGGAGTTCGACGAGGGCGCGGTGTGCGCGAGCTTCTTGCCCTTCAGGTCGGTCAGCTTCTGGTAGGGGCTGTCCTTCTTGACGATGACGATCAGGTTGTAGCCCTGGAAGCCGTCGGCATAGCCCTTCACGGCAAACGGCACGGCGCCGGCAATGTTCACGGCAAAGGCGGTGGGCCCGGTCGAGAAGCCGCCGACGTGCAGGCGGCCCGAGCGCATGGCTTCGATTTCAGCCGCGTTGCTCTGCACCTGATAGAACACGACGCGCTTGCCCGTGCATTCGGACAGGTGCTTGGTGAAGGGCTTGAAGATGTCTTCGTACACGGCCGGATCTTCGACCGGCGTGTAGGTGAACACCAGCGTGGAAGGCGTCTTGAGCTTGGACGCGTCGGTGGGGGTGTCGGCCACCAGGTCCTTGTTCGAGTCGCAATACATCTGGTCAAGATCGCCGCGGTTCGAGCAGGTGTCGGCGGCCTGGGCGGCGGAAGCTCCAAAAGCGAATGCGGCCAGCGCGGCCGCCTGCATAAGACGCAAGGCTTGCATCGTGTGTCTCCTCGTGTAGGTATGAATTGAATCTTTGCTGAATTCAAACACACAACGGGGGACGGCACACTCGGGAAAGTCCCTGCCTTTCTTTTCGTCTTTTGTTCGTTTTGTTCGCTTTGTGTTCGTTATTGCGCGAAAACGCGCTCAGCCGCGAAAGCCCAGCTTGCGGGAGATTTCCTGGGCGCACGCGATGAGCGGACGCGCGATCGCGCCGTCCCACGACACGTCGAACAGACCGGTGGGACCCAGGCTGGTCAGCGCCAGCACGATGCTGCCCGTGTTGTCGAACACCGGCACCGACAGCGCGTCCACGCCCGGCAGCGGATTGCCCAGCGCGCGGGCCATGCCGTGCACGCGGATGTCGGCCAGTTGCGCCTCGATGTTGGCGCGGGAGGCCTTGCGGGGCGGCGGCACGCTGGCGATGACGGCGGTGTCGCCTTCTTCGCGCGCGATGTAGTGCTCGCTGACCTTGGGCGGCAGCCACGCCGCAAACACCAGGCCGGTGGCGGTGTGCAGCATGGACATCACGGTGCCCTTGCGCATGTTCACGTGGACCGGATAGCTGGCTTCGGTCATATGGATCATGGTGGGGCCGTGCGAGCCCAGCACCGCGATGCCCAGCGTGTGGCCGATGTCGGACTGCAGCTTGGCGATTTCCGGCATGGCGACACGCACCGGATCCAGGCGCTGCAGGCTGACCAGCCCCATCTGCAGGGCGAAGGGACCCAGCTCGTACTGGCCGGTGACGGCGTCCTGCTGCACCAGTCCGACGCGGATGAAGCTCACGAGGTACGGGTGCGCCTTGGCGGACGTCATGCCCGCGCCGGCCGCCAGGTCGCGCAGCGTCAGGGGCTTGCCCGCGTCGACCAGCGCGGCCAGCAGCGGCACGCCGACCTCGATGGACTGGATGCTGCGGCGGCCGTCGTTGGCGGCGGGCGCCGCGGTCTTGGAAGTTGCCACGGTGTGCTGACCTTAAGCCGTTAGGCCGGCTGGACTTGGGAGGACTGACGGGCGGCAAGCAGCCGGTCGGCCATTTCGACGAAGCCGCCGCCGCCATGAAAGGCGGCGACAAACGCGGGGCGATGCGTCAGGCGGTGCAACTGGGCCTGGATGTTGGCCACACCGACCGAGATCGGGAAGTAGGCAAACATCGGCTCGTCGTTGGGCGAATCGCCAATGAACAGCGCGCTGTCCAGGGCGCCGGCCACGTCCATTCCGAACTCGCGCTGGAACATCGTGCGCGTCATGGTGAGCTTGTCGTAGTCGCCAAACCAGCCGTTGACGTGGATGGAGCTGACCTTGGCCTGCGCGCCCGCTTCCTGAAAGATCTGGACGATGCGGCTGATGGCGGCGTCGGGCAGGGCGGGTACGTCTTCGCAGAAATCGATGGCCAGGTCCGCCACGCGGTAGTCCTGGTCGCTGGCGACGGCGCTGCCCGGCACCTCGGCCAGAACGCGGTCGCGGATGGCGTCCAGCCGCTTGCGGCTTTCCTGGCGCGAGGCGGCGTCGGTCCAGTAGTGCGTGGTCATGCGGCGGGCCTGGCGGTCGTAGGCGTAATAGAACGCGCCGTTCTCGCCGACCACGGCGCGCACCGGCCACATGCGGGCGATGTGGTCGCACCAGCCGGCCGGGCGGCCGGTGATCGGCACGACCTGGATGCCGGCCTGTTCCAGGCGTTCAAGTGCGGCGTACGCGTCGGCCGGCAGGCGGCCTTCGGTGGTCAGCGTGTCGTCGATGTCGGTCAAGACGACGCGGACGGCTGCCGCGACGTTCAAAGGCATGGCCGCAAGGGCTTGCATGAGGTTTTTCCTTCGTTTTTCTGGGGGATCTCCGGGCGAAAGTTTAACCGGATGCCCCTGTCCGGACGGGGCGGCAAGACGCCAATAGGGGTTCGGCCCGCGAGGGCGGTAAAATCCGGGCTTTCCCGCCTGGTTTACGTGTCACGCCATGTCCGTCCAGTTGTCCTCCTTGTCCGGCTCCGAGCCGGAATCCTTCGGCATCGCTTCGGTTGCCGAGATCATCGCCGAGCTGCGCGCCGGCCGCATCGTCATTCTGGTTGATGAAGAAGACCGCGAAAACGAGGGCGACCTCGTCATGGCCGCCGAATTCGTCACGCCCGAAGCCATCAACTTCATGGTTACCCACGGCCGCGGCCTGGTGTGCCTGACGCTGACCGAAGAACGCTGCCGCCAGCTTGAGCTGCCGATGATGGCCGCTCGCAACGGCACCCGTTACGGCACCAATTTCACGCAGTCCATCGAAGCCGCCGAAGGCGTCGAGACCGGCATTTCGGCCGCCGACCGCGCCCGCACCATCCAGGTGGCCGTGGCGCGCGACGCCAAGCCGGCCGATCTGGTCCAGCCCGGCCACATCTTCCCGGTGCGCGCGGTGCCCGGCGGCGTGCTGGTGCGCGCCGGCCACACCGAGGCCGGCTGCGACCTGACCGCCATGGCGGGCCTGACGCCCGCCGCCGTCATCTGCGAAATCCTCAAACCCGATGGCACGATGGCCCGCCTGCCGGACCTGGTGGAATTCGCCCGCCAGCACGACCTGAAGATCGGCACCATCGCCGACCTGATCCAATACCGCAGCGAGCACGAGTCCATCGTCAAGCGCGTGGGCAAGCGCACCATGCAGACGGCCTGGGGCACGTTCGAGGCCGTGGCCTACGAAGACGCCGCCACCGGCTCCGCCCATTTGGCGTTGGTGCATGGTAATGTGACTCCCGACGCCGAGACGCTGGTGCGCGTGCACGAGCCCGCGTCCGTGCTGGATGTGCTGGATACCGGCGCCAGCCCGCATAGCTGGGGCGTGGCCCAGGCGCTCGAGGCCATCGCCGCCGCCCCGGCCGGCGTGCTGGTGCTGATGAACTGCCAGTCTTCCACGGAACATCTGTTTGGCCAGATTGCAGGTTGGAACGACCCGAAGGCGCAGGCCAATCCTGCGAACGCCGACCGCTTCGGTCTGCGCACCTACGGGATCGGCGCCCAGATTCTGCGCGACCTGAACGTGGGGCAAATGAGGCTCCTCGCCCGGCCGCGCAAGATGCCCAGCATGGCGGGCTTCTCGCTCACCATTACGGGTTACGATTGCGACCCGCAGAACACTCCCGCAACACACTGAAGGCCGACACATGAACCCTTACATCCTTACCCCCGACCTGAACGGCGAAGGGCTGCACATCGGCATCGTACGCGCCCGCTTCAATGAAGAAATCGGCCAGGCCGAACTCGAAGCGTGCCTGAAGGAACTGGCCGAACTGGGCGTGGACGAGCGCGACGTCATGGTCGCCACCGTGCCCGGCGCCCTGGAACTGGGCGTGGCCCTGTCCCACATGGCCGAAACGTTCGAGTTCGACGCCCTGATCGCGCTGGGCGCGGTCATCCGCGGCGAAACCTATCACTTTGAAGTGGTCAGCAATGAAATGGCCACGGCAATCACCCGTATCTCCCTCGAAACCGGCGTCCCCGTCGCGAACGGCGTGCTGACCGTCGACACCGACGAGCAGGCGCAGGCCCGCGCCGCCGGCAAGGGCCGCGACTGCGCCCAGGTGGCCGTCGAAATGGCCAATCTGGTGGCAGCGCTGGAACCCGAGGAAGAAGACGAAGACGAAGACGACGAGGACGAAGATTTTGACGACGAAGAAGACGACGACCAGCGCTGATAGCGCGGCGCAGGCCCGCGCCAACGCGCGCAGCGCGCGCCGCCGTGCGCGCGAATTCGCGCTGCAGGGCGTGTACGCGTGGCTGCTGCGCGGCGGCGAAGGCACGCAGGACGCCGGCGAGATCGACGCCCATCTGCGCGACACCGAGGACTTCTCCGAGGCCGACGCGCAGTGGTTCAAGACCTTGCTGCACGGCGTGCTGCGCGAGGCGCCCACCCTGCGCGAACGCTTCACGCCCTACGTCGACCGCCCGCTGGCCGAGTTGTCGCCCGTTGAGCATGGCATCCTGCTGATCGGCAGCTTCGAACTGATTCATCACGTCGAAGTCCCGTACAAGGTCGCCATCAACGAGGCCGTGGAACTTGCCAAGTCGTTTGGCGGCACCGACGGCTTCAAGTTCGTCAACGGCGTGCTCGACAAGCTGGCCGCCGACGTTCGCGCGCACGAAGTCCAGGCCGCGGCGCAACAACGCCGATAGGGGGGGCGGAGTCCCCCCCCCCCCCGCAGCGCTTCGCGCTTCCCCCCAGGGGGCGCCGCTGCGGACCGGCGGAGCCCGGATCCGCGCGGCCCCGCTGCGGGGCACCCGTTAGAAGTCGACGGCGATTCTTGAACGCCGCTTAGGAGGCGCGGTGGCGTCTGAATTTGATCTGATTGCGCGCTACTTCACGCGTGCCGCGCCGGCCGACCTGTTAGGTGTTGGCGACGACTGCGCGCTGTTTCCTGTTCCGCCCGGTGAACAGGTGGCCACCAGCACGGATCTGCTGCTGGAAGGCCGGCATTTCTTTCCCGATGTTGATCCCAAAGCGCTGGGCCACAAGGCTCTGGCGGTGAATCTGTCTGATCTCGCCGCCATGGGCGCGCGGCCGATTGGCTGCGTGCTGGGGCTGGCGTTGCCCCACCTCCATGAACCTTGGTTGGCCGCCTTTGCTGAAGGCTTCCATGCGCTTGCGGCAGCCCACGGCTGTCCGCTTATTGGTGGCGACACCACGCGCAGCGCGCACGATCTTGCTATCAGTGTGACGGTGTTTGGCGCGGTGCCGGCCGGGCAGGCGCTGCGCCGCGATGGGGCGCAGGCGGGCGACGATATCTGGGTGTCTGGCGAACTGGGTGCGGCCGACGTGGCCTACCGGCTTCTGGATGGGCAGTACCCGGCCGATGCCACTCTCCTGGCCGCCACGCGCGCCGCGCTGGAGTGGCCCGAGCCGCAAGTGGCGCTGGGCCTTGCGCTGCGCGGCATCGCGAATGCAGCCATCGACCTGTCCGACGGGCTGGTGCAGGATTTGGGCCACATTCTGGCCGCCAGCCGCGCGGGTGCCTGCCTGCGGTTTGCGGACCTGCCGATGGCGCCCGCGCTGACCGGTCTGGATGCCGCGCCGCTGCGCCGAGCCCTGCTGGGCGGCGGCGATGTCTATCATCTGTGTTTCACCGCGCCGCCAGCCCGGCGCGAAGCCGTGCTGGCGGCCGCCGCGTCTGCCGGCGCCCGCGTGACCCGCGTGGGCGAGATCCTGCCGCAGCCCGGCGTGGCCGTCCTTGATGCGCAAGGGCAGCCGCTGGCGGACCTGCCCGCCGGCTTCGATCACTTTCCCGCGGACTGATTCGCGGCCTCTTGTCGTTCTGACCCAACTCCCATGTCTTCCACTGATAAGCACTCCACCTCCATGCGCGATCGCAGCCGGGCCGAGTACCCGGCCGTGTCCTGGGTCTGCCGTGATCCCGGCCGGCTGATCGCGTTCGGCTTTGGCAGCGGACTGATCCGACCTGCCTCCGGGACTTGGGGCACGCTGTTTGCTTGGGGCATCTGGGTGGCGGCGGCGCCTGCGGCGTCGGACCTGGCCATCGGCGTGTTCCTGGCCCTGGCATTTCTGTACGGATGCTGGGCCTGCCATCGCGTCGGCCGAGAACTCCAGCAGCCGGATCATGTCGGAATGGTCTGGGATGAGATGGTGGCGTTCTGGCTGGTGCTGTGGCTGACGCCGGCCGGTTGGTTGTCGCAGGCGCTGGCGTTCGTGCTGTTCCGCACGTTCGACATCGTCAAGCCGCCACCCATCAAGTTCTTCGACGCCCATATCAAGGGTGGCTTCGGAGTCATGTGGGACGATATCGTGGCTGCCGGCTACGCCTTGCTGGTGATGGCGCTGGTGGCCCGCACAGGAGTCTTGGGATGAACGATCAGCTTGAAGGCGCGCGGACCAATCTGTCGGCCGCGCAGTTGTCGGAAGCGACGATACTCGGCCTGTCCGAACGATTGGGCGACGTGCTGCGGCAGCAGGGGTGGATGCTGGGCACCGCCGAATCCTGCACCGGTGGCCTGTTGGCCGGCGCTATTACCGCGGTGGCCGGTTCCAGCGAATGGTTCGAGCGCGGCTTCGTCACTTACAGCAACGACGCCAAGGTTACCGAACTGGAGGTGTCGCCTGAAACGCTGCATCACTTTGGCGCGGTCAGCGAACCCATCGCGCTGGAAATGGCCAACGGCGTGCTGCTGGCCGTGCCCAATGCGCACATCGCCATGTCGACCACCGGCATCGCCGGTCCGGGCGGCGCCACGCCGGGCAAACCGGTGGGCATGGTGTGCTTCGGCTTTGCCATGCGGGTGGGCGACGGCATCAGCAGCCGCGCGGTGACGCATGTGTTCCAGGGCGACCGGGGGCAGGTGCGCCAGGCGGCGGTGGAGTTCGCGCTGCGGGCGGTGCTGGAATTTGCCGGCGTGCCGATCAACCGGCGCTGAAATCCCGCGCCGGTTTTACCGGCGCAGAATCCTGGCGCTAAAAAGCCAGCGCAGAAATTTCCGGCGCTGAAATGAAAAAAGCCGCTGCACCGTGCTTTTACGCACCGTGCAGCGGCTTTTGCCGCTTCTGACGAATCAGCGGACCGCGTTGATCGCGTCGCGCAGGCCCTTGGCGGCTTCAGCGGAGGCCTCGCGCCAATCGTCGCCGCCGCTGGCGTAGATGATGGCGCGCGACGAGTTGATCATCATGCCGTTGCGCGCCGCGTTGGCGCCGGCGTTCACGGTGGCGGTGATGTCGCCGCCCTGTGCGCCGATGCCCGGGACCAGCAGGGGCAGGGCGTCGCCGATGCGCTGACGCACGGCGGCCAGTTCATTCGGGAACGTCGCGCCCACCACCAGGCCGCATTGTCCGTTGGCATTCCATTTGTCGGCCACCAGGCCCGCGACGTGCAGGTACAGCGGCTCGCCATTGTCCATCTTCAGGAATTGCAGGTCCGAGCCGCCGGGATTGGACGTGCGGCACAGGACGATCACACCGCGATCGCGCCACGCCAGGTAGGGTTCCACCGAATCCAGGCCCATGTACGGGCTGACTGTGAGCGCATGCGCCTGGTAGCGCTCGTAGGCTTCGCGGGCGTAGTTTTCGGCGGTGGAGCCGATGTCGCCGCGCTTGGCGTCCAGCACGATGGGCAGGTCGGGGTGCTTGTCGCGGATGTGCTGGCACAGCGCTTCGAGCTGATCTTCGGCGCGGTGCGCGGCAAAGTACGCGATCTGCGGCTTGAAGCTGCAGGCATACGGCGCGGTAGCGTCGACGATGTCGCGGCAGAACTGGAAGATGGCGTCCGGCTTGTCCTGCAATTCGCGCGGGAAGCGCTGCGGGTCGGGATCCAGCCCGACTTGCAGGAGCGAGTTGCTGGTGGTCCAGGCGTGTTCAAGTTTTTGCAGGAAATTCATGGGATTCAGTGCAGTTTGACCCGCGGGCGCGTACGCCGCATCAGCAGGCGGGCCAGGGCGAGGGAGACGGTACGCGAGGCGCCCAGCACCGCGCGGTGGTGCATCAGGTGCAGGCTCATGTACATCAGGCGCGCCAGTGTACCGCTTACGAACAGTCCCCGTCCGGCCAGCTTGCCCATCAGGCTGCCCACGCCGGCGTCCTGGCCCAGCGACACCAGCGACCCGTGGTCCTGGTAGACGTAAGGCTCGGTGGGCTCGGGGTTGTTGCGCAGCCGGGCCGTCAGTTTCTTGGCCAGGTAGTCAGCCTGCTGGTGCGCGGCCTGCGCGCGGGCCGGCACGGTGCGGCCGTCGCGCCAGGGCGCCGCGCAGCAATCGCCCAGCGCCACGATGTGCGGGTCGGGCGTTTCGAGCCGCTCGTTGACTTCGATCTGCCCCAGCTTGTTCAGCGGCAGTCCCAGGTCGGCCAAGAGCGCCGGACCCTTGATGCCCGCGGCCCACATGCACAATTGCGCCGGAAATTCGCGGCCGTCGGCCGTGCGCACGGTGTTGTCCGTTACCTCGGACACACGGCAGGAGGTCTCGACGCGGATGCCCAGTTCGGTCAGGCGTTTGGTCGCCGCGACCGAAATCTTTTCGGGCAGCGCGGACAGGATGCGCGGCGCGCCTTCGACCAGCGTGATCGCCAGATCGCGATCCGCGCGGAAGTTCGGCAGGCCATAGGCGCTGACGACGTGGCTGGCTTCGGTCAGTTCCACCGCCAGTTCCACGCCGGTGGCGCCGCCGCCGACGATCACCAGGTCCAGGCGCGCGGACGGATTGCGCACCTTGGCCTGGTCCACCAGCGCCATGGCCTTGAGCATGGTCAGGCGGAATTGCTCGGCGTTTTCGGTGGTGTCCAGCGTGACCGCATGTTCAGCCGCGCCGGGCGTGTTGAAGAAGTTGGACGTGCTGCCCAGCGCCAGCACCAGCGTGTCGTACGCCAGTTCGCGGCGCGGCAGGACTTCCTGGCCTTGCGCGTCGTTGACGGCGTCCACCGTGATCAACCGGCGTTCGCGGTCGATGCTTTCAAGGCGGCCCTGGGTGAACGAGAAGCCGTCCAGGTGAGCCAGCATCAGGTACGAAAGGCCTTCCTGGTGGATGTCCAGCGTGCCCGCCGCCGCTTCATGCAGCGAAGGCTTCCAGATATGGAAGGGGCGGCTGTCGACCAGAGTGATGTGTTCGCGGCCGTGTGTACGGCCCAGTTTGGCGGCCAGTTCGAGGCCGCCTGCGCCACCGCCGACGATGACGATGCGCTTGGAGGGTGCTGACGTCGATTGAGGCATCATGGCTCCCAGTATAAATAGAGTCGCATCCCCGTCGCGGTGCGAACCCGTGTCAATGCATGACGAAACGGCTGATGGCCACCCCCACCCAGACCGTTCCGGCGAATATAAGCAGCAGCATCACCGCCGCGCTGCCCAGGTCCTTGGCCCGCCCCAGAAGGGGATGGCGTTCGACGGACAGCGCATCGGCAAGCGCTTCGATGGCGGAATTGAGCAGTTCCGCCGCCAGCACCATGACCACCACGCCCACCAGGAAGAACACTTCGACCGTGGTGCGGCCCAGAAAGAACGCCGCCGGAATCATCAGCACGGCCAGGGCCAGTTCCTGCCGGAAGGCCGCCTCGTATTTGACGGCCGCCTTCAGGCCCTGCCAGGAATAGCGCAGCGCATTGAGGATGCGGCGCGCGCCGCCGGTGCTCTTGAAGGGCGAGTGTTGCGGATCGTGGGTCATGGAATCGGAAGAAAGCCGTGGTGGCGGCTTTTTAACAGATAAGGGTTGCCCGCGTGGCACACCGCGTGCCTATGGGCAAACCCTAATTGTGACCCAACGGCAGCAGGCGCAGGATTCTGGTCAATTGGTAAGGCCACTTTACCGTTTCGTCCTGTCATCGAGCTGTCTTCCTCATGCCGATTCAGACTATCGAACCTCGCCGCCTGTATCGCCAGATCGCCGATCAGCTTCGCCTGCTGATCGAGGCCGGCGAGTTTCCGGCTGGTGCGCGGCTGCCGCCCGAGCGCGACCTGGCGCTGAAGCTGGGCGTGTCGCGGCCGTCGGTGCGTGAGGCGCTGATTGCGCTGGAGGTCGAAGGCTGGGTGGAGGTGCGCATGGGTTCGGGCGTGTACGTGCAAAGCCCGGGCGTCGCACCGCGCGCCAGCCTCACCGCCGAAAGCCCCCTTGAAACCATCCGCGCCCGCCGCACCATCGAAAGCGAGCTGGCCGCGCAGGCCGCACTGAATCCGGTGCCCGCGCTGGTGGAGGGCCTGCGCGAAGCCGTCGACGCCATGGAAGACGAGGCACGGGCCGGCAGCGTGCCCATCCGCGGCGACCGGCTGTTTCACCTGCGCGTGGCCGAAATGGCCAACAACGCCGTGCTGGTGCGTGTCGTGGGCGAACTCTTCGACGAACGCCACAACCCGCTTTCCGTGAAGCTGGGCGATTACTTCGAGAATTCCGACAGCTGGGCCGTCGCCATCACCGAACACCGCCGCGTCATCGACGCCATCGCGGCCGGTGACGAACAGGGCGCGCGGGCCGCCATGCGTGACCATCTTTCCTGCTCGTACGACCGCCTGATGGCCAGCTGGCCCGGCGCGGCCGAAGCGTTGCGCGCTGAATAGCAATGGCTGCCGGCGCCCTTTATGGGCGCCGATGGCAGATCGCAGTCGCAGTACGAAGGTGCAGCTCCAGTAGGTGAACTCCATATGTAAAACATGACGCGTGGCCGCCGAGCCCGCCACCTCAAAGAGAGGAGACAACATGAAGCCGAGCAACGCTATCAAAGTGCTGTTTGCCGCCGTCGCGCTAGCCGTCAGCGGCTCTGCACTGGCGCAGACGAAACTGAAGTGGGCGCACGTGTACGAGACTTCCGAACCGTTCCATACCTCGTCGGTGTGGGCCGCCCAGGAAATCGAGAAGCGCACCAACGGCCGCTATCACATCGATGTCTATCCGGCCTCGCAACTGGGCAAGGAAAACGACATCAACCAGGGCCTGACGCTCGGGACGGTGGATATGATCATTTCCGGGTCCAGCTTCGCGGCCAAGAGTTTTCCGCGTATCGGCGTCACCTACTACCCCTACACGTTCCGCAGCCCCGAGCACCTGATCGCCTACACCAAGAGCGACATCTACAAGGAGCTCACGCGCGGCTACGACGAAAAGAGCGGCAACCACATCGTCGCGACCACGTATTACGGCACGCGCCAGACGACGTCCAACAAGCCGTTCACCAAGTGCAGCGAGATGAAGGGCCTGAAGATCCGCGTGCCGGACGTGGCCGCGTACCTGGCCATGCCGCGTGCCTGTGGCGCCAACACCGCGCCCATTGCGTTTGCCGAGGTTTACCTGGCCCTGCAGAACGGCACGGTCGAGGCGCAGGAAAATCCCCTGACCACGATCGAGGCCAAGAAGTTCTACGAGGTGCAGAAGAACATCATCCTCACGGGCCACATCGTCGATCACCTGAACACGGTGATCTCCGGCAAGCTCTGGAAGAGCCTGTCGGACGAGGACAAGAAGATCTTTGCGGAAGTCGCGCAGCAGGCCGCGGAAAAGGCGTCGGCCGAGGTGGCGGCGTCCGAGAAAAAGATGGTCGACGTGTTCAAGCAGCGTGGCCTGACGGTGGCCGAGGTCAATATCGACGACTTCCGCAATACCGTGCTGGAGAAGGTGCCGTTCAAGCAGTACGGCTACGAGAAGTCGGACTGGGAAAAAATCCAGGCGGTGAAGTGAACCAAGGCGGGCGGGCCGTTGCCGCGGCCCGCTGCGCCTGAATGCTGCGCCTGAATGCATCGCTTCCGGCAATCGCCTGACGCGATAGCTTGACCGATCCCGCACGAGGGGAATTCCATGCACTCCAACGCGAAGGCCGCGCCGATGGCGGCCGTCAGCCATCCTCCGGAACAGCCGCCCGGCCCGCATCACGTCTCCTCGGTGGACGAGATCGTCCAGAGTTTCGAGGAAGCCGATCATCACGACGTCAGCCTGGCCGGCTACCAGCCGGAAGACTGGATCTGTCTGGCGATGTTCTGGGCGATGGCGCTTTTGGTCTTCCTGCAGTTCTTCTCGCGCTACGTGCTGAACGATTCGTACGCCTGGACCGAGGAGCTGGCGGTGTACTGCCTGATCGGCGTGGTGTTTCTGGGATCGGCGATGTGCGTGCGCGCGTGCCGCCACATCCAGGTGGACTTTCTTTACCGTTACCTGCCCAAGCCCGCCGGCCGCGTGCTGTCCACGCTGATCGACATCCTGCGCACGGCCTTTTTCGGCTACGCCGTGTGGCTGACGTACCGCTACATCGTGCTGGTGGGCGACGAGCCCATGACCACGCTGTTCTGGAACAAGGCCTTCGTGTACTGGGTGGCGCTGGCCGGGTTCGCCATGATGTTCCTGCGATCGTTGCAGGTGTCTTGGCAGAACTGGCGGCAGGGCTATTCGATCCTGGAGAATCCCGCGGCCTATGAGTCGCTGGATTGAATTGCTGCACTGAATCGCTGGACAGAACCTCCCCCAATCCGCAGTGCCTTGCCAGGAGCGACACATGGGCACCCTGATAGGAAGCTTTCTGCTGTTGATGATCATGGGACTGCCGGTGGCGGTGTCCATGGCAGGCGCGTCCCTGCTGTTCATCCTGATCTCCGGCAGCGTGCCGGACGTCGTCATTGCCCAACGCATGATCGCGGGCGTCGAGTCGTTTCCGCTGCTGGCCGTGCCGTTCTTCATCCTGGCCGGCAACCTGATGAACATCGCCGGCATCACGGGCCGCATCTACAACTTCGCGGTGGCGCTGGTCGGCTGGATGCGTGGCGGGCTGGGGCAGGTGAACATCATCGGCTCGGTGGTGTTTGCGGGCATGTCGGGCACCGCCATCGCCGACGCTGCGGGCCTGGGCACCATCGAGATCAAGGCCATGAAGGACCACGGCTACCAGACCGAGTTCGCGGTCGGGGTGACGGCCGCGTCGGCCACGCTGGGTCCCATCATTCCGCCGTCGCTGCCGTTCGTCATCTACGGCATGATGGCCAACGTGTCGATCGGGTCGCTGTTCCTGGCAGGCCTGATCCCCGGCCTGGTGCTGACCATCCTGATGATGCTCACCGTCGCCTACTACGCGCGCCGCAACAACTGGGGCGGCGACGTGGCGTTCAACTGGAAGCGGCTGGGCGGCGCGGGGCTGGAAGTGCTGATCGTGCTGGCGTTTCCGCTGTCGATCTGGCTGATGACGCTGGCGGGTGTGTCGCCCAACATCGCCACCGGCATCTCGTTCGCAGCCCTGCTGCTGCTGGACTGGAAGTTCAACTTCTCGGCGGTCATGGCACTGATGGCGCCGGTGATCCTGATCGGCGGCATGACGCTGGGCTGGTTCACGCCCACGGAAGCCGCGGTGGCCGCCGTGATCTGGGCGCTGTTCCTGGGGCTGGTGCGCTATCGCTCCATGACGTTCAAGACGCTGGCCAAGGCCTCGTTCGACACCATCGAGACCACCGCGTCCGTCCTGTTCATCGTGACGGCCGCGTCGGTGTTTGCGTGGCTGCTGACCACGACGCAGGCCGCGCAGGCGTTGACGGACGCGATCCTGAGCGTGACGCAGAACAAGTGGGTGTTCCTGCTGATGGCGAACATTCTGATCCTGATCGTCGGGTGCTTCATCGACACCATTGCGGCCATCACCATCCTCGTGCCGATCCTGCTGCCCATCGTGCTGAAACTGGGCATCGATCCGATCCACTTCGGGCTGATCATGACGCTGAACCTGATGATCGGCCTGCTGCATCCGCCCATGGGCATGGTGCTGTTCGTGCTGGCGCGGGTGGCCAAGCTGTCGGTCGAGCGCACCACGATGGCCATCCTGCCGTGGCTGGTGCCGCTGTTCGTGGCCCTGATCGCCATCACCTACGTCCCCCAGATCACCCTGTGGCTGCCCACCGCGATGGGCATGGCCGGCAAATAAGGAACCGCGAACATGTCAGGAAGACTGCAAGGCAAGACCGCCATCGTCACCGCCGCCGGGCAGGGTATTGGGCGCGCCGTGGCAATGGCCTACGCGAATGAGGGCGCCGACGTGCTGGCCGTGGACCTGAACGGGGCCGCGCTGGAAACCCTTTCCGGCTGCCGCACGCAGGTGCTGGACGTGACCGACGCCCGCGCGGTGCGCGCGCTGGCGCAGGACGCGGGGGCGGTCGATGTGCTGTTCAACGGCGCTGGCTTCGTGCACGCCGGCACCATTCTGGACTGCGACGAAGACGCCTGGGATTTTTCGTTCAACCTGAACGTGCGCTCGATGTATCTGCTGATCCGCGCCTGCCTGCCGGCGATGTTGGCGCGTGGCTCGGGGTCCATCGTCAACATGGCGTCGGTGGCCGGCAGCATCAAGGGCGCGCCCAACCGCTGCGCCTACGGCGCCACCAAGGCAGCCGTCATCGGCCTGACCAAGGCGGTCGCCGCCGACTACGTGGGCCAGGGCATCCGCTGCAACGCGATCTGCCCGGGCACCGTCGAGTCGCCGTCCTTGCGCCAGCGCATCGACGCGCAGGCGCTGGCCAGCGGCCAGCCTGTCGCGGCGGTCGAGGCCGCCTTCACCGCGCGCCAGCCGATGGGCCGCATCGGACGCGCCGAAGAGATCGCCGCGCTGGCGGTGTATCTTGCCAGCGACGAATCCGCCTTCACTACCGGCACCGCGCAAGTGATTGACGGCGGCTGGTCCAACTGACTTCTCTTTTTCCAGCAACAAGGAAACCGCTATGAAACTGATGCGATATGGCGCCAAGGGCGCAGAAAAGCCCGCGCTGATCGACGCCCAGGGCCAGGTCCGCGACCTGTCGTCCGTCATTGCCGACATCACCGCCCAGACGCTCGTGCCCGCCAAGCTGGCGGAACTGCGCGCGCTGGATCCGGCATCGCTGCCCCTGGTGTCGCAACCGGGCCGCGTGGCACCGCCGTGGAGCGGCATGGGCAAGTTCATCTGCATCGGCCTGAACTACGCGGACCACGCCGCCGAGTCCGGACTGCCGGTGCCGGCCGAACCCGTCATCTTCATGAAGACGACATCGGCCGTGGTGGGCTGCAACGATGCGGTCGTGCTGCCGCAGGATTCGGTCAAGTCGGACTGGGAGGTCGAGCTGGGTGTGGTGATCGGCGAGAAGGCCCGCTATGTCAGCGAGGCCGACGCCATGAAGCACGTGGCCGGCTACTGCGTGGTCAACGACGTGTCCGAGCGCGAATACCAGATCGAACGCGGCGGCACCTGGGACAAGGGCAAGGGCTGCGACACGTTCGGCCCCATCGGCCCCTGGCTGGCGACGGCCGATGAAATCCCGAATCCGCAGGACCTGGAGATGTGGCTGGAGGTCAACGGCAAGCGCTACCAGAACGGCAGTACCCGCACCATGGTGTTCGGCGTCGCGCAGCTGGTGTCGTACGTCAGCCGCTTCATGACGCTGTATCCCGGAGACCTCATCAGCACCGGCACGCCGCCCGGCGTGGGCATGGGCCAGAAGCCCGCGCCCGTCTACCTGAAGGCGGGCGACGAGATGAAACTGGGCATCGCCGGCCTGGGTGAACAGCGCCAGCGCGTCCACGCCTGGGATCCCGCGCTGATCGACGGCTGATCCGCTTCGCCCTCTTGCCTTCCGGAGTCCTCATGTCGCAGACCGATACCGCAGTCATACGCATCCACCCGGCGGACAACGTGGTGATCGCCCGGCGCCAGCTAGTCAGCGGCACGCGGCTGGAAGGCGAGGGCGTGACGGTCGTGGGGCTGGTGCCGCCCGGCCACAAGGTGGCGGTGCGCGCCATCGCGGCCGGCGAGCCGGTGCGCCGCTACAACCAGATCATCGGCGTGGCGCGGCAGGACATCGCGCCCGGTCAGCACGTCCACACGCAGAACCTGGAGTTCTCGGACTTCGAGCGTGATTACGCGGTCGGGCAGGATGCGCATCCGACGGACTTTGTGGACGCGCCGGCCATGTTTGACGGCATCGTGCGCGCCGACGGCCGCATCGCCACCCGCAACTACATCGGCATCCTGACCAGCGTGAACTGTTCGGCCACGGTGGCCCGCGCCATCGCCGACCACTTCCGCCGCGACATCCGGCCCGAGGCGTTGGCCGCCTGTCCGAACGTGGACGGCGTCGTGGCGCTGACGCACGGCGCGGGCTGTGCCACCGGCAGCGACGGCGAACCGCTGCGCGTGCTGCGGCGCACGCTGGGCGGCTACGCGCGGCATGCCAACTTTGGCGGGCTGATGGTCGTGGGGCTGGGCTGCGAGACCAACCAGATCGGCGGGCTGATGGAGCAGGAGCATCTGCGCGAAAGCGGCATGCTCCACACGTTCAACATCCAGGACACGGGCGGCACGCGCAAGACGGTGGCGCGCGGGATCGAACTGGTTGAACGCATGCTGGAGCAGGCCAATCGCGTCGAGCGCCAGGCCGTGCCCGCCAGCCACCTGACCGTGGGGCTGCAATGCGGCGGGTCGGACGGCTATTCCGGCATCAGCGCCAACCCGGCGCTGGGCGCGGCGGTGGACCTGCTGGTGCGCCATGGCGGCACGGCGATCCTGTCCGAGACGCCTGAGATCTACGGTGGCGAACACCTGTTGACGCGCCGGGCGCAGACGCCCGCCGTGGCGGACAAGCTGCTGGCGCGCGTGCGCTGGTGGGAAGACTACTGCGCCCGCAATGACGCCGAGATGGACAACAACCCCTCGGCCGGCAACAAGGCGGGCGGCCTGACCACCATCCTGGAAAAATCGCTTGGCGCCATCGCCAAGAGCGGCACAACCAACCTCACTGATGTCTATGAATACGCCGAGCCCGTGCACACCCGCGGGCTGGTCTTCATGGACACCCCGGGCTACGACCCGGTCTCGGCCACCGGCCAGGTGGCCGGTGGCGCCAACCTGATCTGCTTTACGACCGGCCGCGGGTCCGCCTATGGCTGCGCGCCCGCACCCTCGCTCAAGTTGTCCACCAACACGGCGCTGTGGCAGCGCCAGGCCGACGACATCGACATCAATTGCGGCGAAGTGGTCGACGGCGCGCAGAGCGTGGCGCAGATGGGCGAGCGAATTTTTCAGCTCATGCTGCAGACGGCGTCGGGCCGTCGCACCCGCAGCGAGACGCATGGCTACGGGCAAAACGAATTCGTTCCATGGCAACTTGGCGCGGTGATGTAGCGAAGACGGCTCGGGGCGTGCTATACCCTGGCGTCGCCCCTTTTAGACATTGCGCACCCATGCTTGAACGTCTGAATTCCGAGTCATTGCCGCGTCTGCCCGCCGACGTGGAAAAGCCCAGCTACGACCGCAGCCGGCTGACGCCGGGCATCGTCCATCTGGGATTGGGCGCTTTTCACCGGGCGCATCAGGCGGTGGTCACGGACCAGGCCATGCAGGCCAGCGGCGACCTGAGCTGGGGCATCCTGGGCGTGTCCCTGCGCCATCCCGCCACGCGCGATGCGCTGACGCCGCAGGACGGCCTGTATACCCTTGCCGTGCGCGACGCCGGCCCGGACGGGCAGGACCGCGAACACCTGCGCATCGTCGGTTCCGTGCTGCGCGTGATGGTGGCCGACGAAGACCCCAACGCGGTCCTCGAACGCATCGCGTACCCGCAGACTCGCATCGTCAGCCTGACCGTGACGGAAAAGGGCTACAGCCACGAACCCGCCACCGGCCACCTGCGCTGGGACGATCCCGACATCCTGCACGACCTGGAAGACCCCATCCGGCCCCGCAGCACCATCGGCATTCTGGTGCACGGTCTGGCCTTGCGCCGCGAGCGCGGCCTGCCGCCGATCACGCTGATGTCATGCGACAACTTGCGCGGCAACGGCGATACGCTGCGCAGCCTGGTGCTGGCGTTTGCGCTGCGGGTGGACGTGACGCTGGCCGACTGGATCGACCGCAATTGCACGTTCCCGAATTCCATGGTCGACCGCATCGTGCCGGCCACCGAAGACCAGGACCGCCAGCGGATCGCCGGCCGCCTGGGCGTCGAGGACGCCTGGCCCGTGCTGGGTGAGCCCTACCTGAACTGGGTCATCGAAGACAAGTTCGCCGCGGGCCGCCCGGCCTGGGACGCGCAGGGCGGCGCGACCTTCGTGAGCAACGCGGCACCCTATGAACGGCTGAAGCTGCGCATGGTCAGCGGGCCGCATTCGGCGCTGGCCTACCTGGGCGCGACGTTGGGCCTGCACACCATGGCCGACGCCGCCAACACCCCGGCGCTGCGCGCGTTCATCGAGGCCATGATGCGCGAGGAGATCGCGCCCACCCTGCGCGGCATTCCCGATGCGGGGCTGGTCGAGTACCGTCTGCGCTTCCTGAACCGGATTTCCAATCCGGCGCTGCCGCATCCGCTGGCGCAGATCGTCATGGACGGATCGCAAAAGCTGCCCCAACGCCTGCTGGACACGATCCGCGACCGCCTGCGCGCCGGCCACGGCATTGATCGCCTGTGCCTGGCGGTGGCCGCGTGGCTGAACTACCTGCGCGGCGAAGACGAGCAGGGCGGCGTTTACGCCATTCAGGATCCGATCGCGGCACGACTGGACCGCCTGCTGTCGCGCGCCGAGGTGGCCGCGCATGCCGCCAAGCCGTCGCAGGCGGCGCAGCGGCGCGCGACGGTGCTGGCGCGCTTCAAACCCGTGTTCGGCGACCTGGGCGATTCGGCCGTGTTCGTTGAATGCCTGACCAAGCATCTTGAAGCGCTGCGCGAACACGGCGTCCTCCACGCCGTGAAGGCAGCCACCTAGGAGACCCGCATGGACGCCGGCAGCCGCGTGACCGCCGATGATTGGGAACGCTGGGCCGAGGCGTGCCTGCTGGCGCAGGACTTTTCCGCCGACGACGCGCGGTGCCTGGCGCACAGTCTGGCGCAGACCAGTCTGTGGGGCATCGATTCGCACGGCATCGCGCGGCTGCCGCATTACCTGAATCGCGTGGCGCACGGCTCGATCCTGGCGCGGCCCGACGTGCGCATCGAACGCACCGGGCCGGGCACGGCGCAGGTGCATGGCGGCCGGGGGCAGGGCATCGTGGTGGCGCATCGGGCCAATGCGTTGGCCATCGAGATGGCCCGTGAGACCGGCGTGGCGGCGGTCGGCGTCAGCGATTCCTCGCACTGCGGGGCGATCGGGCTGTACAGCCGTGCGGCGGCCCGGCAGGGCTTGATCGGCATTGCTTTCACTCACTCGGATTCGATCGCCGCGCCCTATGGCGGGCGTGCAGCCTTCTTCGGCACCAATCCCATCTCGCTGGCCTTTCCGCGTGCGGACGGCGCGCCGCTATGCCTGGACATGGCCACGACCGCCATTCCGTGGAACCGCGTCATGAATGCCCGGCGCGACGGTGTCGCGTTGCCGGCGGGTGTGGCGCTGGACGAGAACGGCGCGGACTGCACCGACGCGCAGGCCGCACGCGCCCTGCGACCCCTGGGCGGCGAGGAATACGGCTACAAGGGCTATGGCCTTGCGATGATGGTCGAGCTGCTGTGCGGACCGCTCAACGGCAATCCGTTCGGCCCGCACATCTCGTCGATGTACGAGGCGCTGGACCAGCCGCGCGAACTGGGCGCGTTCTTCATCGTCATTGATCCGGCGCGCTTTGCCGGGGGCGCGGCGCTGGCTGCGGTGGTGGCGGGGATGGCCGTCGAGCTGTCGCAGGCGCCGGGCGCGCCCCGCATGCCCGGTGATCCGGAGGCCGACCACGAGCGGGAACGGCAACAGCTAGGTCTGCCCGTGCCGCCCGCGCTGTGGGACGAGATGCAGGCCTGGAGCAGCCGGCTGGGCGTCGCGCTGCCGGCGACGCGCCAGGCGTAGTGGCGTAACGCGCGGTCCTGTTCCTACACCCCCAGGTACTGCAGCAGCCGCGCTTCGTCGTCCAGGAATTCCTGCGACGTACCCGTCCACGCAACGCGCCCCTTTTCCACGATGGCGTGGCGGTCGGCGGTGGCCAGCAGCGGCTCCAGGTTCTTGTCGATGCACAGCACGGCCAGACCGGTCTGCTTCAGCGTGTCCAGCGCGGCCCAGATTTCTTCGCGCACCACGGGCGCGAGCCCTTCGGTCGCTTCATCCAGAATCAGCAGCCGGGGATTGGTCAGCAATGCGCGGCCGATGGCCAGCATCTGCTGTTCGCCGCCCGACAGGTGGCTGCCCAGGTGTTTGGCGCGTTCAGACAGGCGCGGGAACAGCGCGTACACCCGTTCCAGCGTCCAGGGCTGCGCCGCGCCTTGCCGGTTGTGCGCGGTGGCCACCAGGTTCTCTCGCACCGACAGATTGGGAAAGACATGGCGGCCTTCGGGCACCAGCCCGATGCCGCGCTGCGCCACCTTGTAGGAAGGCAGCCGCCCGATGTCCACGCCATCGAAAGTGATGGCGCCGCGCGAGGCGGAATTCAGGCCCATCACCGCCTTGACGGTGGTGGACTTGCCCATCCCGTTGCGTCCCAGCAGGGTCACAAATTCTCCCGGCGCGATGTCCAGGTCAATGCCGAAGAGCGCCTGGCTGGCGCCGTAATGCGCGGTGACGCCGCGCAGCGAGAGCAGGGCAGTCATGCGCGCGCCTCCCGGGGGCGGCCGCGTTCGCTGCCCAGATAGCATTCGCGAACCTGCGGATCGTCGCGGATCTGGTCGGCGGTGCCGCACGCGAGCGCGCGGCCGTACACCAGCACGGTGATGCGGTCGGACAGGGCGAAGACGGCCTGCATGTCGTGTTCCACCAGGAGGATCGTGTAGCGGCCGCGCAGCGACAGCAGCAGTCGCGTCATGGCCTCGGATTCGTGCTGGCTCATGCCCGCCATGGGCTCGTCCAGCAGCAGTAGCGACGGCTGGCACGCCAGCACCATGGCCAGTTCAAGCTGTCGCAATTCGCCGTGCGCCAGTTCGCTGGCCGGCGTGCCTTCGCGCGCCGACAGGCCGGCCAGGGCCAGCGCCTCGCGGGCGGGTTCGGTCAATGCTGGTGTTGACAGCACGGGCCGCCAGAACCGGAAGCTATGGCCGCGCCGCGCCTGCACCGCCATCGCCACATTCTCCAGCGCGGTGAACGGTTTGAAGACCGAGGTGATCTGATACGAGCGCGCCAGGCCGTGTCGCACGCGTTTTTCCACCGGCATGCGCGTGACATCCCTGCCGTCGAGCAGCACGCGTCCGGCGTCGGGCCGAAGCTCGCCGCTCAGCTGCCCGATCAGCGTGGTCTTGCCGGCGCCGTTGGGGCCGATCACGGCGTGCAGTTCGCCGCTGGCCACGTCCAGCGACAGCTTGTCGGTGACCGTCAGCCCGCCGTAGCGCTTTTCCAGGTTCTCGATGCGCAAGGCGCTCATTGCGGCTCTCCGGTGGGATGGCGAGCCGCCTTGCTGGGCAGACGCCACGGCGCGGCCGACAGGCTGCCATAGACACCGCGCCGCGAGGCAAGCACCACGCCGACGATCAAGAGGCCCATGACCAGCATCCAGTGCTCGGTGATGAGCTTCAATCCTTCCTCCAGCAGCAGGAACGCCAGCGCGCCCGCCACCGGGCCGAACAGCGTGCCGATGCCGCCTAGCGCCACCATCACGATCAGTTCGCCGGAGGTCGTCCACGCCAGGTAAGACGGCGAAACGTACATGGTCAGGTTCGCCAACAACACGCCCGCGACGCCGCAGATGACGGCGGAGATCACATAGGCGGCAAGCCGGTACCGCAGCGTGGGAAAGCCCAGCGCGCGCATGCGGCGCTCGTTGGCCTGGCAGCCGCGCAGGGCCATGCCGAAGGGCGCGTGGATCAACCGGTGCATCAGCCACAGCACCAGCAACAGCACGCCGAAGACCGTGCAATACAGCGCGAGCGGCGTGTCCAGCCGGAAGAGGCCAAAGTCGCTGCCGGCAAAGAGCGACATGCCGTCGTCGCCGCCAAAGCCTTCCAGCCCTGTCGCCAGAAAATAGAACATCTGGGCGAAGGCGAGCGTAATCATGATGAACGCGATGCCGTTGGTGCGCATGACCACATACCCGCTGACGATCCCGACAACCGCACACGCGCCGATGGCGCCAGCAAGATGCCACCAGCCGCTTTCGATGCCGTAGTGCGACAGTACGCCGACGGAATAGGCGCCCAGACCCAGATACAGCGCATGGCCGAAGCTCACCATGCCGCCGTAGCCCAGCAGCAGATTGAGCGCCAGCGCCGCAATGCCGTAGACCAGCACGCGGCCAAACAGCGCCAGCAGAAACGGTTCGCCCTGCCACTGCGCGTACACGGGCACCAGGGCGAACAACAGCAGCAGCGCGGCGGCGGCCAGCGTGCGGGGAGATAACGTGAACATGGCGTCGCCGTCCTTATCCGTGCCTGACGGGAAACAGGCCTTGCGGCCGCATCGCCAGCACCAGCGCCATGACGATGTAGATCAGCATCGACGCGATGGCCGGGCCTGCGGCATTTGCTGCAGCGGGGGGCAGGGCGGCGCGCAGCAGGGTCGGCAGCAGCGCGCGGCCCAGCGTGTCGATCAGCCCGACCATCAGCGCGGCCAGGAACGCGCCGCGCACGGAGCCGATGCCGCCGATCACGATGACGACCAGCGTCAGGATCAGAATGGGTTCGCCCATGCCCGTCTGCGCCGACAGAATGGGACCGGCCATCAGCCCGGCCAGGCCCGCCAGCACCGCGCCCAGCACAAACAGCAGCGTGTTCAGGCGCGCAATGTTCACCCCTAGCGCGCCGACCATCATGCGGTCGGTGGACCCGGCGCGGATCAGCATGCCGAGCCGCGTGCGATGGATCAGCAGGTAGCACCCCGCTGCAACCAGCAGTCCGACCACGATGATGAGAAACCGGTACAGGGGATACGTGACGCCCAGGATGTCGATGGTGCCGGACAGCCAGGACGGCAGCCCCATGCTGATCGGCGCGGGTCCCCACAGGATGCGGGTCAGTTCATTGAAGAACAGGATGAAGCCGAACGTGGCCAGCACCTGGTCCAGGTGATCGCGCGGATACAGCCGCGCCAGCGCGATCCGGTCCAGCAGCAGCCCAAGCAGCGCCATGCCCGCGACGACCGCGGCGGCGGCCAGCAGGAACGAGCCGGTATGCCGGAACACGGTGGCCGCGATGAACGCGCCCATCATGTACAGCGACCCGTGCGCCAGGTTGATGAAATTCATGATGCCGAACACCAGCGTCAAGCCGGCGGCCAGCAGGAACAGCAGGATGCCGAGTTGCAGGCCGTTCAAGGCCTGCACCAGCAGCAGCGTCGTGGACATGGCTACACCCCCTTGCTGACGGCCCTCGGGGCCGCCCGCTTCACTTCATGACGCACTGGGCGGCGTACTGATCAGAGACCTTGGACAGGTCGGGGAAGATGGGGCCCTTGTTGACGAACGCGACCTTGCCGTCGGCGTTCTCGGCCACGTCAGCACGGAAGAACCCGGCCACGGGGAAGTGGTTGGGCTGATAGCGGAATTCGCCGCGCACGGATTGGAAGTCGGCGGCTTCCAGCGCCTTGCGCAACGCGTCCTTGTCGTCGGTCTTGCCGCCGGTCTTCTTGAGCGCCGAGCCGATCAACTGGGCGGCGTCATAGGATTGCGCGGCGTAGCTGGACGGCTCGCGTCCATATTTCTGACGGAAGGCTGCGGCAAAGGCCTTGTTGGCGGCGTTGTCCAGGTCGGGGGAGTACGGCACGTTGGTGACGGCGCCCAGCGCGTCCTTCTGCAGCGCGGGCAACGTGGCGCCGTCGATGGTGTCGACCGACAACAGCGGGATCTTGCCGAAGAGGCCGGCCTGGCGATACTGCTTGATGAAGTTCACGCCCATGCCGCCAGGAAAGAAGACGTATGCGGCGTCGGGCTTGGCGTCGGCCAGCGCGGCCAGTTCGACGGAGTAGTCGGGCTGGTTGACCTGCGTGAACACTTCGTTGACGACGTCGCCTTTGTAGAAGCGCTTGAAGCCGGCCATGGCGTCCTTGCCGGCCTGGTAGTTGGGGGCCAGCAGATAGACCTTCTTGAACCCCATCTGGTTGGCCATTTCGCCGCTGCCTTCGTGGCGCTGGGTGTTGTTCCAGGACGTGGAGAAGAAGAACGGCGAACAGTCCTTGCCGGCAAGATTGGTGGGGCCGGCGTTGGAGCCGACGAGGAATACGCCGGCGCTGGTCACAGGCCGCACGACGGCGAGCATGACGTTGGAGTAGACGACGCCGGTGATGATGGGCACCTTGTCGCTTTGCACAAGCTTGCGGGCGGCCTGGACGCCGACCTCGGGCTTGAACTGATCGTCTTCCTTGATGACCTGCACGGCCACGCCGCCGAGCTTGCCGCCGCCTTGGTCGACGGCGAGCATGAAGCCGTCGAGCTGGTCTTGGCCGAGCACGGAGCCGGGACCGGTCAGCGTGGTCAGCAGGCCGATCTTGACGTCGGCCTGCGCGGCCGCGTGTAGCGACAGCCCGAGCACCGCGGCGGCGGCCAGCGTATGGATGCGTTTCATGTGATTCCCCTTGCTATGCCGTGTGTCACGGTCGTGGATGTGATGGCGCGCGGGTGCGTGGATTCGCTGGCGCGTGGTTTCACTGCTGCGCTACTGCATCATTGCAGCCCTATTTCATTGCTGCGCCTGCAAGCCAAAGAAGGTCATCGTGTTGCGGAACAGAATCTTCTGCTGCACGCCGGGCACCAGGTCTGCGTGGGTGACGAGCTTGCCGACTTCCTGTTCGCCCAGCGGATAGGGGTAGTCGGAGCCGAGCAGGACGCGGTCTTCGCCCATGACGTCGATGAGCAGGCGTAGCGATCGCGGGTCGAAGACGGCGCTGTCGGTGTAGAAGCGGTCGGTGTACGACGATGGCGGACGCGGGCAGTCTTCGCGGACGATGTCGCGATGGCGCCAGGCGTTGTCGACCCTTCCGAGCAGGTACGCAAAGCTGCCGCCGCCGTGGGCGAAGCACAGCTTGAGGCTGCGGGGAATGCGTTCGAAAGCGCCGGACAAGATCAGGGACAGGATGCCGAGCTGGGTTTCGGCGGGCATGGCGACAAGCCACGGCAGCATCCATTTCTTCATGCGGCCGTCGGTCATCATGTCCCACGGATGCACGAGGACGGGGATGTCGTCGTTGGCGCAGTGGACGAGGAACTGGACAAGCGTGTCGTCGTCGAGGTCGCGCGGGCCGACGTGGTTGCCGATCTGGACGCCTAGATGGCCGGCGGCGCGTGACCGAGTCGCTTCGCGGCAGGCGAGGTCGAGGTCTTGCAGGGGAACCTGGGCCAGGGATTTGAGGCGCGCGGGGGCGTGGGCGCAGTGTTCGAGCGCCAGGTCGTTCATGCGTGCGGCCCAATCGGCGGCAGCCTGCGCGGGGTAGGTGTAGCCGAACATGATGGGCGTGGCGCACAGGATCTGGACATCGACGTCGTGACGGTCCATCTGCTCAATGCGCAGCGCGGGATCCCAGAGGGTGGCGTCGACGGGGCGGAATGGGCGGTCGCCAGCCATGATCTGGCCGGTCGTGCCGTTGCCGTCGGGACGCAGCCAGGGCGCGTTGACGGGGTCAAGCGCAGCGGCTTCCTGCCGGGTTATCGGCGGGAAGAAGTGCGCATGCATGTCGATTTTCTGGATCATCTTAGGTGGATGCCTGAGCGGGGGTGGGCTGCGCGGACGGGGCTTGGCCTTTGCCGGGATGGATTTCGCCGCAGCCGGGGCAGGTGCGTTTTTCCTGGCTTTGGTAGAAGGCCTGGAAGAGCGGGGGCAGGTCGGTGACGATGCTCTTGAGCTGGACTTCGACGCGATGGACGAGGTGGCGGCAATGCGGGCAGTACCACTCGAATCCGTCGAGCAGGCCTTCTGGGCGCTGGCGTTCGATGACGAGACAGGCGCTGTCGGTTTCGGGGCGTTGGGGGGAGTGGCGGACGTGCGGGGGCAAGAGGAAGATGTCGCCTTCCTTCAAGTCGACGCGTTCGGGCTTGCCGTCGATCCACAGGGATAGCCAGGCGTTGCCGCGTATCTGGTAGAAGAATTCTTCCAGCGGGTCGTCGTGGTAGTCGGTTCGATGGTTGGGGCCGCCGACTACGGTGACGATGAAGTCGCTGTCTTGCCAGATCTGCTGGTTGCCGACGGGGGGCTTGAGCAGATGCGCGTGGTCTTGGATCCAGCGCTGGAAATTCAACGGCGGGCCGTAGGCAGGCATGAGGAACTCCGTGGGTGTCGCTTGATGAGGGAGAGTCTAGGCGGGGGAGCGGGGGGCTGCACAATAGAAATTGTGGGGGTGGATATGCGGGTTATCTATCGCGGGGTTTCCCTGGTGGCCTTGGTCGTGTAGCGCAGACGGCCGGCTTCGAAGCGCGAAGCGGTTCACTGGCGAGCGGATTGATCTTGAGAGGAATGGGACGGTCTTGGTGCCTGCGGATTGTTCTTGAGACGCCGCACCCGGCTGCGATGAAATCAGCTTGGCGGTCGGTGGGGCGGGTTGGGTTCTTGAGGTTTTTGTCCGCGTCGGCGCGGGTTTGAAGCGGCTTGCGGTGCCCGCCCCACAGCGGCCGCGCGGGCGGCCTGGTGGGGCTTACGCGGCGTCTTGCGTCGTCGTGATGACGCTTCGCGTGTGGCTGCGATTACTCAGGTGTCTGCTCATCTCGGTGGCTGCTTTCGTAGGCGTCTGCTGACGTAGGTGTCTGACACCCCAGCATTGACCTGCCGCACAGAGCCGATGCTTCCCAGGTGTCTGACACCGGCCTACGAAGCGCCGGCGTCACAAGGCATGATGCCGCGTCGTTTTCAAGCACCCGCCAAGGGTGCGTCCGTCGTCGTCAGCCGCTGGGCCGTAATCTGCTTCAAATAATCCACCAACCGCTGACAAGCCGGCGTCAACGGCCGATCGGCTCTGATCGAATACCCGACGTCGCCAAACGCGCCAAACACGTTGGTAGGCAGCCGGGCCAGGATGCCCATCGAAAGAAACTGCGCCGCAGCGTCATAAGGAATAAGCGCCAGCGCGTCGCTATGCATCAGCACGCCAATATTGGTCAAGAGAGACAGCGACTCAACATGCCGCGCAGGCAAACGCAATCCCGCATCAAAGAACGTGCGCTCTATCGACGCGCGCAGCGGCGACGTCGGTGCGGGCAGGATCCAGATGTGATCCATCAAATCCGCCAAGGCCACATCCGTGGCGCCAGCCATCGGATGACGCGCACCGACGACCAGGCACAGGTCTTCGTGGTAGAGCTTGTGATGATCGACAGCAACCCCGGAGATCGAAGCCATATCCGCGCCGGGCAGGCGGCCGACGACGATATCTACGTCGCCGGTTGCAAGCGCAGGCAGCAATTGCGCTGAGGGGCCTTCGCGGACAGTGACCTGGATGCCGGGGTGGTCGGTCATGAGGCGGGCGATGGCTTCGGGTAGGAGCTTGGCGGAGGCGGCAATCAAAGTGCCGACGACGACGTGGCCGCTGGCGCCGCCAAGAACAGCGTCGATGTCGTCGGCCATGTAGCGCACTTCGGCCATCATGGCGTGTACGCGGCGGCCCAGCACGAGGGCGAGTTCGGTGGGGGTGACGCCGCGGTTGGAGCGTTCGAACAAGGTCGAGCCGAAGAACGCTTCGAGGTCGTGGATGGCCTTGGTGACGGTGGGTTGCGTCAGGTGCAGTTCGCTGGCGGCGCGCGATAGGGAGCGGCGCGCCAGGACGCGTTCGAAGATCTGAAGCTGGTGCAGCTTGAGCTTGTGGCTCAGCGCGTTGGGCGTTATGCGGAAGTTCGACATCCGTGCGGCCGCCCCGGCGCGTGGCCGCGGACGATGGTCCTGTTCCCTGGGTGAGTCCGACATGCCGCCGCCCATGGTGCGTTGTCCGGATCGCCGGGGATCGGCTAGCGGGCGGCGGGCTTGTAGGCGACGGCCTTTATTTCGATCAGCAAATGCGGGTGCGGCAACTGGTGCACCGCAACCGTGGTGCGCGCCGGACCGTCGGCGTCGAAGAACTCGCCGTAGGTCTGATTGTATCCACCGAAGTCGTTCATGTTGACCAGGAAAGTGCTGATCTCGACGACGTCGGCAAGCGTGGCGCCGGCGGTGGCGAGGATGTCGCGGATGTTCTCGATGACGGCGCGGGTCTGCTCGCGGATGTCTAGCGTGGTGGTGCCCATGGCGTCGACCTCGGCGCCGGCGATGCGGTTGTCGGGCAGGCGCGAGCTGGTGCCGGAGACGTACAGGAAGTCGCCGGCGCGTTTGATGTGGGGATACTTGCCGCGGGGCGTGGCCTTGCCGGGGACGACGGTGGCGGTGGGGATAGGCTGGTTCATCTTGCGGTCCTTTGTGTCGAGGTGGCAGCGTTTGATGCTGACGTTGCCGGTGCGGGGTAGTGCTGTCGGAGCTTGATGCAGAGGTTTGAGGGGCGTTCTCGCGTTATCAGAGCTTGATGCAGACGTTGGTGGGTTCGGTGTAGAAGTGCAGCGAGTGGCGTCCGCCCTCGCGGCCGATGCCGGAAAGGCCGCTGCCGCCGAATGGCGTACGCAAGTCGCGGAGGAACCAGCAATTGACCCACGCAAGGCCGACCCGCATGGCCTGGGCGACACGGTGGCCGCGCGTGAGGTTCTGGGTCCAGACGGCGGCGGCCAAGCCGTAGCGGGTGTCGTTGGCCAGGCGGATGGCTTCGTCCTCGGTGTCGAAGGGGGCGATGTGGCAGACGGGGCCGAAGACTTCTTCCTTGATGCAGCGGGCGTCTTCGGACAGGCCGGTCCAGATGGTGGGTTGTACGTAGGCGCCTTCATCGCGGGCGTCGCCGAAGGCGGGCACGCCGCCGCCGGTGACGACAGTTGCGCCTTCTTCACGGGCGAGGGCGAAGTAGGACAGCACTTTTTCGCGATGCTCGCGCGAGACGAGCGGTCCCATTTCGGTGTCTGGGTCCAGCGGCCAGCCTATGCGCATGGCGCGCGCGCGGTCCGCGAGCGCGGCGACGAAGCGGTCGTAGATCGGGCGCTCGACGTAGACACGCTCGGTGCACAGGCAGACCTGGCCGCAGTTGGCAAAGACCGAGCGCGTGACGCCGTCGACGGCCGCGTCGAAGTCGGCGTCGGCGAAGACCAGTGCGGCGTTCTTGCCACCGAGCTCAAACGACACGGGTTTCACGCCGGGCGCTACGGCGCGCATGATGGCGGCGCCGGTGGAGGATTCGCCGGTGAAGGTGATGCCGTCGATGTCGGGATGCGTGGTCATGAACTCGCCGGCCGAGTTCGGGCCAAAGCCATGCGTTAGGTTCAGGACGCCGGGCGGCAGGCTGGCGTCGTGCGCGACTTCGGCGAGCAGGGTGGCGGTGGACGGCGTGACTTCGGACGGCTTCATGATGACGGTGTTGCCGAACGCCAGCGCGGGCGCGACTTTCCAGGTCAGCAACAAGAGGGGCAGGTTCCAGGGCGAAATCACGCCGACCACGCCGAGCGGCTTGCGGTAGGCGTAGTTCAACGCCTGGCGGCCGTCGAGCGTGTCGGTCATGTAGCTTTCCATGTCCAGTGTGCGGGCCAGTTCCGCAAAGGTGCGGAAATTGGCCGCGCCGCGCGGGATGTCGATCTTGCCGGCCCAGCCGATGGGCTTGCCGGTGTCGCCGATCTCGGCTTGCAGGAAGTCGTCGAACCGGCGCTCTATGCCGTCTGCCAGCGCCAGCAGGTAGTCGGTGCGCGCCGCCACGGGGAGCGCCGCCCAGGCGGGCAAGGCGCGCCGCGCCGCGATGACGGCGCGGTCGACCTGGTCGCGGCTGGCTTCATGCACCTGCGCGATCAGTTGCCCGTCTACCGGACTGTGTTTGTCGAAGGTGGACGCGCCGTTTTCGAAGCGGCCGTCCAGGTAGTTGCGAAGTTGGCGAGTCGGCATCGGCGTGTTCCCAAGAAGTCAGATAGGGCGGTTCAGAAAAATACGTATACGTACTATATTGGCGGATATTATGCAGTGGTCGAATCCAAGTCAATGCGCATTTTCGAGGACGGCTGCGCCTACAATCGCCAGGCACATTCCATGGATGCCAGATGACCGCCGCTTCCCGATCCGCCCTACCGGCTTCCGCCCGGACCCTGAAGGAATTCGACCTGACGCATGTGGCGTCGCACTTGCTGCGCCGTGCGCATTTCCGGGCCGAGGCGCTTTTCACGCAGGCGTTTCCGGAAGAGGACCTGACCCCGCGCCAGAAGGCGTTGCTGGTCACGGTCTATCAGAATCCCGGCGCGACGCAGAATCGCATCGCCGAGCTGATCGCGCTGGATCGGAATTCCTTTGCGGAAATGATCGCGCGGATGACGAAGAAGGGGTACGTGCGCCGGACGCGATCGGCGGATGATGGACGCGCTTATGCGCTGGAGATCACGCCGGAAGGGGCGGCGCTGCTCGCGCGTGTCCTGCCCCGAGACGCGGAGGTGGAGGCGCAGGTGCTGGCGCCAATCCCAGAGGAATTGCGGCCGGTGTTCCTGCAGTGTTTGCGTCTGATGGCAGGTTTGGAAACCGCGCCCGCGCCTTGATGCGGACGCCGCAGGTATCGCGGCGAGTCAGCTCTCGCTTTTGGGAACTGGCGCAGGCGGGGGCGTGTGAGAAGACGCTTGCGAGGGCGCTTGTGGATAGGTCGGCGCAGGCGCTTGAGGATGCGCCTGCGGAGGCATTTGCGAAGACGCCTGTGGATATGTCGACGCGGGCGTTTGAGTATGCGTCTGCGGAGGCATGTGCGAAGACGCTGGAGGGACCGGGTGTGCGCTTGCCTGTGCAGGCGTCGGCGACGACGTGCGCGGCGGCATCTGCGCGGCTGCCTGTCGCGGCCGTTCCACCTTCCCAAATCGCAACGCAAACTGGCGCGTGAACACGGCGCCAAAGAAGAAGATCTGCGCGGAATACCAGATCCACAGCAGCAGCGCGATCAGCGAACCCGCCGCGCCGTATGCGGATACCGCAGCGCCTCGGCTCAAGTACAGCCCGATACCCCACTTGCCCAGCAGGAACAGGGCGGCCGTCACGACGGCGCCCGGGATGACGTCCGGCCACGAAATCCTGGCGCTGGGCAGCAGCTTGAAAATCACGGCAAACAGCGCCGCCACGACCGAAAACGAAAACAGGTTTGACGCCCACTCCGCCACGATCGAGAAGGTCGAATTTGCCCAGAGCGAGCCATAGATGCCGCGCGCAGCAGCAAGCGCGGCGTTCACGGTCAACGACACCAGCAGGAACAGCGCCAGCACCAGAACCAGACCGAACGACAGCAGGCGGCTTCGCACCAGCCCTTTAATGCCGCTCTTCTGGTTGGCCTGCACTTCCCACAACTCATCCAGGCTGGCCTGCAATTCCGCAAAGGCGGTGGTGGCGCTGAAGATCAGCACGCCGATCGACACCATGGCCGCAATCCAGCCGCTGCCGGATTCGTGCGCACTGGCAAGTACCGTCTGGATCACCTCGGCGCCGCGCTCGCCGATCAGGTCGCGCAACTGCGCAAACAGTTCGGAACGCACGGCTTCTTCGCCAAAGAAAGCGCCCGCCACCGCAATCACCAGCAGCAGCATCGGGGCCAGCGAAAACACCATGTACAGCGCCAGCGCGGCGCCCTTGCTGGACGCGCGATGGCTGGACCATTGCTTGGCTGAGTCCATCAGCAAACCGCCGATCTGTGAGGGTCGCAGTACTTGCAGAACGGTTCTGGGCAGTCGCATGGCGCAATGTCTCGGTAGGGCGAGCCTTCATTGTAGGGACGCGTACAAGCCCCAGATACGGTCAGATTGTTGGCAAACGTTTTCAAACGCCGGGATATTTGCCGCTACTGAAACAACACGCAAAGTATCGGGCGCCATTTCGGTGCGCAAAAAAGAAAAACCCCCGGGGCGAAGGACCGGGGGTTTTTCGGATACTGCATTCCCCGGCCGAAGCCGGGGAGGCCTTGCAGGAACAGCGGGACTTAGAAGTCCATGCCGCCCATGCCGCCCATGCCGCCGGGCATGGCCGGAGCAGCGGGCTTGTCTTCAGCCAGTTCAACAACGGCGGCTTCGGCCGTCAGCAGCAGGCTGGCGACGGAGGCAGCGTTTTGCAGGGCGGTGCGGGTCACCTTGGTGGGATCCAGCACGCCTTGCTCGACCAGGTCGGTGTACTCGCCGGTCGCGGCGTTGTAGCCGTAGTTGCCCTTGCCGCCCAGCACGTTGCTGACCACGACGCTGGCTTCTTCGCCGGCGTTCGTGACGATGGTGCGCAGGGGCTCTTCCACAGCGCGCAGGATCAGCTTGATGCCGGCGTTCTGGTCAGGCGTGTCGCCCTTCAGGTCAGCGATGGCTTGCTTGGCGCGCAGCAGCGCAACGCCGCCACCAGCCACAACGCCTTCTTCCACTGCAGCGCGGGTGGCGTGCAGGGCGTCTTCGACGCGAGCCTTCTTTTCCTTCATTTCGACTTCGGTGGCAGCGCCAACGCGAATCACGGCAACACCGCCGGCCAGCTTGGCCACGCGTTCTTGCAGCTTTTCACGGTCGTAGTCGGACGTGGCTTCTTCGATCTGCACGCGCACTTGCTTGACGCGGGCTTCGATGGACTTGCTGTCGCCAGCGCCGTCGATGACCGTGGTGTTTTCCTTGCCCACTTCGATGCGCTTGGCTTGGCCCAGTTCAGCCAGCGTGGCCTTTTCCAGCGACATGCCGGTTTCTTCGGAGATCACCGTGCCGCCCGTCAGGATGGCGATGTCTTCCAGCATGGCCTTGCGGCGGTCGCCGAAGCCAGGCGCCTTGACGGCGGTGGTCTTCAGGATGCCACGGATGTTGTTCACAACCAGGGTGGCCAGCGCTTCGCCTTCGACGTCTTCCGCGATGATCAGCAGGGGACGGCTCGACTTGGCGACTTGTTCCAGCACGGGCAGCAGGTCGCGGATGTTGCTGATCTTCTTGTCGAAGATCAGGACATACGGGTCTTCCAGGACGGCGACTTGCTTGTCCGGGTTGTTGATGAAGTAGGGCGACAGGTAGCCGCGGTCGAATTGCATGCCTTCGACGACGTCCAGCTCGTTTTCCAGCGACTTGCCGTCTTCGACGGTGATGACGCCTTCCTTGCCGACCTTGTCCATCGCGTCAGCGATGATCTGGCCGATGGAGGTGTCGCTGTTGGCCGAGATGGAACCGACTTGGGCGATTTCCTTGCTGGTCGTGACCGGCTTGGATTGCTTTTGCAGTTCGGCGACGGCGGCGGCGACAGCCTTGTCGATGCCGCGCTTCAGGTCGATCGGGTTGAAACCGGCGGCGACGTACTTCAGGCCTTCCTGAACGATGGCCTGGGCCAGCACGGTGGCGGTCGTGGTGCCGTCACCGGCGTTGTCGGAGGTCTTGGACGCGACGTCCTTGACGAGTTGGGCGCCGATGTTTTCGAACTTATCCTTCAGTTCGATTTCCTTGGCGACGGACACGCCGTCCTTGGTCACGGTCGGGGCGCCGAACGAGCGCTCCAGCACGACGTTGCGACCCTTGGGGCCCAGGGTGGTCTTGACAGCGTTGGCGAGAACGTTCACGCCACGGACGATGCGCACGCGAGCGTCATCACCGAACAATACTTGCTTGGCAGCCATTTCTTAGCTTCCTTCGAAAATTCGTTTGAGGCGGGAGATTTACTGAACCACGGCGAGGATTTCGTCCTCGCGGATGACGAGCAGTTCTTCGCCATCAACCTTCACGGACTGGCCGGCGTACTTGCCGAACAGAACCTTGTCACCAGCCTTCAGGTCGACCGGCAGGATCTTGCCGTCTTCGGTCTTCTTGCCGGGGCCGACGGCCACGACTTCACCCTGGTCGGGCTTTTCAGCGGCACTGTCGGGGATGACGATGCCCGAGGCAGTCTTGCGCTCGTTTTCGAGGCGTTTGACGATCACGCGATCGCCCAGGGGACGCAAGGCCATGAGGAACTCCTGTTAACTAAATGAGAGGGGTGGTCGGTTTGCCCGGGAGGTGTTAGCACTCACCGGAGTCGAGTGCTAATTATAGGGATGATGTTCTGAGGTTCAAGGGGGGGCGTGGCGCTGTTACATATTTGGGGTGCGCCACTATTTTTTTGCCGGCTGTCGAATCCCATTGAGTTTGGAACTCTTGTGCCCCAAGGGCCACAACCTTTGTAATCGCCAGGCTTTTGCGCCGGGAATCCCATATACGCAAGGCTCGCCGTGGATAAAGGCAACTCTTTCGGATACTATTAGCCGCCCAGCTACCGGCATGCGCACCCGCCCAGTCCAGATCGCCGGACCGCCTGGCTTTGCGGTTCTAGCGCATCAAATGTCCTTCCGCAATGAATTCCCCCGCCAAAAAGAATCTCGCGGATAAGAAGCAATCGCTGCCACACCGCATTCGCGACCAAATCCGCTACGAAATACTGACAGGTACTTTGCCCGCGGGCACGCCGCTCAAGCAGGATTTGCTCGCCGCGCGCTTCCAGGCGAGCCGCATCCCCGTGCGCGAAGCTTTGCGCCAGCTGGAGACAGAAGGTTTGGTGGCATACCACCTGAACCGGGGAGCGGTCGTGATGAAAATGGACATCGCGCAAATCTGCGAGCTACTGGACATTCGCATCGCTCTCGAATGCTATGCCGTGCGGATCGCCGTGCCCAACATGGCGCAGGCCGATTTCGAGGAGATGGAGTCGATCCTGGCGGCGTATGACGCTGCCGATTCGGTGGAGGAATGGGCCGATCTGAACCGGCGCTTTCATATGGCCTTGTGCCTGCCCGCGAATAATCAGCGACTGCGCCGCCTGATCGAGGAGTATGGTCTGAACACTGACCGATACACCCACGAGATGATGTCCAAAGCCACCGGCAAGCGAAAGCCGCAGCAAGACCACTACGCGATTGTCGAGGCCTGTCGGCAGCACAATGCCCAACTTGCTGCAAGCCTGCTGGAAGCCCACATCCTCGAGACCCGTAAGAACCTGGTCGCCATGCAACGCATGGCCGAGAACGCGCGCTGATCGCGCGCGGCGGGTTCACCCCGACCGCTTCGCCGTTTCGCGCCGGTAGGCATAGATCAGTCAGGCCGCGCGTCCGCCCAGGTACAACTCCCGCACCTCGGGATCGTTCATCAACGGCTTGGCGTCGCCGGTAAGGGCAACGGTTCCCATCGACAGGACGTACGCCCGATCCGAGATGCGCAGCGCCTCCATCGCGTTCTGCTCAACCATCAAGATCGTCACCTGTTCGCTTGCGCGGATTCGCTCAATCGCGCTGAACACCTCGTCAAGCGTCTTGGGAGACAAGCCGGCGGACGGCTCATCCAGTAATAACAAGGACGGAGTCGGCATCAACGCTCGCGCAAGGGCCAGGATCTGGCGCTCACCGCCGGAAAGCGACGCTGCGGATGCGTCAAGTTTGCGCCGTAGCACCGGATACAGCGCGCACAGCGTATCCATACGGGATTGGCATGCCTCAGCCGACAGGGCATGCCCTCCCACCGACAGATTCTCGCGAACGGAGAGCGCAGTGAAAACGTTCTCCGTCTGGGGCACGAAGCCCACACCGAGTCGCTTGACCTTCTCATGTACGGGCACACCCGACACGTCACGACTGCCCAGTATCACTTCTCCCGCTCGCGGCCGCAGGTAGCCGGCGATGGTCTTGAGCAGCGTGGATTTGCCACATCCATTTGGGCCCAGCAGCGTGACGATTTCCGCGGGCTGCGCGTGCAAGCTCAGCCCTTTGAGGATATCGACGTCGCGGGTATATCCAGCCACGACATTCCTGACTTCAATCGTTGGTTTCATGTTTGTCATGCCACGTCCATCCTGGCCGCGCCGGTTGCGCCGCCAGTTGCTGTTCCCACGCGTTCCCGCGCCACGTTGCCCAGATACGCCTCCAGCACGCGTTCATTCGAAGAAAGTTCGTCTGGGCGGCAGTCGGCCACGATATGCCCGCGATCCAGCACGATGCAGCGATCGCACACTTCGCGGATGAAATGCATATCGTGTTCGACGATCACGATCGTCATGCCGCCGGCAATCAAGCGCTTTAGCGCGCCGACCAGGTCACCGCGCAAGTTGGGGTGAACGCCAGCAGTCGGCTCGTCGAGCATCATCAAACGGGGCTGCGCCATAAGCGCGCACACAATTCCCAAAAGCTTTTTCTGGCCGCCCGACAGCGCCGCGGCGGGAAGATCGCGCACCGGTTCCAGCAACAGGTCGCGCAGCAACGCTGTCGCGCGTTCCCGAGCATCGGCCTCTGCAGACCGCGCGGCGCGCAGACCCAGAAGATTCTCCCAGACACCGTGGTGCTTGGTTGCGGCCGCCATGGCCACTTCCATTACGGACATCTTTGCCGGCATGGAGGGCAACTGGAACGTGCGTGCGATCCCTTCGCCCATGATGCGGTGAGCGGGTAGCTTTTCAAGGGTACGCTCGCCATACCAAATGCTGCCAGCGTCTGCACGTTCGAATCCCGTGATCGTGTTCAGCAGAGTGCTCTTGCCCGATCCGTTGGGGCCAAGCAGTCCAACGATCTCGCCTGCCCGGACTTCAAAGTCCACGGACAGTAGAACCTGGTTGCCCCCAAAGGCTTTTGCCAGCTTCTCCACTCGCAAAAGATTTTGTGTCATGGCATCTTCCTCACTTTTTCGGGCAGCAGACCCTCGCTGCGCCATAACAGGCAAGCCAGCAGAATGAACCCGATCATGCCTAGGCGCAGAGCGCCCGCGACATCCGAGCCAAAGCCGAACGCATCCTTGGCAAAGGGCACCATCGCGTAAGCGCCCTGTACAAGAAACACGCCCAGCAAGACGCCGGCGACGTTGCCGATGCCACCTATCATCAACATCGTCCACAGCAGAAAGGTTTCTGCTGCCGACAGATAGTCCGGGCCGACAAAGCTCATGTAGTGGGCGTAGAGCGAGCCGGCAAGAGCCGTGATGGCTGCACCGCTCATGACGGCGCGGGTCTTCAAGGCCATCAGGTTGTAGCCCATGCAAGCGGCCAATTTCGGTTCTTCGCGCATGACGCGCAGCGCACGACCGTAACGGCCCGAGGCGATGCGTGTGCAGATCCAGGCGCCCAAGGCGACCAACGCCATGACCAGCCCGGCAAAGGCGAGAGCGCCGGCACGTCCGGAAAGCCAGGGCAGTAACGGCACGATCCCGCTGATGCCCTGGGCGCCATTGGTCAACCACAATTCGTTGGTGGCGACTGTGCGCAGGATCTCTGCGATCGCCAGCGTGGCAATGCCCCAGTAGTCAGCGGCCAATTGACGGCCCAGACGTGCGATGCAGTAACCCAGCGCGACAGCGGCCACGACGCCGCAGGCGGCGCCTATCAGGGGACCCGCTCCGGCCTCGATCGCGATACCGGTGGCATACGCGCCGATACCGGCAAACGCGATGTGTCCGAAATTGAGCAGGCCCGCCAGTCCGGCTTGCACGTTCAGTCCGAGAGCCATCAGGGCGTAGATGCCCGCGAATGTGATCGAGGCAATCAGGAAATCAAACACGGCGAACCTCCCGGTCGAAGAGCCCATAGGGCTTGAAAAGCAGCGCCAGAAGCAGGATCAGGAACGATGCCGCACCGATATACGCGACCGGCAGGAAGGCCACTGCGCGACCAACCAAGAATCCGAAGTTGAGGTTGGTCACCAGCGTCTCGCTCAGCGCAATAAGGAAAGCGCCCGCCACCGCGCCCAACGGGTTGCCGAGGCCGCCCAGGATTGCCGCGGCGAACACCGGCAACAGCAGATCGGTACCCAGGTTCACGTGCGCACCGGTGGACAACGCGAGCATGCCGCCGCCCAGGCCCGCCAACATGCCGCTCGCGAAGTTGACCTGCAAGGTGATGCGCGCGGCGTTCAGGCCCGAGGCGTCGGCCAGCGCTGGATTGCAGGCTAACGCGCGCATGGCACGTCCGGCGCGTGTGTAAAAGAGGAGTGCGGCAAACCCGGCCAGGATGAGCAGTGTCACACCGACCGATATCAGCTGTGTCCACGTTATGCGCGCATCGCCAAGGACGAGCGGCTCGGTAGGCGGCAGCGTGAACATCATGGGGAACGAACCCGCCAGGCCGAGGCTCGCGGCGATCACGAGCATGGACAGCGCCAGCGATCCGATCATGGTGATGGCAGGGCCTGCCCGCAGCAGGCGACGAAACACGAACAGATGAAAGGCCAGTGTCATAACGCCCGTGCCCAATGCTGCGATGGCCAGGGCGAAAGGAAGCGGTGCGCCGGCGGCATGCGCAGCGTAGGTCAGGTAAGCCCCAACCATCGCGTACTGCACGTGCGCAATATTGGGAAACTTGACGAGCCCATACACCATGCTTAGCCCCAGCGCCACTAATGCCAGGTCGGAGAAACGCAACAGCGTGTCGACCGAAATTTGAATCATGAGCCACCTATGGCGAATCGGAGAAAAATGCCCGGCCACGTCTTGCGATCGGGGCCGGGTGCGAGGAGCATTTCCGCTTAACGCGCCACGATCTTGCCTTGGTCGGACTTCAGCTTGGCGTAGGGCGGATCAATGCGCTGGCGGTCCGAATCAAACTTGATGAATCCCGTCACGCCTTCATACCCCTTCTGACCCAGCGTCTTGAGGGCTGTTTGCACATCCGCCGGTGCGGTAGATTTGGCAAGGTTCATCGCGGCAGCGGTCATCAGTACCGCGTCATACGCGTAGCCGGTGTACGAGGTTTTCATCCCTTCCTTGTACTTGGCCGCGAAGGCTTCGGCGTAGGCCCGCCCCTTCGGGCCGAGGACCGAGCCGACCTCCATGCCTATCTGCCCCTGCGCGATGTGAGCCGGCGTGTCCGAAAGGCACATGCTCAGCAAGATGCCGTACCACGGCGTCTTGCGCAGTCCCAGTTCGAATGCCTCGCGGTTGATTACCGCCGACTCCTGTCCGTAGGCGGTGTAGATATAGGCGTCGGGGTTGCTGCGCGACATTTGCTGCAATTCGCGGCGATAAGTCGATTGGCCGGCGGTATACAACACCTCGGTCGCGATCTGGCCGCCCAGCTTTTCGAACTCTTCGCGAAAGCCGTGTGCCACGCCCTGGCCGTACGCATTGTTCGGCGCGATCATCGCTACCTTGCGGTATCCCTGATCCCAGACGTCCTTCGCGGAGAATCTATTGCCCTTGTCTTCCAAACCGATGAGATTGAACGAGGTCGCGCCGAGATCTTTGATCTTGACACTGGTGCTCGCAATGTTGATATGGGTGACGCCTTCTTTGACAAGGAACTGACCCAACGGAATCGAAATTCCCGACGAGTACTCGCCGATCACCACGGGTACTTTGTCGACGCTTACCAGTTTGCGCGCCGCGTTCAGTGCCGTCGTCGGGTTGCCGCCCGAGTCTTCCACGATCACGTTGAATTTTTTGCCCATCACGCCGCCGTCGGCGTTGACCTGATCCACCGCCAGCGCCACGGCGCGGCGCACATCTTCACCGACCGTTGCGTTGGCTCCCGTCAAGGACAGCACCGCGCCCATTGAAATGGTCTCCTGCGCGAGTGCGCCGGCGGCCCAGCTCAAGCACAGTGCTCCCAACCCCATGCGTACCGAGAATTTCATAATTACACCCTTGTTTGACTTCATGGTTTGATACCGGCCTTGACACGGGCCGGGCCCCGCAACCGCAGCAGCGCTCAGGCATCCGCCATGTGTGGATAGGCGTAATTCAAAGGCGCGACATGCGTTTCCTTGACCGTGCGAGGCGACGTCCAGCGCAACAGATTCCAGGCGGAGCCCGCCTTGTCGTTAGTGCCACTTCGCCGTGCGCCGCCAAACGGCTGTTGCCCCACCACCGCTCCTGTGGGCTTGTCGTTGATATAGAAATTGCCAGCGGCCTGCCGAAGGGAACGCTGCGCCTGCGCGATTGCGTCCCGGTCTCGGGCGAACACGGCGCCTGTCAGTCCGTAGGCGCTGGTGTTATCCACGATGGCCAGGGTGTCGTTCCACCGCACGTCGTCATAGACATGAACGGCAAGCACGGGGCCAAATAACTCGGTGTGCATCAAAGCGTGGCCGGGGTCCTGCACTTCGATCAATGTCGGCCGGATAAAGAAGCCCACGCGGTCGTCGGCCTCTCCCCCGGCAACGATCTGCACGCCCGAATCGGCCCTGGCACGTTCGATGGCTCCCGTGATTCGCGCGTAGGCGCGTGCATCGATAACGGCGGACATGAAATTGCCGAAGTCGCGCACATCGCCCATGCGGACGGTATCCATCAGGTCAGCGAGGCGGGTGCGCAACGCGGGCCACAAGGACCGTGGCACGTAGGCACGCGACGCGGCGCTGCACTTTTGGCCCTGGTATTCAAACGCGCCGCGCAGCAGCGCGACGGCCAGCGCGTCCACGTCGGCGGATGCATGGGCCAGCACGAAGTCCTTGCCGCCCGTCTCGCCGACCAGACGCGGATAGGCGCGATACGTGGGCAGGCGGGCAGCGATCTGCTGCCATAGGGTGTCGAATACCGCCGTCGATCCGGTGAAGTGCACACCGGCAAGATGCTCACTGCTCAGCATGGCGTCGCTGACGACAGCGGGTTCGCCCGGCACGAAGTTGATGACGCCAGGAGGCAAGCCCGCCTCCTCAAGCAATTGCAGGAAGAGGTAGTTCGACAGACTGGCAGTTGTCGCAGGCTTCCAGACCACCGTATTACCCATCAGCGCCGGCGCTGTCGCCAGATTGCCGCCGATGGCCGTGAAGTTGAATGGGGTGACCGCGTACACGACGCCTTCCAGCGGCCGGTAATCCGTGCTGTTGCGCACCCCCGGCGCGGAAACAGGCTGGTGCGAGGCCAGTTGATGAGCGAACGTCACGTTCCAGCGCAGGAAGTCGATCAGTTCGCACGCCGAATCAATCTCGGCCTGTTGCACTGTCTTGCTCTGACCCAGCATGGTTGACGCATTGAGCCTCTGGCGCCACGGACCCGCAAGGAGATCAGCGGCCTTCAAAAATACGGCGGCGCGCTCATCCAGCGACCAGTGCGCCCATTCCCGACTTGCGAGCTGGGCCGCCTCTATGGCTTGACGGACGTGCGTGCCGTCGGCCTGGCTTAACCGCCCCAGAACATGCCGGTGCTCGTGAGGTCTGACGATCGAGACCGTCTTGTCTGTCTGTACAGCGCGGCCGCCAATCACAAGAGGGATGGCCACGTCCGCCGCATTTTGCAATTGCAGCTGTGCCTGGAGTGCTGCGCGCTCGGGCGAGTCCGGTGCGTAGCTGAGCACCGGCTCGTTTGAGGGAACTGCGCTTTGGCTACGATCCATATAAATTGTATCCAATCTGGTTTAAATTGGATGCAAATATATGCGGTTATGCCGGGGGCGAGTATCGGGGTAAACCCCTCAATCAACGCGGTTGTGAGCGTGCGGGGAGTACTGACGGGAAAATTTGGCGAAGCGTCGCCAGCCGGAGGTACACCCGGAGGTGAAACCGGCGTAAAGATTCGGGCACCCAACCGATACGGTTGGGTTAACCCGCTGGTTGGGTGAGGTCCGTCAGCTGCTTATCGTCCGACGAAGACCGGCTTTGTTTTTTCGGCGAACGCTGCAGCGGCATTGCGATAGTCGTCGCTCTGATTGGCCTGGTCGGATATCGCCTGGATCCGCGCTGCGTTCTCGGTCAGCGTGCCCGCCGAGATGGCGTTGAGCTGGAGCTTGCTCCCCGCGATGGAAAGCGGTGCGTTGTCCATCATTTCTGCCCCGAACGCCAGCGCGCCCGCGACGGCATCTTCTTCGATGGCGTCGATGAAGCCGGCCTCACGCGCCGCGGCGGCGTTCACAAACTCGCCGGTGTAGAGCCATCGCCGAGTCCGGCTGACGCCGATGAGTTGGGACAGGCGCTGGAGCTGGACGGTGGGATAGACCAGGCCGAGTCGCGCCACGGGCACGCTGACCCGGGCGCTGTCGTCGCTCACGCGGAAGTCGCAGCACAACGCCAGGCTCGCGCCGCCGCCCACGCATACGCCGCTCATGGCCGCGATCACAGGCACCGGCGTGGCTTGCACCGCCGCAAAGCATTCCTGGATTACGGCGCGATAGGCGTCTGCACGAACGGGGTCCGACAGCGCCTCGCGAAACGCGAGGATGTCGTCACCCGCGCAGAAGTGGCCTTGCGCACCGGTCAACACCACCAGCCGTAGCGCGCGATCCTCGGCAAAGCCGCGGAACGCGTCGCGCATATCGCGCCACGCCGCCAGGTCGCAGGCATTGCGCCGGTGCGGCCGATCAATGGTGACGACGGCCACGCGGCCCCCGTCACGGCTTTCCACCCGGATTTCAGATGCCACTTTCAGTCTCCTCGGCCGCGTTCGCGGCGAATCAATTCAGCTTGATGTGCGTGGCGTCCACCACGCCATTCCATTTTTCGACCTCGGCGCGTAGCGCCGCATCGGCCTGCGTGGTGTCGGTGTAGACCGGCACCACCCCTTGCAGCCGTAGTTTCTCGGCCAGTGTCGACCCGTCATGGAGCTGCTTGAGCGCGCCGTTGAGTGCCTGCACGACAGGCTCAGGCGTGTCCCGCGCCACGAGAATGGCGTAGACCGAAGACGCGGTGAAATTCGGCAGTCCCTGTTCGATGAGCGTGGGCGTGTCGGGCAGGGAGGCCAGCCGTTCGCGCGCGGCCACGCCAACGGGCACGATACGGCCGCCGGGCAGGTTGGCCAGGGCCGTGGGGGCCGTGGCGAACATCATCTGCACCTGGCCGGCCAGCAGATCCACCATGGCGGGCGCCGCGCCGCGATAGGGCACGTGCAGCAGTTCCAATTTTTCGCGCAGGCGGAACATTTCAGCGACGGCATGTTCCATCGTGCCCGGGCCCGAGGAGCCGTAGGCAAAGTCGCCCGGCGCAGCCCGCACCTTGCTGACCAGTTCAGGCAGGGTTTTCACTCCCATTTCCCGGTTTGCCACCAGCACGACCGGAAGCTCGCCCACCACGCCCACCGAGCGGAAGTCCTTGAGCAGATCGAAGCCCACGACCTCCTTGCCCATGAGCCGGCTGTTCAGCACATAGGAAGTGGTGGGCGCCATCAGCAATGTGTACCCGTCGGCCTTGGCGCGCCGCACCTGCTGCGCGCCGATGTTGCCGCTGGCGCCGGCCTTGTTCTCGACCACGACGGTCTGGCCGAGTTGTTCGCCCAGGGCTGTGCCGAAGATGCGGCCGACCACGTCGACTGCTCCGCCGGCAGCGAAAGGCACGACGAGGGTGATGGGGCGCTCCGGATACTGAGCCTGCGCCGGCCATGCCGCCAAGCCCAACGCGCCGGCGACGATCCACGCGGCGCACCGCGACTTCCATTTGAAAACGATGTTCATAGACTTCCCCTTGATGCGGTGCGCAGTTGCGCCCGCGGATTCTGATGCGTCCGTTGAACTGCGGTTGATGATCGTTATTTGCCGACCCGGTGGCCCGACGCCTGCAGGTCCCACACGCCGGCGGTCTGACGCGACAGTTCCTTCTTCTGGATCCGCTGCGTCGGCGTCTTGGGAAACTCGTCGATGAAGGCCACGAAACGCGGGATCTGGTAGTAGGGCAGCCGGGGCTCGGTCCAGCGGATGAGGTCAAGGGGCGCGAGCGAACGGCCCTCGCGCAGCCGCACGAACAGCTTGAGCTCGTCCTCGCCCAGGTCGCTGGGCACGCCCACCAGCGCGGTCTCTTCGATATCGGGGTGTTCGGCAATCACGCGCTCGACTTCCCAGGCCGAGATGTTGATGCCGCGTCGCCGCAGCATGTCCTTCTTGCGGCCGGCGTAATAGAGAAAACCGTGTTCATCCTGGCGCGCGAGGTCGCCGGTGCAGAACCACTCGCCGCGGCGTGCGTCTCGCTCGGCCTCGGGATTGCGGAAGTACCCCAGAAACCCCAGACCGGGCACGCGTGCGCGCACCGTGATTTCGCCGCTTTCACCCACGGGGACCGGTTCGCCGTCGTCGCCGGTGAGTTGTACGTCGTAGTAGTCGAGCGACTTGCCTACGGAACCCGCAGGGCCGGCGGGGTTGACGGTGACGAAGGTGATCAACTCGGACAAGCCGTAGCCCTCGCGCATCTCCACGCCGAAGCGTTGCGAGAACGCCTGCCAGAGTTCAGGCGGGCAACCGCCGCCCCAGGCGATGCGCACGCCGTGGTCGCGGTCGTCCGCGCGTGGAGGCTGTTTGAGGAGCATCGGGATCACGGTGCCCAGGTAATGGATGTGCGTGACGCCATAGCGGCGGGCGTCGTCCCAGAACCGCGAGGCGCTGAAGCGCTCCACCATCGCGAGGCGGGTGCCGCCCAACAGCGCCGAGATGACAACGGCGACGCCGGCGCCGTGATGCAGCGATTCCCACAGCAGGAACACGCTGCCGGGCGCAGCGCCGGTCAGCCGCAGGATGGCAAGCGGTCCCGCGCGCAGCGTGCGGTCGGATTTCAGCACGCCCTTGGGCGCACCGGTGGTGCCCGAACTGGGCGTGAGCGCAAGGATGTCGTCCGGCCCGGGTGACACCGGCAACGGGTCGGCCGGCATGTCCAGGTAGCGCTCGAAAGTGCGGCCGGGGACGGTGTCCGGACCCGGTCCGCCGCGCCACAACACCACGTCAAGCCGGTGAAGCTCGGGCGTCAGCGCGCTGGCGTGCTCCGCGTCGGCAATAAGGGCGCGCGGCGCCAGGTGCTCGAACAGATGCGTGAGCGAGGCGCCCTTCAGGTGGACGTTTACCGGCACCCGGACGAGGCCGAGCGTGGCCAGCGCAAAGATCGCGACGATATGGTCGGGATGACTGGGCAGCATCAGCGCCACCCGATCACCGGGGCGCAGGCCTTCCTGCCACAGCAGGTTGGCGAGGCGCAGCACGCGTTCATGCAGCATGGCCAGCGTCAGCGGCGAGTCATTGAAGAGGCAATACACCTCGTCCGGCGCCTCGGCGGCGCGGCGCGCGATCAACTGTGCGATGGTTTCGTCGGAGGCCGGCGGGATGTCGATGTGAGAATCTGCGGTCATGATGCCAGGAGCGGTCGGAGTGTCAGAGGGCGTTGCCACGTCAGTTCGCGGCTGCGCGGCGTTGGTCGCGCTCAGCGAAGAAGGCCTGCATCATGCGGGCCGGTTCGCCGCTCTCATACGATTCGTGGTGCAGGCGCGCCGCCGCCTGCATGGCGTCACGGAATCCGGGCTCGGTCATCTCCTGGAAGCGCTGCTTGTCCAGGCGCAGCGCGACGGGCGGCTTGGCGGCCAGCTCGGCGGCGATCTCAAGCGCGCGCGCACGCACCTCGCTCGCCGGGACCAGGTGATGGATCAGTCCGAGCTGATGGCATTCGCGCGCTTCCATCATGCGGCCGGTCAACGTCAACTCAATGGTGCGCGACAGGCCGAGCATCTGGCGCATGATCCACGGACCCGTGACGCTGGCAATGCCGGCATTGATTTCGGGCTGTCCCATCTTCACGCCATCGTGCGCCACGCGGATATCGCCCAGCAGCGCGACCTGGAAAGCCGAACCGGCTGCGGTGCCATTGAGCGCCATGACGAGGGGCTTGGGAAAGCTGCGCAGCAGGTGGTAGTAGGTTTCCCACTCCCCGATCCAGGTCTCGGCACGAGCGCCATCGAAGTTGCGTGCTTCATTGAGATCCTGCCCTGCGCAGAATGCACGATCGCCGGCGCCGGTCATCACCAGCGCGCCGACGGCCGGATCCGTTGCGGCGTCGCGCAGTACCTGCATGATTTCCGCGCGCATCGCCGTATGCCAGGCATTGAGGCAATCGGGCCGATTCAACGTCAGCACCGTCACGTTTCCTGCGCGTTCCAACTTGATGAAGTCCATGATGTTCGTCCTTTGCGAAAGGGGCTGCCGTCGTCAGCAACTATAATTACATAGCAATTGCGATAATTACTATTTAATTTTCAGGAATCATACGCGCGAATTTTGTGGCGAGACACCGAGGGGTTTCCCGAGGGCGAGCGGACGCTATGGCAAATAAATTGCCATGTAATTTTTATCGAAGGGGAGTTCAGGCGGCGATGAGCTCGCGCGCTGCCTTTGTGACGAGCGGCAGCAAGCGGGTGCGCGCCGCTTGCGCGTCATGGCGCGTGGCCAGGGTGGACAAATTGAGAGCAGCGATGGTTTGGCCGCGGGCGTCGACCACGGGCACGGAGATCGACACACTACCCTGCCCGAGATTTTTTTCGGTCATCGAGTAGCCCTGTGCTCGGGCACGGGTGAAGAAGCTGAGGATCTCGTCGTCGTCGCGATCGCCGAACCGGTCGCGGACGTTGGACGGCATGCCGGCAATACGCGTGCGCAGCGAGGTGTCGGGCAAGTGCGCCAGCAGCACCTGTCCGGACGAGGCTGGCAAGGCCGCATAGCGGCTTCCCACCGGCAGGTTTACCGACACAGGATGCACACTCGGGATGTTGCCTAGAACGATAATCTCGTCCCCGTCGAGTTCGACCCAGGAAATCGATTCGCCGGTTTCACGCGCCAGTTCGACCAGGTACGGCCAGGCGTGCTGCAAGGGTGCGTTGCCACCCAGCATCGCGCCGGCCAGGCCGACCAGCCGCGACGAGAGGCGGTACGTTTTCGCGCCCGCCAGGCGTTGCAGATAGCCCAGTTGGTGCAGGGTGTAGACAAAACGCTGGGTCGCGCTGCGGCCCAACTGGGTGCGCTCGTTGATCTCAAGAATTGACAGCGCCTGGTTGTCGCGGTCGAAGCTCTCAAGTACGCGCATCGCCTTTTCGACCGACGCTACGAATAGGCGTTCATCTACTTCGTCTTCGCGAACAACATTATCGGCAGGTGGTGCAGAGGACGTGAGCGGGGCGGTAGACATGTAAGGCAGAAAGCGCTCTGGGGCAGTAAGCGCACAGTGTACCGCCCTGCCAAGTCGCGACAAGCGGTCTCGGTTGCGCCGACCTGTGTTGTGAATTGCTTTGCCGGCCCATGCGATTCGCACAAGAGCTACTAAGAGGAGCGGGTCTTCGGGCTTGCAGAACTGCTAGAGTCGTTAAGCAATTCCTTAGTGCGGCCATCGCGGATTGTTTAGGTACGGATTTATCCCCTAACAGCCCGATGGAAATCGCATTGGCTGGGGTAGGGTACGTGGAGCTCCTTGCGAACACCGCTGAGCCGGAGTGCCGTGTCAAGCGGCTCTCAGGCTTGATGCGCCAAGTCAGCGGCATGACCGAAAAGGAAGGGCCTTCGGCCCCGCAACGCCTGAGAATGTGGCGGATTGAGGAAGTGATGCAAGTCGGGCCTCGCTTCCGTTTCGAGGAGTCAAAGGCACTGGCAGATTGGTATCTGGTTGGCTGGCCGAACCGCGTCGATCTACTCATGAAGGGATGGCCCGCCGAGACCCTGATCATCTTGCCTTGCGCTACTGTTTGGTGCGGGCTCTGCCTACCGTTCTACATGGAACCGCACTACCGGGATACGTACCACGTGGGCGACTTCATCGATGTCGCCGCCGACGCGGCAGGCCCCGGCCATATTGATCCGCTACCCGTGCCCCACGACAAAGTAGAAGAGCGGCAGTAGGGTACGCGATGTACGGTCTCGTTTCCTCGCCAATGTTCAACACTGGCCGTGGAGGGTTCTTCCACCCAAGTAGTTGAAATAGGGCAGCCGAGACAGAGGCCTCGGAATGGTGCTCCGTTTGCTCACCAACGACGTCAATCGTGGCATAAAAAAAGTCACTTTTGCACTCAAGCGCCCGAGCGATCGGGTCCAGGCGCTGGGCTGCGGTAGTGCCTTACTTCCGGAGTCGGCGCTGGATTGCCATCCCCCGCGGCTGGATCTGCGAGCCTTCGCTCAAGGCGCTGGAATGCTGGTGTTCGACAGCATCATGTCGGCGATATCCAGCATCACCCGCAAGCGATCCATGTGCCGCAGGTCCTGGTGGTAGCCGACCCATATATCCCGCGTGGGTGGTTCATCCGGCGTGTGCAGGCGCTGCAATCCGGGAACTGCATCGCCTAGCGGCCGTGGCAGCACCGCGATGCCCACATCCCTCAAACACATCTGCGCCTGCACCGAACGATTCGTGCTTGTGAACGCGCGCCGGCAGCGCGGAAACCTCTCCAGCACCCAAGCCACATCGGGGAAATGCGACTGGGCGGTGTTCATCAGAATGACGCCCACTGATGCGGGATCATCCTGCAAGGCCTGGGCGGTTGCCGCCGACGCATAGACGCCATATGACATGCGCATCAGGCGGCGCTGGACAATATCCGGTTCGCTGAAAGGCACGATGCGAAAGGCCACGTCGGCCTCCCGCCGTGAGAGATCGAGTAAGCGATGGCTGGCAATCACTTCCGGCACGACAGCGGGATGGCGGTGGGTCAACTCGACCAGGACGGGCGCCAGGACATAGCCGGCGAACCATTCCGCGGAAGAGATTCGCAGGATGCCTTCCAGGCGCTGGTCGTTGCCGGTCAGACGCCTTTCCATGGATAGCGCGGAATCTTCCATGGACTCCGCCAGCGCCCGCACGTTGTCACCGGCATCCGTGAGCACCAGGCCATCCTTTGTTCTTCGAAAGAGTGCCTGCTTGGCTTTCTCCTCAAGCACCTTGATGCGGCGACCCACTGTCGGATGACTGACGTTCAGTGTCCGGGCCGCGCCGCCGAAGGATCCGCTGCGAGCAACCGCTAGAAAGATGCGAACGTCATTCCAATCCATGCCAATCCATTGCGTACAAAAATGTACGGAAAATATACATGGATGTCAGTGTCCGAACAACATTGTTCAGAGGATCATGCGTTCCATGAAATGTCCTGGCGAACCGTTGCGCTCACGCTCAGGCACATCTGATTTGGAGCCTCAAGCTATGAATATTGAACCCCGCCACGTTGCAGGCGCGCTCGAAGCAGCGCTGGCGTCATCCGAACGCGCGGCTGGGAAAGCCGCCGCTGATCCCCGTCGCTGGCTCGCTTTGGCCGTGCTGTTGACTGGCACGCTCCTGCCGCCTTTGGACTTCTTCATCGTCAACGGGGCGCTGCCCGCCATACGGACCGACCTGCAAGCTTCTTCCGACGTCTCGCAGTTGGTGATCTCGGTGTATGCCGCCGCCTATGCCGTCACGCTGATCCTGGGAGGTCGTCTGGGGGATCTTTATGGCCGCAAGCGCGTGTTTATCGCGGGCATGCTCGGCTTTGGCGTGGCGTCCGCGTTGTGCGGCCTGGCGCCGTCCCCGGGCATGCTTGTCGCCGGCCGGCTGCTGCAAGGGATATCTGCCGCGATCATGGCGCCGCAATCATTGGCATCGATACATGCCATCTTTCCGGCAAGCGAAAAGAATCGCGCGCTGAGCCGATATGGTGCGACTTTCGGCTTCGCCTCGGTGGGGGGGCAATTGCTTGGCGGAGTGCTGGTTTCGACGAGTCCGTGGGGACTGGGGTGGCGCAGCGTCTTTTTGATCAACCTTCCCATCATCATCGTTGCCATTCCAGCTGCAATGAGGTTGCTGCGAGAAACTCGTGACGAACATTCGCCACGCCTGGACGTGCCCGGCGCGGTGCTGCTGGCGATAAGCTTGCTGGCGCTCGTGGTTCCGCTTATCGAAGGGCAGCAACATCATTGGCCCTGGTGGTGCATCGTGCCGCTGGCGGTGAGCATGCCGTTGCTATGTCTCTTCTGGAAGTACGAACGGGCAGAGGAGCGCGCCGGCAGAACTCCACTGGTCCTGCCATCGCTTCTGGCCGTGCGCGGGTTACGACGCAGTTTGGCATCTACGTTCCTTTTCTATGCGCTAGCCGCGTTCTTCCTGGTGTTCGCCGTGTACGAACACGCCGGCCTGGGCCACGACGCGATGACAGCCGGCCTGGCCATCCTGCCGCTTGGCGTCGGGTTTTTTCTTGGTCCGCTGTGCAGCCCGCACATCGCTCGGCAAATAGGCTCACGCACCGCCGGGTTCGGCATGGTTCTGGAGGTGCTCGGTCTCGTCATGGTCGCAGTGTTGGCGTTCGCCAGTGCGCCGTCCTGGCTGGGGTTGCCCTTGTTTTTGATTGGCGCCGGGCAAGGCATCGCCCTTCCTGCGTTGGTGCGCTTGAACGTGGACCATGTGGAAACACGTTGGGCCGGGTTGGCCTCGGGCTTGGTAAACGCCACATTGCAGATCAGCGCTGCAGTAAGCGTCGCCTTGGTCGGCGGTCTATTCATCGCGATCGCGCCTGATGGGGCAAGCGTTCAGGACGTGCAGCTTGGATTTGCGGTGGCCTCATTGGCGATAGCCGCATCACTGGCGCTGGCCGCCGCATTAAGTTGGAAACGCCAAGAAATATGAAAGATCGAGAATCCTTTTGCATCGTGAATGCATGCTTCCGAGAGAACCCTCTGCTATGAACACTGCTTTGAAGAATTCCTTGCCTGTTCTTGCCCATAAGCGGGCGCTTGTCACCGGCGCTGCGCGTGGCATCGGCGCGGCCATTGCGCTCAAGCTGGCCGAAGACGGCGCGGACGTCGCTATCACGTACGAGAAATCAGTGGGGAAGGCCGAGGCGCTGGCTGCCGAGATTCGCGCCCTCGGCCGCAACGCCGTCGCGATTCAGGCCGATGCGGCCAGCCCTGATGCCGTGAAGGCCGCGGTATATAGGACCGTGGATGAACTAGGGGGCCTGGACATCCTCGTCAACAACGCCGGCGTTCTGATTTCAGGTCCGTTCTCCGAGCAGTCGCTGGAGCAGATAAGCCTGCAGCTGGACGTCAACGTGCGCGGCGTGTTCATGACCACCCAGGCCGCGCTGAGATACCTTCCTGATGGCGGCCGCATCATCACGATTGGCAGCAATGCCGGCTTGTCGGTGCCATTCGCCGGCATCGCAGTCTATGCGGCGACCAAATCCGCGATGGAGAGCTTTACCCGCGGGCTTGCACGTGAGCTGGGGCACCGTGACATCACCGTCAATCTTGTCCGCCCTGGCCCCATCGACACGGACATGAATCCTGCTGACGGCCCCCTCGCCGCATCCATCTTGCCAAGCTTGTCAATTGCCCGCTACGGAAAGACCAGGGAGGTCGCCGACGCCGTCGCCTTCCTGGCGGGGCCGGGCGCCGCATATGTCACCGGGTCGGGGATTCTTGTCGATGGCGGCATAAGCGCGTTATGCGGTCTTTTGCTGGGATGCACGAGGTATTGATGTGGCGGTGGCGGCCGCAGAAGCTGCTTCCCGCATGGGCAACAGCTTCCTGTTCCGGTTGGCTGCCGCATTCTGAGCTTGCCAGATGCCTGTCGATTGTCTACTTGGATCGGAGTGACCCGAGATGTGCGTCAATCCACGACGCGACATCGGTGACCGGAATCCCTTTGCGCTGATTGAACGTCCCGCCCTTGTCCCATGACATACCCCTGCCTTGCGCAAAGGCTGCGCGGTATTTGCGCATCATGTTCTGCGGGTCGCGCGCCAGTTCATCCAGCAAATACTCGACGCTCCAAGCCGAACGCTTGAATGGACGCCCGAGGCCCGCTTGCAGCTTGTCGGCGACTTCGCCGTACGTCACGGTGTCGCCGGCAAGATACACAATTTCGTTACGGATACGAGGCGTGGCGAAGACGATTTCGGCGGTCAGCGCGCCAATGTCCTCGGGCGTCGTCAGCGTTACGGCGGTGTCGAGGGTACCAAGCGCATGGACGGCATCGTTCTGCAAATCAACGACTCCGAACTCAGGCTCAAAAAGGTAGCTCATGAACATGCCGGTCGAGATGATGACCCACTCGGTCTGCCGCTGACTGCGCAATAGTTCGCGCACGTCCAACTGAGCGTCGAAAATGTCTTGCGGACCTCCACGACCGATCACGTCAAAATCGACTCCGAATTGCCAAGGGAAGTACCGCGGAATGCGTGCCTGCAAGGCGGCGCGGGCGAGCTTCATCGGAGTGTCGATTCCCGCTGCGTAGCCGGCACAACCAATCACAGTGTCGTACCGCGCGAATACAGCCGAGAGCTCGTCGATGGAGCTCTTAACAAGATCGCCTGACACGATCTCAATCCCGAGGTCTCGGATCTCCGCGATATCATTTCGCTTGCTTGGCTCGCGCGATTCGATGGCGCTCGCGCGCAATAGCACGTTGATCCTTGCGCCCTCGACGTCTTTGGCTTTGCGCGCAAGATTGCGCAGCACCGGAAGGCCGAGTTCGCCTGCCCCGAGCACCAGAATGTTTTTAGACGTAGCGTCAAGGTCTGTTTGGTTCATGATGAAGCCCACTTACGATTGCGTTGAGGCAGTCTAGCAATGCTTCATCGTGGATGTAAGAAGGCACACGCGTGATACTGGGAGCTGGATGCGATGGATCGAGACGAAATTCTCCGATACTCACAGACCGTTTGTGACGGCCTGCGGGATGATGACGATGGGCTGCGGCGAGAGGTACTCGCACATGCTGGAAGCCGCTGGTCTCTGGGTGTTGTCCACACGCTCGGCGTGTATGGAAGGTTGCGGCATGCCGAGATCGGCAGGCGCATGCATGGCGTCACGCAACGTATGCTGACGCTGACCTTGCGGCAGCTCGAGCGGGACGGCTTGGTGCTTCGGCATGACTTCGGAGAGGTGCCCCCAAGAGTCGAGTACGAACTTTCCGATACGGGCATGGAGTTGCTCGTCCGCATGGTTCCGTTGTGGACCTGGATTGTGGAAAATGCGGACCGGTTCCGGGAATCGCGGCAAAGTTTCGACAGGCTGCAGAGCGCGGAGGGGAAAAGCCGCTCTGCATGAGTTGATTCCGCCATTTCCGTCTCGTCCAGGGTGTCGTCGAGATGTCCACGAATCAGCGCGATAAGTGCGGCACTCGGGGGCGCGTGCCCGGCTCAAAAGTCATAAAGCCGCGCCGCGTTATCGACCAGGATCGCCTGCTTCTCCGCTTCGCTAACCCACGCGCAGAACGCTGACAGCTGTTCGCCATCGTCAATCGGATGCAGCGGTTCACTGCGATCACGCGTGCGGGCCACGCCCGGCCAAGCCCCCGAATGCGGCCAGTCGGTGCCCCACAGCATGCGATCAAGCCGCGTATCGATCAGCGCTCGTGCGATCTCTCGCGCCTCGGTGGGCGGGCGGCCATCTTGCCAGACCGTGAGGCGGTACGGGGCAGAGAGCTTCACGTACACATTGCCTGACGCCACAATTTCCAGAAGCGCATCGAAGCCGGGCTGACCCGTGCCGGCCACGGCGCTTGCCAGTGCGAAATGATCGATCACGACAGGCACGGGGCAGTCGCGCAGCGCGGGTGCGAGCGCGGTGACGACCGGCAACGTGGTGTAGATCTGCACGTGCCAACCCAGGTCGACAACCTGTTCGGCGGTGCGCGCCAGCGCATCGCGCGCGATGGCCGGATCCTGCTGGCCGAATGATTGCAGGTTGACGCGTGCGCCTCTCACGCCCGCCGCATGCAGCGCCCGCAAGCCGTCGCGCGAGATATCGGGCGCCAGGACCGCGACGCCGCGGGATGCATGGCCTGCCGCATTCAGGGTGGCAAGGGCGTCGGTCATGCACCGATTGTCGGTGCCTTGCGGGCTGGCCTGCACGACGACAGCGCGGTCGATCCCGAGCGCCGCGTGCAGCGCAAGCAGATCTTCGGTCGAGGCTAGCCCCGGCATGAACACGCGGTTTTCGGCCAGCGGATAGCGGTCGAACGGGCCGAAGATATGCACATGGCAATCGCAGGCGCCCGGCGGAATCGTGCCGGTGACCGGGCTGTGACGGACGCCCAGCACGGTGCGTGGGTCGTCGGAAGAAGCGGCAAGCTGGGTACGGCTCATGGGATGCTCGGGAAGATGATGGCGAAGGGCGTGAACACGGCCGCGCTCAGGGGTTCTGCTTGATGCCGGCTGTCTGGATCAGCCGCACCCATTTGTCGCGATCGGCCTGGTAATAGCGAGTGAAGGCCGCCGGGCTGTCGTCCGACAGCGCGTACCCTTGCGCTTCCAGCTTCTCGCGGACATCCGGCAGGCGAAGCACACGACGCACTTCCGCGTTCAGCGCGTTGACGACGTCGGGGGGCGTGGCGGCGGGTGCAAGCAGGCCAAGCCAAGTGGCGACCTCGTAATCCTTGAGGCCCGCTTCGGCCGTGGTCGGCAACTGGGGCGCGAAGTCAACGCGCGCTTTGCTTGTCACGGCCAGGGCGCGCAGGCGCTGGTCCTTCATGTAGGGCAGGGCCGTCGAGGCGTTGGCGAACATGAACGGCAACCGGCCCGCCAGCATTTCGGTGATGCAGGCTTGTTCGCCCGCAAACGGGATGCTGTGCAATTCGATGCCCGCGGTCTGGGCAAACAGCACGGCCGCCATGTAGGGCGAGGTGCCGATGCCGCCCGAGCAGAAATCGATCTCGCCCGGCGCGGCCTTGGCCTGGGCGATGAGCTCCTGGACGGAGTTGGCGCGCAGCTTCGGCCCGGCCAGCAGCACTTGCGGCGCACTGCCCACCAGCGCCACGCCGGTGAAGTCCTTCATGGGGTCGAACGTTGTCACGCTCTGCAGCGTGGGCGCGACGGCGACGGTCGTCTGGCTGGCGAGCAGCAGGGTGTTGCCATCGGGCCGCGCGCGGGCCACGTAGGCCGCCGCGATCATGGAGGCGGCGCCGTTCTTGTTTTCGACCATCACGGCGCGTCCGCCCACCTGCATGTGCTGCGCGACGATGCGGGCCACGGTGTCGGGCGCGCCTCCCGGCGGCGCACCGACGACGATCCGGATCGTGCCGCCCGCCGGGGTTTCGGACAGCGCGGGCGCTGCGCAAGCCAGCAAAGCGCTTCCCAGCAGCGGCGCGAACAGGCTAGCCAGCAGCCTGCGTGGGTGTGCGCCAGGTTTCGTTTGCATCGGTGTCTCCTCGCTGTATTGCCGTGCGCCGCATCCAGGCCGCGCCGGCTGTTGTGATGTTGGAGCCAGTGTCCGATGCGCCGGTTGATATAGTCAAATATATAAATTGAGTCATTTCATACATCAATCTGTATGAGCACTGAGGTTCACATGAACAAACGCGAAATGGCGCTTTTCGAAGCGGTGGGGCGCACTGGCTCCGTCACCTTGGCAGCGGCCGCCACCGGGATGTCGCAGCCGGCGGCGAGCGCGATGCTGAAGTCGTTGGAAGACAAGCTGGGCTTTGCCCTGTTCAGCCGCGACAAGCGCCGGCTGGCGCTGACCGCCGAGGCACGCATGCTGCTGCCGGAGATCGTCCATGCATTGGCGGCGATGGACAACGCCGAACGGGTGGCGGCCAGCATGCGGGGCGGGGCGCATGCGCGGCTCGACGTCGGGGCGGTGGCGGCGGTGGGCGCGAGCATTCTGCCCGGCGCGATGGCCTGGTTGCAGGCTCGCGAGCCCGGTGTGCGCGTCAGCGTGCGCACGGACATGACGCTGGGCGTGGCGGGGCTGGCGGCCGATCAGCGCATCGATATCGGCATCGTGATCGGTTCGGCGGCGCTGCCGAACGTGGGCCAGCGCACGCTGGCGCGGCTGAGCCTGCAGGCCGTGATGCCGGCAGGCCACGCGCTGGCGGATCGACACCGTCTTGCGTTGGCCGACCTGGCGGACATCCCCTACATCTCACTCAGCCGGCATTTGCAGGTGGGGGCGCTGACGGCGCGGCAGTTCGAGCAGGAGCGCTTGCCGTTTCTGCCGGTTATCGAAGTGAATCAGTACTCGGCCGCCTGCGCCTTCGCGGAACGCGGCCTGGGTGTGGCCATCCTGGATAGCATGAGCGGCCTGTATGCGCGGCGACACGGGCTGAGTGTCGTGCCCGTCGATGTGGAAGGCGGGCTTGATCTGGACATCGTGTGGCCGCTGAACCGCGGGCTGGGGCGCGTGGCGCGGCAGCTCGAGGCCGGATTAGTGCATGAGCTGTCGCTCGCCGCCGAGTAGGCGGGCGTCAACCGGGGGCCGCGTTCGAATGTCAGCTCGCGCCAGTCAGGCGCGAATCGCTTGTGGCATGTGGCTTCACCGGCTCAGTGCGACGGCCTTTCTCCGCATGGCAACGCCAAGGGCGGCGACGGACAGCGCCAGCGGAATGAATGACACCCACAGCACCGTGTTCCAGCCGAAAGCCGACAGCAGGCCCCCCGATGAAAAGGATCCGATGGCCATCAGGCCGAAGACGATGAAGTCGTTCAGCGACTGGACGCGTGTCTTTTCCTCGGGCCGATGGCATTCCAGCACCAGCGCGGATGCGCCCAGAAACCCGAAGTTCCATCCCACGCCGAGCAGGATCAGTGACCACCAGAAGTGCATGACGTCGATACCGCCGAGACCTACCGCAGCCGCCACGCCAATCAACACGAGGCCCATGGTTGCGATCCGTCCCGCACCAAAGCGGGAGATCAGTCTGCCGGTGAAGAAACTGGGCGCGTACATGGCAATGACATGCCACTGCAGTCCCAGGTTGGCGGACTCCTGGGAGTGGCCGCAGATGTGCATTGCCAGCGGTGCGGCCGTCATGAGGAAGTTCATGAGCATGTATGAGACCGCGCCAGCGATCACTGCGGCGATGAACCGCGGTTGCAGCGCAATCTCGGAAAGCGGGCGTCCGCCCGCGACCTCGGCGGCAGTGGGCGCGGGCAATCTGACGCCGAGAAGAATGAACGCGGAAATCGCTGCAACCGCCGCTTGCGCCAGAAACGTGGCGGCAAACATGTGCGGCGGCCACAGGTTCATCGTCCAGGTGACGAGTTGTGGCCCGACGACCCCGGCGGCGACGCCACCCGCCATGACCAGGGATAGCGCGCGCGCCCGTCGCTTGGGCTCCACGCCGTCCGCGGCGGCGAAGCGGAAGGACAGGACCACTGCCGCATAAACACCGCCGAAGAACGTGGCCAGGCTGAACAGCCAGAAACTTCCGATCATGACCGCCAGCATCGCCAGCAGGCCGGTGAGCACGCCAGCTCCGGTGCCCAGCAGAAATGCCGCACGCCGGCTGTGGCGCCTGGCGACGGCGCCCATCGGCAGCGTGCATGTCGCCATGCCGACGACAAAGATGGAAATCGGCAGGGTCGCGAGCATGGGCGTCGGGGCAAGCATGTTGCCGACGATGGAGCCCGTTGCATAGACCACCACCGAATTCGCGCCCGCCAGGGCTTGGGCGGTGGTCAGTCGCCAGATATTGCCTTGTTGAACGCCCTCGGGCAGAACGGCGGGGCGATCATGCCCTGGGGAGGCGCTACTTTGTGTCATTGCGGTGAACGGTGTGGGACGGGTCAGACGCATTACAACGCAAAGTTACGTAGGCGATCTATCGACAGATTGCCAAGTTATATAGAATCGGCGACATATGAACGCGCTCATGCAATGGAAAGCCATTACGGCCCCCGCCGACGTCCGGCCGCCGGCGCCAATGACCATGAGGGTGCAGTCCATTGGCGCGCGGGATTACTTTGCCGCGCATACGCATGAATGGCACCAGGTCGTATACGCCGTCTCTGGCGTCCTCATGGTCACGGCAGACGACCATTCTTTCGCCATCTCCCCAAACCAGGCCGCCTGGATTCCGTCCGGGACAGTCCATAGCGTCGGTTCTTTTCTCGGCGCCGAGTACCGCAGCCTGTGGCTCGCCGACCATCCCGGGGGAACGCTTTCCCAGGGCGGGGTGGCAGTCTTTGGCGTGTCTGCGCTGTTGAAAGCGTTGATCGTTGAGGCGGCGGCAATTCAAGGGCGCTCGGACGAAGACGAATACTTCGGTCGGGTGTATCGGTTGGTGCTCGACCAACTGTGCCGTGCCACCCCGATTTCATTGGTGCTGGCGTGGCCGGCGAGCCGCCCGCTATTGACCATTTGCGAAGCCTTGTACAACCGGCCGGCCGATCAAAGGAGCCCGGAAGATTGGGGCAGGGAATTGGGGATGTCCGGGCGGACGCTGGCCAGAAAATTCCTTGCGGAAACCGGGTTGACGCTGCGCGACTGGCGGCGCCGGCTGAAGTTGTTCAGAGCCATCGAGCTGTTGGAAAGTGGTCTCGACGTAACGGGGACTGCTTTGGAACTCGGCTATGGTTCCACGTCGTCGTTCATCTTTGCGTTCCGCACGGAGATGAAGTGCAGCCCGATGGCGTATATGCGAGCACGCGCGCCATACCGTGACATTGCGCCCACGTCCGCTCAGGAGGTTGAATTCAGTGAACAGCAGGACAACGAGGCGCCTCGCTCTTACCCGGGGAATTAGGGTTATTCCGGGATTCTTTATGCTTAAACTTTTGTGAAGAATGGGCGGCGGATGCAGGGCCGCCGCCGATAAGGCATGAAGGCGGCTCACCGTGGTGCGGCACGTGACGCACCGTGCGCGACATTGCGGGGTGACGCCCCATCTGGAGAATCGCATGCTGCTGCGTAGACGTTGTCTGGCCGTGATGATGCTGGCGCTGACTGGCTGGACGACGGGCAGCCATGCGCAAACGCCGTCTCAGGCCTGGCCCACCAAACCCGTGCGCCTGGTCGTGGGACTAGCGCCGGGCGGGCTGGTCGATGTGCTGGCGCGCACCGTGCAACCGCACTTGGCCGAGGCCTTCAAGCAGACCGTCATCGTGGAGAATCGGGGCGGTGCGGGCGGCAACGTGGCGGGCGCCGAGGTGGCGCGCAACGGAAAGGACAACCACACCTTCCTGCTCAATCCCTCGACGACCGAGTCGGTCAACCCGCTGATGTTCGCCAACATGCCGTTCGATCCGCAGCAGGATTTGCGGCCGGTTGGGTTGCTGGCCAACAGCCAATTGTTCCTGTTTGTCCGGTCCTCGCTCGGCGTCAACACGCTCGAGGAGTTCGTGGAATACGCGCGCAAGCGGCCCGATCCGCTCAATTATGGTTCGGCCGGCAACGGCACGACGCCGCATCTGGCCGGCGAACTGCTCAAGCAGGCGACGGGCATGCAAGCTACCCATGCGCCGTATCGCGGCGTGGCGCCGGCGATACAAGACCTGGCAGCGGGCCAGATCGACTTTGCGTTTGGACCGGCGACGGTCTTTCCCATGGTGCAAGCGGGCAAGTTGAAAGTGCTGGCGGTGGCAAGCCGGCAGCGCGCTGCCGTGGCGCCCGACATTCGAACGTTCTCCGAGGTCGGCATCGACGGGGTTTTCGCGGACAGCCTGTTCGGCGTATATGCCGCCTCTGGCACCCGAGATGATGTGGTCGAGCGCATGAACGCTGAGCTCAACAAGGTGCTTGCGCGGCCGGACATCCAGAAGCGCTTTCTGGATGCGGGCGCCGAAGCAATACCGCTGAGCGCGGCCGATTATGCCGCGCGCGTGCAGGAAGAGAAAAAACTGTTCGCGCCGTTGATGAAATCGTTGGGGTTGAAGGAACAGTAGAGAGCACAAGGATGAGCGTGCCGCACTTAAAAGTCCCGCACCTCATCCACCGCACGATCCAGCGCATCGCGATCCAGCACGGCCGCGCCTTCACCCGCGTCCTCGATGAGCTTGGCCTGGACGGCGTCCAGGATGCCCATCAGCGCCACATAGATCTGATCGCGTTCCACCGTTTCGATGAAGCCGGTGCGCCGGTCGAGCGCGTTGAAGCCTTCGGTATACGCCCGCACGATCTCGGACAGGGTCGCCATCAGCGCTTGCGCATCCGCGGCATGGGTCGCGGCGGCCTTCAGGGCATCGGCGCGGGTCTTGCGGTACAACGCGGCGGCTTTCTTGGCCTGGGCGGCCGTGATGTGTTCGCTGCCGTCCCATTCGCGAAACGGATTGTCCAGGTTCGCGGCCAGCCATTCGGGCTTGCGGGGCTTGCTGACTTCCAGATCCAGACCTGCCGTTGCGGCTTTCTTGTAGTCCTTCTTGGCCTGCGCCAGGATCTCAGCGGGCATGCTCGTGAGCCAGAGCGATTGCAGCTTGGGCCAGGCGTCCGGCCCGGGCAGGCGGCTCTCGGCAGGCGGGAACACGTCGTTGATCAGGATCATCGCCAGCTCGCGCAGGGCCGCCAGATGCTCGATGCCGGTGGCCACGCCGGGGGCGCCCCATACATACAGCGAATGCAGGTGCGGAAAGATACGCGCGACCTCGGCGCAGTCCAGCGTCTTCATGCCGCGCAGCGAGATCGCGCCAAGGCGCGTCAATCCGGCGCCGGACCAGATGGCGTTTTCGCGTTCCAGCCGCAACCACATGCCGTCGTCTTCGGCGTGCACGACCAGGTCGGGATGCACCTCACCGCGCAGCGACAGCGTGTTCAGCCCGTCATTCAAATAGAGTTCGCGCACGCCGGTCACGTCAATCGCGACCCGCCCGAACGAGGTGCCGCGCAGGTCGACGACCGGCTCGCCGAAACTGGCGTATTCCAGTTCGCTGAGAATCGGCTTCGTGCGGGCCCATTCGATCAGCCCGGGCACGGGCGCATCCACGTGCAGCTTGATCAGCAAGGGCATGTCGTCGAACGTCGCGAGCGACGGCGCGGCGAGCAGCGCCGCGCTATCCAGGCCGCGCATGGCGCGCGTGATCGTGCGGTCCGGTTGCTCCAGCACTACGGTGTTATCGGGCGTATCCGCGTGGGCGGCCGCTTTGAAACGCGCACGGACGCCGGCGTCGATCGCGTTCCAGCGGCGCTGGTTGTAGAGCATGTCGCCACTGGACCAGCCGCCGGAATACGAGCGTGACTCCTCGGTCACGAGCGGCTCGCGCCAGCCCACGTGCTTGGCGTGCGTGGGTACCGGCCCGCTGATCCACGTACGGTTCACGCGGTCGCGCCAGAAGTAGAAGTCGAAGTGCGCCGGCCGCATCGCGGCGATGTCGGCGTCGCCGGGCAACGCGCTGCCCACCCAGTCCAGGCTCAGCACTGCGATCTCGGCGTCCGCGCCGTCACCCTTCACGTGCGTGATTTGCGAGGCGGTGTAGGCCTGCAGGCGGCGGTTGAACGTGACGTAGATATCGCCGGGCGTGTAAGACATGCGGGGGGCTTCCGATAGGCATTCAAAGAATGCGCAGTATACGGTTGCGATCTGTCCCCGTGGATCGCGCACCTTGGCCCCTGTCGCGCAGGCGCCGCCATCGCAGGCTCGGGGGAACACCTGCCTTCCGCTGCAGGTTAAAAGCATATGTCTGAATCGTATTTGGACTCCTGAGCCCGGCGTGTCCATACTGAGCGGTTTTGGCCGCCGCCGTTGGCCAGCCTTCCTTCATTGCATCGGACGCATCATGAGCACCCTGTCACCCGAAGTACAAGCCGCCCAGGCCTTGGGCCGTGAAGCCGGTGTCGGCACCCCCAACGTGCTGACCACCCCGCTGGATCAAGTGCGCCGGCAGGCGCGCGGTTATCAGATCTGGTTGGCTGGGGACGTGCCCGAGGTCGGGCGGGTGGTGGAGCATCGGCTGGATCATCTGCCGGTGCCGGCGACGTTGCGGCTTTACTATCCCGCGGGCTCGGAGGGCAAGGCGCTGCCGCTGTATCTGCATCTGCACGGCGGCGGGTTCGCGCACGGGGATCTGGAAACATTGGATCGCTGGAAACGCGAGATTGCCAATGAGGCCGGCATCGTGACGGGCGGGTTGGAGTATGCGCTGGCGCCCGAAGCACGATACCCGGTGGCGGTGGAGCAGGTGCTGGGGGCGGTGCGCTGGCTGCATGGCAATGCGGCAGCGCTGGGCCTGGATGCCGGACGCTTGAGCCTGGGCGGAGAGTCCGCTGGCGGCAATCTGACGCTGGCGGCGGCGCAACGGCTGCGGGATGCGGGCGAGCCGCTGCTGCGCGCGATTGCGCTGATCTACGGCATGCTGTCGGCGCGTCGTGATACGCCTGCGCAGCAGGAACTGGGCGATGGCCGCTTTGGGTTGTCGACCGACAAGCTGGATTGGTTCTGGCGCCAGTATGTGGCCGATGAAGCGCAATTGCAGGACCCTGGCGTTGCGCCGCTCTTGGGCAGCGTGCAGGGTCTGCCCCCTGCCATTCTGCAAGCCGCCGAACTCGATCCCTTGCTGGACGACACCAAGGACCTGGCGCAGGCGTTGCGCGAGGCGGGCGCGCAGCCGTGGCAGAAAATCTACCCCGGCGTGCCGCATAGCTTCATCAGCATGACCCGCATCCTGCCTCAAGCGCAGGAGGCCCGCTCGGATCTGGTGCGGCAGTTGCGTCTGCTGCTGGCCTGAGCGCCTTGGTTGACCGAGTCCTGATGCCACGACCACGGCGTCGCGGCATCAGGCCGGTGAGGGCGGCGTCCGAATCGGGGCGCGGTCCCGCTTAACTCCGAACCGGCTTGTTTCCGTGAGACACGCTGGGCGTATCGCGGAACAGCGACATGTGCGTGTGCGTCGCCACCCACGGATCGCCAACGTTTTCACGCGCGAACGACACGGTGGCGCGGCCCAGGCGGTCGAAGGTCTTGCCGTCCGGGTGATAGCCGATCGAATCCCACACCGCTGCACCGACGGCAAACAGGCGGTCCGGCGACACAAAGGTCTGCACGTCGTCCAGACGCCACAGGAATTTGTCGATGCTGAACCACACGTTGCGCCACTGGTTTTTCTCGGCATGATCGCGGCCATGCACGAAGTTGGTGTACGTGCCGAACGCGACAAAGTCTTCCGCGAACAAATGGCGCGCCGCCGCGTAATCCACGGCTTGGACATGGTCGGACAGTTCCTTGAACCAGGCGCGCACCGCGTCGGCGTCAGCCGGATCGACAGGGGTCAGAGCTTTAACAGACATGGTTTCTCCATGAAAAATTACGAGGAAATCGGGGCGGCGCCGGGAAACCAGCAAGCCACTTTGTGTTCGCCCGCCATGGTCATCAGCGGCGGCGCTTCCTGGCGGCAACGTTCTACCGCCAGGGGGCAACGCGGGTGATACCGACAGCCTGACGGCGGGGACATCGGGCTGGGCGGTTCACCCAGCGCCACCGGAAACGTCCGACGGCCATCGCGATGGCGTTCCGGCTCGGGTACGGCAGCCAGCAAACCGCGCGTGTAGGGATGCAGCGGCCGGTCATAGACATCATCACGACGTCCTGTCTCGACGATCTGGCCGGCATACATGATGGCGATGCGATGCGAGATATGCCGCACCACCGCCAGATCGTGCGCGATCAACAGGAAGGATAGTCCCAGCTCCTGCTGCAAGTCCTGGAACAGATTGATGATCTGCGCCCGCACCGACACGTCCAGCGCCGACACGGGTTCATCGGCCACGATCAGCTCGGGCTGGATCGCCAGCGCGCGGGCAATGCCGACGCGCTGACGTTGACCGCCGGAGAACGCATGGGGATAGCGCTTGGCCGTATCGGCCGGCAGGCCGACCTGCGTGATCAACTGGGCTACGCGCGCTTCGAGCGCACGCCGTCCGGCCGACCAGCCATGCACGATCAAGGGTTCGGCGATCGCATCAAACACGGTGTGACGCGGATTCAAGCTGGTGGTCGGGTCCTGGAACACGAGCTGCATGTGCCGCCGCAGCTCGCGCAATTGCGCGGTGCCAGCGGTGCTGATGTCTTTCCCCTGAAACCGGATGGACCCCGACGTCAACGGCGTGCGGCGCAGGACCGCGCGGCCCAAGGTGGTCTTGCCCGAACCGGATTCGCCTACCAGGCCCAATGTTTCACCGCGCGCCAGTTCCAGCGACACCCCATCGACCGCGCGCGCGGTCATGGGCCGGCTGAACCAGCCCGCCGAGCGCACCGGGTAATGCACACGCAAATCCTCTACCTGCAACAGGGGCGCCGTCATGCCAGCTCCTTCCAGACCGGTGCAAACGGCCGCACACAGGCGGCCAGACGTCCGGGTGACAGCGATTGCAACGGCGGCCGCGCGGCGCAGGCCGCATCGGCGCCCGGGCAACGTGGCGCGAAGTCGCAATAGCTGCGGCGCACGCGCGGATCGGGCGGCACGCCGTCGATCGCCGTCATGCGGGGCTGGTTATCCGACAGCCGCGGCGTCGCGCGCAGCAGACCCGCCGTATAGGGATGGGCGGGCTGCTCGAACAAGGCATCGGCATCGCCCACCTCCACCAGACGGCCGGCATACATTACGGCCACGCGGTCGGCTACTTGCGCCACCACGCCCAGATCGTGCGTCACCAGCAGCACCGCCAGTTTCAGGCGGGCTTTCAGTTCGGCCAACAGTTCCAGGATTTGCGCCTGGATCGTGACATCCAATGCGGTGGTCGGCTCGTCGGCAATCAGGATCTGCGGATCGCAGGCCAGCGCCATGGCGATCAGGATGCGTTGCCGCTGGCCGCCGGAAAACTCGTGGGGCAGGCGCCCCAGGCGCTCGGCCGGTTTGGGGATGCCGACCTGCTCCAGCAGATTGATGATGCGCGCACGGCGCGCTGCGGCATCCAGCGCGGTATGGCGCTCCAGCACTTCATCGATCTGTGTGCCGATGGTCAGGAGCGGATTCAGCGCGCTCATGGGATCTTGAAACACCATGGCGATGCGCCGGCCGCGGATGTCTTCCAGTGCGCGCTCCGGCAGGGTCAGGAGATCCTGGCCGTCAAACACCACGCTGCCACCGGCCACCCGGCCGGGCAAGGTGGTCAGGCCCATCAACGCCAAGGCGCAGGCGCTTTTGCCGGATCCGCTTTCGCCGACCAGGGCCAGCGTTTCGCCGGCATGCAGCTCAAAGGACACGCGATCGACCGCATTGACACTGCCCTGGCGGGTCAGAAACACAACGCTCAGGTCACGCACGCTCAACAGAGGCTGCGTTGTCATCGCCCCTCCTTGGCCAGCAGTTTGCGGGCAAAGTCTTTTTCGCGTTCCCGCGGGTCCAGCGCCAGGCGCAGGCGGCTGGCCGCCAGGTTGACGCCCAACACGGTCAGCGCGATGGATAGACCGGGAAACGTCGCCAGCCACCACGCGCTGGTCAGATAGTTGCGGCCGTTGGCCACGTCCAGGCCCCACGATACGCCCGGCGGTTGCACGCCGACACCCAGAAACGACAGGGCCGCCTCGGCCAGCACGACACGCGCGAACTCAAGCACCATCAAGGTGATCAGCGGCGCGGCCAGATTGGGCAGGACATGGCGTAGCAGGATGCGTGCCGGCCGCGCGCCAGCCATTTCGGCGCTTTCGATATAGGGCAACTGGCGCACCGACAGGACCACGCTGCGGATCTGCCGCGCGTAGACCATCCAACCGTTCAGGGCCAGGGCCAGAATCACCGTTCCCGGGCCGGGACCCAGAATCACGAGGATCACCAAAGACAGCAGCAGCCCGGGGAAGGCCACATGGATATCGACCCAGCGCATCAGCACCGCGTCCACCCGGCCGCCGGCGAAACCTGCAATCAAACCCACCAGCACGCCCACGCCGGCCGAGATCGCCACCACGGCGGCGCCGATGAATATCGACAGCCGCGCGCCGTGCAGCACCCGGCTCAGCACATCGCGGCCCAGATTGTCCGTGCCCAGCAGGTTCGCCAGGCTGCCGCGTTCTTCCCAGGCCGGCGGACGCAGGCGTGCCGACAGCTTGATCGTGGCGGGGTCATAAGGCGCCAGCCACGGCAGGATGATGGCAACCGCCGCCAGCGCCAGCAACAGCACCACGGCCAGAATCCAGCCACGCTGGCGATCCGACAAGGCACGCCAGCCACGTGCCGCCGGTGCGGACACCGGCACTTCCCACACAGGCGTGCTCATACCGCGATTCTCCGGTCCAGCACCCGGTACACGATGTCCAGGCAGAAATTCAGAATCACGATCAGGAAGGCGATGAAGAAGACCACGGCCTGCAGCAGCACCAGATCCTGGCGCTCGATGGCCTGCACCGCCGTCTGGCCCAGCCCTGGCCAGGCGAACACGGTTTCGACCACGACGGTATGGCCGGCCAGCATGGCGGCAAATTCCCAGCCCAGCAGCGCAACCGTCGGCACGGCGGCATTGCGCAAGGCATGCACCAGCACGACGCGCCGCGAGCGCAATCCCTTGGCGCGCGCCGTGCGCACGTATTGCGAATTGAGTTCATCGATCAGCGCCGAGCGCAACATCATGGCGATGCGGCCCAAGGCCGGCAGCGCTAGCGTCATGATGGGCAGCACGGCGCTGGCTGCGGTGTCCGAACCTGATGAGGGCAACCAGTTCAAGGTCACGGCAAACAGCAGGATCAGCAGCAAGCCCAGCCAGAACTGCGGCAGGGACAGACCGCTCAGACTCAGTAATACCGAAATGCGATCCGCCCATTGCCCGGGCTTCAGGGCGGCGGCAATGGCCAGCGGCACGCCCAGCAGCACGGCGACGGTCAGCGCGCCCAGGCACAAGGTGAGGGTGCCCGACAGGCGTTCCAGCACGATGTCCACGGCCGGCCGGTGTTGCCAAAGCGAGTCGCCGAACTGAAAGCTGGCGATGTCGCGCAGATAGTGCAGGTACTGCAGCCAGATCGGCCCATCCATGCCCAAGGCGCGCGCCAGCACGGCGCGGTCTTCGGCCGAGGCATCGACCGGCAGCATGGCCTGCACCGGGTCGCCGATAAGCCGCGTGACGACGAACACGATCGTCGTCACGCCCAACACGACCAGCAAGCCTTGCAGAAAGCGGCCCAGCAAAAAGCGCGGCAAGCCGCGCCCGCCCTGATCAGTCGGTGACACGGAAGTCCTTGAGCGGAATCAGGCCGTCGACGCGCGGCGAGAAATCCACGCGCTTGGACAAACCGAAAATCTCGCCGCCATCGAGCAGGAAGACGAGATAGGCCTGATCGCGGCCGATCTGCAGCGCCTTGGAATACAAAGCCTGACGCTTGGCGGGATCGGCTTCCTGGCGCGCGTCTTCGATCAGCTTCTTCAGCTCGGCGTTGTCGTTGGCGGCTGCGACGCCGCCTTCGGCGTAATAGGCGCTGAGCGTGCGATCCGCGTCCAGCAGCTGGTTCGAATGGCTGCTGCTGATCTGCGCTTCGGTCGGCACACGGTTCTTGTTCAGCGCGTCCAGGTATTCGGCCCAGGCCAGCACACGGAAGTTGACCTTCAGGCCCGCGGCCTCCCAGTAGGCGGCAATGGTTTCCGCCAGTTCCTTGTCTTTCAGCCAGCGGCCCGAGGGGGCGTAGAGGTCGATGCTTTTGCCATGGGCGCCGGCGGCTTTCAGCAGCTCGGTCGCGCGCTTGGGATCGTAGGGATAGGGCTTGATGGAGGCGTCATAGCCAAACCAGCCCGGCGCCAGCAATTGGCCGTGCGACACAGACGCGTAGCCGCCATAGAGGTCGTTGGCCAGCGCTTCCTTGTCCACCGCGTAGTTCAAGGCCTGGCGCACGCGCACGTCGGCCGTCAGGCCTTTCAGGGCGTTGAGCGACACAAACGGGAGGTCGGTGCCCTTGAGCGTCACGGCCTGGGCCACGCGCTTGGTGTCTTCCGGCAGCAGATTGGTGATGAAGTCGAAGTCGCCGGCGCGCAGGCCAGACAGGCGCGTGCCGGGTTCGGCGACGAAGCGATAGGTGGCGCGGTCGACATTGCCGACGGCCTTGGGGTTCCAGTAATTCGGGTTTTTGGTGAGGACGATGCGGTTGCCCTTGGACCATTCCGTCAGCACATAGGGGCCGCTGCCCACCGGCTTCTGGCTCAGGCTGCCATCGGCGGCCGCGGCCGGCGACACGATGGTCAGCCAGGACAGACGCGCGGGCAGCGCCGGATCGGCGCCGTTGGTGTGCACCTTGAGGGTCACGGCGTCCACGGCCTCGGCCTGCTTGATGCCAAGAAAGAACGGACGCTGGCGCGAGGCGGTCTTGGGGTCGACGATGCGGTTGATGCTGGCGGCCACGGCAGCGGCATCCAGGGGCTTGCCGTCGCTGAACTTGAGGTCCGGACGCAGCGTGACCTCCCAGGTCGTCGCGTCGACCTGACGCGGCAGGGCTGTCGCCAATTGCGGCACCAGCTCGCCGGCGGGCGTTCGGGTCAGCAGGGTTTCGAAGATGTTGCGCGACACGGCGCGCTCGGAGCCGTCCTGCGCCGTCTGCGGATCCAGCGTCGAGGGCTCGGTGCCCAGCGCCAACGTGATATCAGCCGCCTGGGCGGCGCTCAGCACCGACGCAGACAGCAGCAAACCCAATAACTGGTTAAGGCGCATGGCGCACTCCGGATCCATCGTAAATAAGGAAAACGAAGTTTGCCGTCAGAAAATCAAACGTGCCGTTCTAAGGATATGTCGCGGAATTACTTGACTGCCGCGGGGCGGGTTGCGGTACTACGCCGCCCCGGACAGCAACACGGGCAGTTCCCAGGCCCGATGCTGCACCGGCTCGCCCAGATACTTTTCCACCTGCACCAGGGCGGTCTGGGCGCTGGGGCCCTGCGTCAGCCGCGAGGTTCCGATGTCCGCGGTCAGTGCGTTCGGATTGCCATGCCTGTCCAGAGGGCCGTCGGGATCCGACCAGGCGCCCGTCGCCATGATCACGACGCCGCGCGACAGTCCGTCGTCCAGCACCGCACCCGCCAGACAGGCGCCACGGTCGTTGAACACCCGCAGTACATCGCCTTCGCTGATGCCGCGCTTGGCCGCATCCAGCGGGTTGATCGCAATGGGCTCATGGCCGGACACCTTGCCGGCGCGCGACAGGCTGGCGGGATCCAGTTGGCTGTGCAGCCGCGTGCGCGGTTGATTGGTCAGCAGATGCAGCGGCCATTGCTCGGCGGCCGGCGCGCCCAGCCATTCGGTCGGCGGCAGCCAGGCCGGATACCCGGGACAATCGTCATAGCCATAACCGGCCACCGCTTCGGAATACAGCTCGATCCGCCCGGACTTTGTGTAAAGCGGGTTGCCGGCTGGGTCCTGCCGGAAGCGCTCAAACAGCACGTAGGGCGTTTCGGGCGGCGGCACTTCGGCATGCCCGCGCGCCCAGAAGGTGTCAAAGTCAGGCAGTTCCACGCCCCGCGCCTGGCATCCCGCCCGCATGCCGTCATAGACATGCCGGCACCAGCCGGGCACATCGCGCCCCGCGGTGAACGCCTCGCCAAAGCCGGCGCGCCGCGCCAGCTCGGCAAAGATGTCGAAATCGTTGCGCGCCTCGCCTTGCGGCTCCACGGCGCGATGCATGGCGAACACGTAAGGATCGCGCGACGACCCGCCCACATCTTCGCGCTCGAGCGCCGTCGTGGCGGGCAGCACGATATCGGCGCGCCGTGCCAACGGTGTCCAGAGGGACTCGTGCACGATCACCGTCTCGGGCTTGTTCCAGGCCTGCCGCAAGCGATTCTGGTCCTGATGGTGATGGAAGGGATTGCCGCCGGCCCAGTAGATCAGCTTCACGTCCGGGTACACATGGCGCCCACCATTGAATTCGTATTCCGTGCCCGGCGCCAGCAGCATGTCCGCGATGCGCGCGACCGGAATCGCCAAGCCCGACGGGTTCTTGGGCACGGGAATCTCCGGCCCCGGCACCTGACGGCGCGGCTGGCCGACGCCGTTCAACGAGGCATGGCCAAAGGCAAAGCCGCCGCCGGGCAGGCCGATCTGGCCGAGCATGGCCGCCAGTCCGATCAATGCCCAATACGGCTGCTCGCCATGCTGCGCACGCTGCAAGGCCCACGCAGCCGTCAACAGGCTGCGCTGCTGCGCGGCCTCGCGTGCCAGCGCCGCAATGCGGGTCGCCGGAATGCCGGTAATCGCCGCGGCCCACGCCGCGTCCTTGGGCTGGCCATCGGTATTGCCGCGCAAATACGCGGCCCAGCGCTCGAACCCGGTGCAATGGCTGGCTAGAAATGCTTCGTCGTGAAGGTCCTGGGTCAGCAGGGTATGCGCCATGCCCAGCATCAACGCTGTGTCGGTATTGGGCCGTATCGGCAGCCACTCGGCCGCCATTTCGGCGGGAATGTCGGCCCGGGTGGGGCTGACCACCACCAGCTTGATGCCGCGCCGCTGGGCCTCGCCCAACCATCCCGGCAGGTTGTGCAGACCTGCGCCGCCCGACGTCACCTGGCTGTTCTTGACCGGAATGCCGCCAAACGCGATCAGCACCCGGGTGTGTTCCAGCACGCTGTCCCAATCGGTCACATCGCCGCTGACGGGCGAGGTGGTGCCGATGACATACGGCAGCAGAAACTGCGCAGCGCCCCAGCTGTAATTGCCGATCTGATCGACGCAGCCGCCGCCCAGGAACAGGAACCGCCGGATCAGGCTGCGCGCATGATGGACCCGCCCGGCCGAGGACCAGCCATACGAGCCGCCAAATATTCCGGCCGCACCATGCTTGGCGCGCACGCGCGTCAGCTCGCCCGACACGAGGTCGAGCGCGCGGTCCCAGGAAATTTCGATGTAGTCGTCGCCCTCGCGGTCGCGGCGGCCTTCAAGCCAGCCGCGCCGCACCGCGGGACGGCGCACGCGCAGTGGCGAATGCACGATCTCGGGAATGGAATCCAGCATGGGCGAGGGCGCCGGATCCGGCTCAAAAGGCTCGCAGCCGACCAGGCGGCCGGCTTCGGTAATTGCCGTGAAGGCGCCCCAATGCGCGAGCGAGGGGTGACGCGTACGTGCCATGCGGAAAACTCAGAGTGCTTGATCGTCGAAATCATACTGCGGCGGGTGCGGGCCCGATGCATCTCCTTCGCGGGCAATGCCCGGCAGTGACTTAGAATGGCCGGTCAGGACTGGCCATTTCCGTGCCGATCAGCAGACCGTTCAACAACCGTATGGCAACGACATTCCAGCTGGATACGCTCAAGATTCAAATGAACGAGGCGGCGCTCCAGCGGTTGGATCTGCATCAGCGCATCCAGCGGGCGCTGCGCGCGCTGATCCTGGACGGCGCGCTGGGACCGCGGGTCAAGCTGCCCGCGACGCGCAGCTTGGCCAAGTCGCTGGGCGTGTCCCGCGACACCGTCGAAAACGCCTACGTGCAACTGCATCGCGATGGCTACATCGTGCGTCGCGAGGGCTCGGGCAGCTATGTGTCCGAGACGGTGGGAATCGAACTGCGGGGCGCGACGCGCAAGCGGGCAAGGCTGGAGCGCAAGCCCGGCGCGGCGCAGCCGGGTGCGGGTCTGAGCCGGCGCGGGCGGGCGATCCTGGATAGCGGCGGCGTGTCAGACCAGCAGGTCATCAAGGCGTTCGCAACCGGCCTGCCCGAGACGCGCACGTTTCCCACTGGCGTCTGGGAACGCCTGCAGCGCCAAGTCATGAAGGACAGCCGCAGCCACGTTCTGCTGCATGGCGAACCGCAGGGCGCTGAACCGCTGCGCCGCGCCATCGCTGCCTATCTGAATCTGGAGCGTGGCGCCAAAGTCGTGCCCGAGCAGGTCCTGGTGCTCAGCAGCACCCGGCAAGCGCTCTTCCTGTGCGCGCAACTGCTGGCCGACGCCGACAAGCCCATCCTGATGGAGAACCCCGGTTACTTTGGCGCCCGCAAGTCGTTCGAGGCCGCCGAAACGCGGATCGTGCCGATAGACGTCGACGCGCAGGGCATACGCATGGACCTCCTGCGCGCGGACCGCAGCGGCGCCAGTTGCGTGTATGTGACGCCGTCGCACCAGTATCCGACGGGCGTGACGTTGTCGCTGGAACGCAGGCTGGAGCTGATCGGTTGGGCCGCCGACCATGGCAAGTGGATCATCGAGGACGACTACGACAGCGAATTCCATTACGACGGTTTGCCGACTGCTTGCGTGCAGGGGCTGGACCGGCATCAGCGCACCTTGTACCTGGGTACGTTCAGCAAGACGCTGTTTCCCGGCCTGAGGATGGGATACATGGCGCTGCCGCCCGAACTGGTCGACGCCTTTTCACGGGCGCGCAGCATCATGGACGGACACACGCCGCAGATACTGCAATTGACACTGGCCCGCTTCATGGAAGACGGTCATTACCATTCGCACGTGCGGGCAATGCGCAAGCTGTACGCGGGGCGCCGCGAGGTTCTGCTGGCGTCGCTGGTCAAGCGGCTGGGCCACGTCGTGCAGGCAGTGCGTCCCCCCGGCGGCCTGCAGATCCCGTGCCTGCTCGAGCCGGGCTGGTCCGAGGAAAGGACCCTGCTTCTGGCGGAGCGCGCCGGCCTGCGCCTGCCCGGCCTCAGCCGGCTGTATGCCGGCCCGTACAAGCAGCCGGGCTGGCTGCTGGGCTATGCGTCGTTGACGGCCTACGAGATCGAGGACGCCGTGCTGCGTCTGGAGAACGCGCTGTCAAGGGCTTGACCGGCCTTGATTGGGCAGCATGGAGTGCCGTCCCTGAGGGGCGCCGTGCATCAGCAGATGCGCGGTCAAGCCGGCCACCAGGCCCCAGAATGCGCCGCCCACGCCTAGCATCGTGACGTTCGCGGCGGTGGCCAGAAAGGTGATGAGCGCCGTCTCACGCGTGCGCGCGTCGGCCATGGCGTTGGCCAGGCTGCCGCCAATCGCGCCAAGCAAGGCAAGGCCGGCCAGCGTGGTGATGAATGCCTTGGGCAGCACCATGAACAGTGTCGCCAACGTAACGCCGAAGGTGCCGACCAGGATGTAGAACGCACCGCAGGCCAGACCCGCGATGTAACGCTTGGCGGGATCTTCATGGGCGTCCTTGCCGGTGCAGATGGCGGCGGTGATCGCCGCGACATTGAATGCGTGCGCCCCGAAAGGCGCCATCACGAGCGAGCCCAGTCCCGTCACGGTCAGGATCGGATTCGCGCTGGTCCGGTAGCCATCGTTGCGCAGCACCAGCATGCCGGGCATGTACTGACCGGTGAGGGTGATGATGAAAAGGGGCAGGGCAACGCCCAGCGCGGCCTGCAGCGAAAAGCCGGGCATTTCGAACACGGGCGCCGCCAGGCGCAGATGGACCGCCGAGAAGTCGATCCGGCCCTGCGCGATGAGCAATGCGAGGCCGATGGCCAGGATGCCGATCACGGCGAAGCGCGAGGAGAAGCGCTTGAGCAGCGCGTAGGACACCACCAGCACGATCACCAGCAGGGGGTCGGCGCTGGCGCCGCCAAAGGCATTGACGCCAAACTGCAGCAGGATGCCCGCCAGCAGTCCGGCGGCAATGCCAGCCGGGATCCTGCGCACAAGCTTTTCGAATGCACCCGACAGTCCCAGCACGATGAAACCCAGCGCCGACAACATGTACGCGCCGATGACTTCCTGATAAGGCGTGAACGGCATGACCGTGGCCAGGAACGCGGCGCCGGGCGTGGACCACGCCGTAATGATGGGCGCCTTGTAGCGCCAACTGAGCAGCGCGCCGGTCACGCCCACCCCGATGGATACCGCCCATACCCAGGAGGTGGTCTGCGCCGGCGTCAAGCGGGCCAGCTCTGCCGCCTGAAACACCAGGACAAAGGTGCCGCCATAGTTCACCAACACCGATATCAGGGCCGCGACGGTCGGGGAAAGGAAGTCGGCGAGTCGGATACCCGCCCGAGGTGCTGTCATGAATCACTCCGCATTCAAGGGGCGCCCGGCCGCGGGCCGGACTTGAACGGGGAGTCTATGGGGGGCGCGGCAGGTTGATACCTGCCACATCCCGCCGGGTGGGCAGACCGCTTCTGAAGTGGAGCCTTTCTTAAAGCTCGTCCAGGCGTGTCAATGTCAGCGCCGCGTGCTCACGCAACGCCGTCTGCGCGTCCTCGGGCATGTCCCGCCAGCGTTGGTACACCATGGCCAGGCGCCGGTTGTCCTTGAGCTGCGGTTGATGGCGAGCAAAGAAATCCCAGTACAGCGCGTTGAACGGACAGGCGCGATCGCCTGTCTTCTGTTTCCTGTCGTACGAGCATCCACGGCAGTAATCGCTCATCCGATCGATGTATGACGCGCTGCCGGCATAGGGTTTCGTGCCCAGCAGACCACCGTCGGCAAACTGGCTCATGCCAACCGTGTTGGGCAGTTCGACCCATTCGAACGCATCGATGTACACGCCCAGATACCAACGGTGCACTTCGGCAGGGTCCAGACCGGCCAGCAGCGCGAAGTTGCCGATGACCATCAGGCGTTGGATATGGTGCGCGTAGGCGTTGTCCAGCGAATTGCCGATGGCGTCGCGCATGCAGCGCATGGTGGTCTTTCCGGTCCAGAACCACGTCGGCAGCGGGCGTGTGTGCGCCAAGGCGTTGCGCGTCTCGTAACCCGGCATGTGCGCCCAGTACACGCCACGCACATATTCGCGCCATCCCAGGATCTGCCGGATGAAGCCCTCGACCGCTGCCAAGGGCGCGCGCCCCGTTTCGTAGGCGGCCTGCGCCTGCCGCACCAGCTCGTCTGGGTGCAGCATCTTGGTGTTCAGGGCGAATGACAACTGCGAGTGAAACAGGCGCGGATTGCCCGCGCTCATGGCGTCTTCGTAAGCCCCGAAGTTGGGCAAGGTGTGCTGGATGAAATGATCCAGCCACGCTAACGCCTGCGTGCGATTCAACGGCCAGCGGAAGTGATCGGCTTGCGGATTTCCAAAGCTTCGCACGCCTGCCTGACACACCGTTTCCCACAACGCGCGATGGTCATGCTCGGGCCGCGCGTCCGGCGGCAGCGGCGGCGTTCCAGGCCAGGACTTGCGGTTGTCGTGGTCAAAGTTCCATCGGCCGCCCGCGGGCGCGCCCGATTCGTCCACGAGTACGCCATGGCGCTGGCGCATATGACGGTAAAACGTCTCCATGAGCCAGTTCTTGCGTGGGGCGAAGAACTTGGCCACCTCGTCACGCGTCGTGTAGAAGTGCTCGCTGTCGGCTTCCCGGACAGAGAATGCTTGCGACGCACTCCAGGCGCCAAGGACTTCGCTGACGCGCCACTCATCGGGCTGCTGGTAGTCCAGTTCTCGGGCGCCATAGTGGGCCATCAACGCTGCCAGATTCTGGGTGATGTTCTGCCGGTTGCTGGGATTGTCGATGGCGACATACCGCACGCGATGTCCCGCCTCGCGCAGATGCCGCGCGAAATCGCGCATGGCGGCGAATATCGCCAGGATTTTTTGCGCGTGGTGCAGCACGTAGTCCGTCTCTTGACGCACTTCCATCAGCACATACACGACGTTCGGGTCGGTCCGGGCGAACCAGCTGTGCAACGGGTTCAACTGGTCGCCGAGAATCAGGCGCAGGGTGTGCGCCCTCGCGCGCTCGGATGTCATGGCGCGCGGCTTTGCATCAGGAGGCCGGTTCAAGTGGCGGCTGTTCGCGATCCTGGCTGACCCAGATGAATGCGTCGGTGTCCAGGCCCAACGCCTTGGCGCGGCGCAGGATGTCGTCGCGCGTATTGCGGCCCAGCGTCTTGTCACGCGCGAGAATCCAGGCGTAGCTGCGATCCGGGCCAACGACCAGGGCCCAGCGGTAATCCGGATCCAATGCGGCCACATGGTAGCCGCCATAGAAGGGGCCGAAGAACGACACTTTCAGCGATGCCACCGACGGGTCACCCGTGAAGCGGGCTCGCCCCTGCGCCGAACGCCAATCGCCTTGCGAACCCTTGGCCGGGTCGAACCCGCGGTTGATGACGCGCACGGTGCCGTCGTCTTGCAGCGTGTAGTGGGCGGTGACGTCTGTCATGCCGCGTTCGAAGCTGTGGTCCAGCCGCGCGATTTCGAACCAGCGTCCTTCATAACGATGCACGTCGAAGGAGCCAACGGGTGTCACGCCTTTGGGCGGCGTCGTCGCGGCACAGCCATACAACGTCAAACCCAACAGTCCCAAGGCCAGCCACGGGGCGACGCGCCGCAACGGGTGGATGAAACGACGACCGGCTTCTGCATGGCGCATGAAAAACCTCCGCTGAATTTGAATCTCGGAAATTATATTTGCGGGGGTCTGCGCCCTTGGTTCCAGTTCGGAAAGAAAGGAAACAATTCATGGGCTTCGGGCCGGCTTCAGGTCCCGTGCCGGGGCCGGCGCCGATTCAGGCGCGCCGGCGCTACATCACCTTTACCGCGCGGCCGATGAACTGGATCGGCCCGGTCGGCTTGCCGGTTGGTGACCCGGTGGCCGGTTCCAGCGTCAGTTCAAACAACTGGTTCGGTTCCAGCGGCGGCAGCTTGTCCAGCGGGATGCGCACCGGCTCGCCCGGTTTGATCAGGCCCAGCGAGACCGGACCGGCCCAGCCGTCGGCCTTGGTCCAGAATTCCAGCGCACGATCGGCCGGCACCTGCATGGCCGCGATCGGCACCAGTTGCACGTCGCGCTGACCGGCACTGGCCTGCACGACCCAGCCCGGCGTTTGCGACTGGGGCGCGACCAGCACCACCATGTACTGCACGGGACCCGGCGCGGGCGCGGGCCGCAGCGCCAGCGTGCCGGCCAGCACCAGGGCGGCAGCCAGGCCGCTGGCGGCCGCACCGCGCCAGAAGAACAGGCTGTCCCACCAACCCGGGCGCGCCGGCTGCGCGGCTTGCGGGGCCGCGCGTTGGCGATCCAGCGTATCCGCAATGCGAGGCCACAGGCCCGGCGACGGCTCGATCGGCTCGGCCAGGCTGCTGAGCGGCAGCAGGCGTTCCTCCCAGCGGTCGACGGCGGCGCGCAGCGCGGCATCGTGCGGCAGGCGGGCGTTGACGTCGCGCCGGCGCGCAGCGGATAAGGTGCCCAGCACGTATTCGCCGGCCAGTTCATCCAGGTTGTCGGGGGAAGGGGACGGGGCGCTCATGCCAGGCATTCCTTCAGCGCTTTCAGGCTGCGCTTGATCCAGGCTTTGACGGTGCCCAGCGGCGCGCCCAGGCGCTGCGCGATTTCACTGTGCGACAGGCCTTCCACGTAGGCATGCAGCACGCAGTTGCGGCGCACGGGTTCCAGTTGTTCGAGGCACGGGCCGATGCGGCCGGCGCTGTCGCGCCAGTCGAAGGCGTCGCGCGTGTCGTGCCAGGCAGCCATTGCGTCGCGAGCATCCAGCGCGGCGGCGGTGTCGTCGTCGACGGCAGTTTCGTGGCGGCCGTCGCGCACGGCGTTCAGCGCCAGGTTGCGCGCGACGCTGTAGATCCAGCCGCGGGCCGAGCCGCGCGTGGCGTCGAAGCTGCCAGCCCGGTTCCAGATATTGACGAAGGCGTCGTGCACGATGTCTTCGGCCCGGGCGCGGTCACGCACGATGCGCTGCGCGACGCCCAGCAGACGGGGGCCTTCTTGGCGGTACAGGGCCTCCAGCGCCGAGCGGCGTCCCGCGGCGCACTGCTCGAGGGCCGCGGTGTAATCGAAGTCCGGATCAGGTCGGTTCGGCATGCGCACAGAGCAGGAGGGGGTGGGCACGGACCGGGCTGACAAGCCCCGGGCGGCGGCGGATCCAGGCATGTTACCGGAGTCCCGTTGCCGCCAGGGGCCTGCCTGCCCGGTGTCAGTTGGCCTTCCAGAAGATGTAGTCGGCCTGGTAAGACACCTGGCTGCGTTCGCCGGCCTTCGTGCAAGGCGTCTGCGGCGCCACGCCGCCCTTGAGCGCCGTGCGCTGGATATACGTGACGCCGGTCAGGGCGCCGGCGCCCATGGCGGGATTGGCCTTGACCAGTTGATAGGGCAGGTTGCCCGCGCCGGCCGGCGCCACGGCGACCTGCGTGCCGGTCAGCTTGGAGCCGTCCGCGGCTTCCCAGGTGGCGGGCGGGCCATAGTAGGTGCCGACCTGTTTGCCCTGGCGGTCTTTCAGCACCGCCTTCGGACCGGCGAACACCCATTCCATCTGGTCCTTGGCGTCGGCCTTGGCGCGGCATTCATAGGTGATGTCGCCCGTGCCTACGGTTTCCCATGCCACTTTGTGGCCGGCGGGTACCTTGACGGGGGCGGGCAGGGCGTCTTGCGAGGCGGCCAGGGCCGGAGAAGCTTGCAGCATGCCGCAAGCGGCCAGCATTGCGGCCGCGAAAAGGCCGTTGGCGGGGGTGTGGCGAGTCATCATGAGCGGTCTCCTGCGCAGTAAAACGCTGCGGATACGGCGCACGGAATGTGCGCCGTTGCAGGTACTACACGCGGGAGCCGCAGTTGGATGCAGGCCGCGGAAAATATTTCGCGGCCTGGACTTGCCTGTATCATCCGCTGCAAGACATCCGTCCCCCGAGCGCCGTTTTGTCGTCGCGCGGCCTGAATGCCAGTGACCCCGGATAGCCGCCATGCCCGATCCGCTTCGTCTGCAGGCTTTGATACAGGAGTGCGCTCGCGGCCAGGAGTCCGCGCTGGCGGAACTCTATCGTCAGACTTCCCCGCATCTGTTCGCGCTCGCGGTACGTATATTGCGGCGAAGCGACTGGGCAGAGGAAGTCCTCCAGGACAGCTTCATCAATATCTGGCGCAATGCCGCCCGCTATTCATCGGAGCAGAGCCAAGTCATGACCTGGATGACGCGCATCGTGCGCAACCGTTGCATCGACATGCTCCGCCGGCCGGACCTGGAACGCCCCGACGCGGACGGCGCATTGACGCAGGCCTGGGCCGATGACGCGCCCGGCCCGTTCGAACGCTTGCAACGCGACCAGGACGGCCAGCGTCTGGCGGACTGCCTGAAACAGCTCGAAGGTCAGCAACGCGCGGCCATCGCGCTGTCCTTTTTCGACGACCTCAGCCACAGCGAGATCGCCCGCCGCCTCGAGGCCCCGCTGGGCACGATCAAGAGCTGGGTGCGGCGCGGCATGGACCGGCTCAAGAGGTGTCTGTCATGAACTACACCAATCCTCAACTGCGCGAGCGGCTTGCCGCGGATTACGTGGCCGGCGCCATGCGCGGGGGCGCACGCCGCCGCTTCGAGGGCTTGATGGCCGCCGACGCCAACCTGCGCCGCCAGGTGCGCGAATGGGAAAACGACATCTACCCCCTGTTGTGGTCGCTGCCGGCCCGGGTGCCGCCGCGCCGCGTGTGGCGCGCCATCGAATCGCGCTTGAAGCCGGGGGGCGGCCGTGGCTGGCAGGGCCTGGCATTCTGGCGCGTGGTCAGCGGCGCGCTGGCGGCCCTGCTGGTGGCAGGGGTGGCGATCTACCCGATGCAGGTTGACCGCGCCGCGCGCACGCAGCTGATGGCGGTGCTGCAAAGCCCCGAGGCGCAGGCCATGCTGGTGGTGCGCGCCGACGAGCGCGGCGGCCTGCACGTGCATGCCTTGCAGGATCTGGCCTCGCGCGCCGACGGCAAGGCCCTGGAGCTCTGGGTGATTCCGCCGGGACAGGCGCCGATATCCGTCGGGGTGGTGGCCCCCGATGGCCAGACGGCGCTGCCGCGCGCCCAAGGCCTGGAAGGCGGGCAGACCCTGGCCATCACGCTCGAACCGCCGGGCGGGTCGCCGTCGGGCAAGCCCACCGGCCCGGTCATCATGAAGGGCGACGTGCTCAAGATCTGAGCCGCTTCTTGAGCGGGGCCGCGCGCTTGCCGCGGCCCGCGCCGCACCAGGGTTTTCACCTACGCATCCGATGCTGTGCCGGGACCGTATATCCCCCTACGTTTCCCACAGGACAGCATGATGCGCTCCATTCTTACCGGCTGGACCGCTTCGATGCGGCGCTGGGTCGATACGCAGGCGCAGGACGCGCCGGGCGGCGATCCCGATCGCATCGACTGGACCCGCGCCTTGCCTTTCGCCTTGCTGCACGCCGGCTGCCTGGGTGTGCTGTGGACCGGTGTCTCGCCGGTTGCGGTGGCGCTGGCGGGGGCGCTCTACGCGGTACGGATGTTCGCTCTGACCGGCTTCTATCACCGCTATTTCTCGCATCGCACATTCCGGACGTCGCGGGGCATGCAGTGGGTGTTCGCCGTGCTGGGAGCATCGTGCGCGCAGCGCGGTCCGCTGTGGTGGGCGGCCCACCATCGGCACCATCATCGCCATGCCGACGATGCACATGACCTGCATTCTCCGCGCCATCACGGCTTCTGGTGGAGCCACATGGGCTGGTTCCTGACGCGCCGCGCCTTCGCCACCGACCTTGCGCGCGTGCCGGATCTGCGCGGCTTCCCCGAACTGCGCTGGCTCGACCGCTTCGACGCCGCGGTGCCGCTGGCGCTGGCGGTGGGGTGCTACGGATTGGGGGCGCTGTTGGCGCGCGTGGCGCCCTGCCTGGGCACGGACGGGCCGCAGATGCTGGTGTGGGGCTTCTTCATTTCCACCGTGACCCTGTTCCACGCCACCGTCACCATCAACTCGCTGGCGCACCGCTACGGCAAGCGGCGCTATGACACCACCGATGACAGCCGCAACAACGTGTGGCTTGCGCTGCTGACGTTCGGTGAGGGCTGGCACAACAACCATCACTTCTATCCGGGATCGGCGCGCCAGGGTTTTCGTCCGCGCGAGATCGACATCACCTGGTACGGCCTGCGCCTGCTGGCCGCCACCGGCCTCATCTGGGACCTGAAGGCCGTGCCGGATTGGGCGCTGGCCGCTGCCAAGGAGTGAGCATGCGCATCGCCATCATCGGTTCGGGCATCGCGGGACTGGTCTGCGCCTGGAAGCTGGGCCGCGACCACGATGTCACGCTGTACGAGGCCAACGACTATCTGGGCGGGCATACGCATACGCACAGGGTCGAACAGGGCGGCCGGCGCTATGCGGTCGATAGCGGATTCATCGTTCACAACCCGCTCAATTACCCCCATTTCACGGCGCTGCTGGAAGAATTGGGCGTGGCGTCGCAGCCCACCACCATGAGCTTTTCGGTGCACAAGGAAGCGGACGGTCTTGCCTATAACGCCGCCTCGCTGGACACGCTGTTCTGCCAGCGGCGCAACCTGCTGTCGCCGCGATTCCTGGGCATGGTGCGCGACCTGATCCGCTTCTACCGCGAGGCGCCCGCGCTGCTGCGCGCCCCGGAGCCGGGCCCTACGCTGGGCGAATACCTGGCGCAACACCGTTACGGTGAGGCGTTCCGCACCGACCACCTGATTCCGATGGCGTCGGCGCTGTGGTCATCGCCGGCCTCGCGCATCCTGGCGTTTCCGGCGCGATACCTGGTGCGGTTCATGGCGAACCACCAGATGCTGCGCCTGAGCGGCCGGCCGCAGTGGCGCGTGGTGCAGGGCGGATCGCGCCGCTATATCGACGCCATGCGCCGGCAATGGGCGGTGCGCGAGCGGCTGAACTGCGCCGTGCGCGCCGTCCGGCGCCTGCCGGGCGGCGTGCAGGTCATGACGTCCGATGGCCAGGACCACCATGACGAGGTGATCTTCGCCTGCCACAGCGATCAGGCGCTGGCGCTGCTGGCCGACCCGACGCCGCAGGAACGCGAGGTCCTCGGCGCCATCGCCTACCAGGACAACGACGTGGTATTGCATACCGACGCGCGCCTGTTGCCGCACCAGCGCAAGGCCTGGGCCGCCTGGAACGCCTACGTGCCGGCCGATCCAGACGCGCCGTGTTCGGTCAGCTATTGCATGAACCTGCTGCAGGGCATCAGGTCGCCCCAGCCCTTCATCGTGACGTTGAATCGCAGCGATGCCATCGATCCGGACACGGTGCTGGCGCGCATGCGTTATCACCACCCCGTGTACACCCACGAAGCCGTGGCCGCGCAGTCGCGCCGCGCGGAGATATCGGGGCGCCGGCGCAGTTGGTACGCCGGCGCCTATTGGGGCTGGGGCTTTCATGAAGACGGCGTGGCGAGCGCGCTGGACGTGGTGCGCGGCATCCTGGAACAGTCGCGGGTGCGGGAGAGGGAGGCGGCATGATCCACCAGAGCGCCGTCTACGAGGGCCGGGTGACTCACCGGCGCCACCATCCGCACGCGCATGGCTTCGGCTACCGCATGGCGCAGCTTTACCTGGATCTGGATGAGATCGACCGCGTGTTTCAGGATCGCTGGCTGTGGTCCGTAGAGCGCCCCAATCTGGCGCAGTGGCGCAGGGCCGATTATCTCGACGCCGGCGACGGCTTGCCGCTGGCGCAGGCGGTTCGGCAACGCCTGTGCGCGCATCTGGGAGACATGCCGGACGGGCCCATCCGACTGCTGGCGCACCCCCGCTACGCCGGCTACGTCTTCAATCCGGTGAGCTTCTATTACTGCTTTGACGCGGATGGCCAGACGCTGGCGGCCATCGTGGCCGAGATCACCAATACGCCGTGGAAGCAGCGCCATTGCGTGGTGCTGCCGGCCACCGCCGCCGAGCGCGAGGGCGACGCGCTGGCCTGGCGCTTCGACAAGCGCTTCCACGTATCGCCATTCCTGCCGATGGATTGCGCCTATGACTGGCGCTTCAACCTGCCCGCCGACGACCTGCGGGTGCACATGCGGGTCAGCCGGGCAGGCGTGGCGCAGTTTGACGCGCGCTTGGATCTGCAGCGCCGCGCCTTGGATGGCGCGGGGCTAGCGCGCCTGCTGTGGCGCTACCCGTTGATGACGCTGCAAGTCGTCGGCGCCATTCATTGGCAGGCGCTGCGTCTGTGGCTCAAGCGCAATCCCGTCTACGACCATCCCCGCACGCCCAACGGAGAACCGCGATGAAACCCATGACGCCCTCGGAACATGCTTCGGTCGCGGCCAGCCGCCGCGCCAGTCCGCTCGAGCGGCTGTTGCGCCAGCGTCTGTTTGCCAGCCTGGCGGCACTGGACCATGGCCGGCTGCTGATCGAAGACGGGCTGGGCAGCGTCACGCTGGGCCGCGGCGAGCCGTGCGTGCGCCTGACGGTCAGTGACCTGGGCTTTTACCGGCTGGTGGCCGCGCAAGGCAGCGTCGGCGCGGGCGAGGCCTACGGCGACGGCCTGTGGCGCTGCGACGACCTGGTCGGACTGGTGCGCTTATTGGTGCGCAACCGCGACACGCTGGACGCCATGGAGTCGGGGCTGGCGCGGCTGGCCGGCTGGGCACTGCGGCGCTGGCATGCCGGCAACCGCAATACCCGCGACGGCAGCCGCCGCAACATCGCCGCCCACTACGATCTGGGCAATCCGTTCTTTGCGTTGTTCTTGTCCGACGACCTGATGTATTCGTCCGCGCTGTGGGCTGACGGCGATGACACGCTGGAGGGGGCGTCCCATCGCAAGCTGGCGACGATCTGCCGCAAGCTGGCGCTGCGTCCCACGGACCGCGTGGTGGAGATCGGCAGCGGCTGGGGCGGCTTGGCCATCCACGCGGCGCGTCACTACGGCTGCCACGTCACCACCGCCACGCTCTCGCGCGAGCAGCATGACCTGGCGGTCGAGCGCGTGCGCGCCGCTGGCCTGCAGGATCGGGTCAGCGTCGTGCTGCGCGACTATCGCGACCTGCAAGGCCAGTACGACAAGGTGGTGTCGGTGGAGATGATCGAAGCCGTTGGCGCGAATTTCCTGGAAGCCTATTTCGCCAAGGTCGCCAGCCTGCTCAGCCCGCATGGCCGCGCGCTGATTCAAGCCATCACCATCGAGGACCACCGCTATGCGCAGGCGCTGGCCTCGGTGGATTTCATCAAGCGCCACATATTCCCGGGCAGCTTCATTCCGTCCATCGATGCCATGCTGCGCGCCAAGACCCGCGCCTGCGATCTGGCGTTGGTGCACCTGGAGGATTTCGGCCAGTCGTACGCGCGCACGCTGCAGGTCTGGCGCGAACGCTTCCTGGCGCGGCAGCCCGAGGTGCGGGCGCAAGGCTTCGACGCACGCTTCAGCCGCTTGTGGGAGTTCTACCTGGCGTACTGCGAAGGCGGCTTTCGCGAACGCTCCATCGGCGTTGCGCACCTGCTGCTGACGCATCCGCAGGCGCGCCCTGAGGGCGAGCGCTGGGTGCGGGAGGCGCCATGACGACCTGGCAGCAATGGTTCTGCATCGCGTTGGGCATGATTGGCGCCATGACGTTGGCTTGGCGCTGGCAGCGCCGCCGCGCCAACGCCGGCATCGTCGACGTGGTGTGGGCGCTGGGCATGGGCGCGGCGGCATTGCTGATCGCCGCCACTGGCGCGGGCAGTCTTGCCGCCAGGCTCGCGCTGGCATTGATGGCTGGGGTGTGGTCGTTGCGGTTGGCTTGGCATCTGTGGCGGCGCGTGCGCGCAGGCGAGGACGGCCGTTATCGTGCGCTGCGCGAGCATTGGCAAGGTCACCAGGGCAAGTTCTTCGGCCTGTTCATGTTCCAGGCCGGGCTGGTGATGCTGTTCTGCCTGCCCTTCCTGGCGGCGGGCGTCAGCCCGGCGCAGGGCTGGCCCGTGGCACTGGCCCTGCTGATCTGGCTGGCCGCCCTGTCGGGCGAGGTGATTGCCGACCGCCAGCTCGACCACTTCCGCGACAACCCCACTCACCGCGGCCTGACCTGCCGGGTCGGCCTGTGGCGCTATTCGCGGCACCCTAACTACTTCTTCGAGTGGTGCCATTGGTTCGCCTACGTCGCCTTGGCGTGGGGATCGCCGCTGGCATGGTTGTCCTGGCTGGGGCCGGTGCTGATGTACGTATTTCTGCGCTGGATCAGCGGCATTCCGTTCACCGAGCAACAGGCGCTGCGCACGCGCGGCGACGACTATCGCGACTACCAACGCCGCACGCCGGCGTTCTTTCCCTGGTTCCCGAAATCCTGACGAGGTATGCCATGACGACCGCGACGCTGCACGACACTCCGTTGCCCACCGACCGCCCCGCGCCCGGTCTGCTCGGCCTGGCCGAGCGCGGCCTGCTGCCCGATGGGTTAGTGCGCCTGGGCATGCGGCGCCTCTGCGCCGAGCGTCTGGCGCAGGAATACGCCGGTGGCATCGAGGCCTGGACCGAGCGCGACCGCCAGCTTATCGCCGGCCTGCGCACCAGCGCCGTCGCCATCCACACCGATGCCGCGAACGCCCAGCACTACGAATTGCCGACCGCGTTCTTTCAGCTTTGCCTGGGCGCGCGCATGAAATATTCAAGTTGCCTTTACCCAACGGGCAGCGAAACGCTGGACCAGGCCGAAACCGCCATGCTGCGCTTGTATGGCGAGCGCGCCGAGCTGGCTGACGGCCAGGACATCCTGGAGCTAGGTTGCGGCTGGGGGGCGCTGACGCTGTGGATGGCCGAGCGCTTTCCCAACGCACGCATCACCGCGGTGTCGAACTCGGCCACCCAGCGCCAGCACATCGAGGCGCGCTGCCGGGAGCGCGGCTGGTCGCACGTGCGCGTCGTGACCTGCGATGTCAACGTGCTGGCGCTGCCCGCCGCCACCTTCAACCGCTGCGTTTCGGTGGAAATGTTCGAGCACATGCGCAACTACCAGGATCTGATGGCACGCATTGCGCAGTGGCTGCGGCCCGGCGGCAAGTTGTTCGTGCACATCTTCGCGCACCGCGAGCGCGCCTATCCGTTCGAGACCGACGGCGCCGGCAACTGGATGGGTCGGCACTTTTTTACTGGCGGCATCATGCCGTCGGCGCAGACGTTGCTGCACTTCCAGCAAGACCTGCGACTTGAGGAGCGCTGGTTTCTCGACGGGACGCATTACGCCCGCACCGCCAATCACTGGCTGGCCAACCAGGACGCGCGCCGGGAAACGGCGCGGGCGGCGTTGGCAGACGCTTACGGCCCGTCCTTGGCCCGTTTGTGGCACCAGCGCTGGCGCATGTTCTGGATGGCCTGCGCCGAGCTCTTTGGCTATGACGACGGCCAGCAGTGGGGCGTGGCGCACTACCGCTACACGCGGCCTTGAGGAGAACCATCATGTTGCGAAACCTGTGTATTGGCGTGACGGCCCTGCTGGCCGGCTGCGCGTCGCCGCCGCCCATGCCGCCGGTGGCTCACGTGGACCTGAACCGTTTCATGGGCGATTGGTATGTGATCGCCCACATTCCCAGTTGGCCCGAGCGCAATGCCTACGACGCCGTGGAAAGCTATCGGCTGCTGCCGGACGGCCGGGTGCAGACGGATTTCCGCTACCGCGATGGCAGCTTCGAGGCGCCCATCGACACCATGCATCCGGTGGCCACCGTGCGGCCCGGCACCGGCAATGCGGTGTGGGGCATGCAGTTCATCTGGCCCATCAAGGCCGAGTACGTCATCGCCTATCTGGACGAGTCGTACCAGATCACCATCGTTGGCCGCTCCAAGCGCGATTACGTCTGGATCATGGCCCGGGTGCCGTGCCTGGACGATGCGGTCTATGCCGATCTGCTCAGCAGGGTGACGGCGTTGGGTTACACGGAAGCGCCGCGCAAGGTGCCGCAGCGTTGCGAGCGGTGATGGCGGACGGGCAGGCGGGCGGCCATCCCGCCTGCGCTATCCTTCGCTCCATTGCCCATGTCGTGGCGAATAGGAACGAAGACAATGAGACGCGTGGCGCTGATCTGCATGCTGTCTGCCTCGGTGGCAAGCCAGGCGCAGGAAGTCCGGACCTGGCATTTTTCCGGCGCCGACCTGGTCGCCGCCATGGAAGGAAAAATGCCGTCGGGGATTCGCGATGCCTCGCTGGGCCGCCAGTTCTCGTCGGCGTATGCGCAGGCCTATGTGAGCGGGATCGCCGATCAAACGCAAGGAACGCTCTGGTGCACCCGAACGGGCGTGCTGCCGCATGAGTTGAAGGACAGGGTGCACAGCTATCTGACTGCGTTGCCAGACAGCCGCCTGAAAACGAACGCCGGACCGCTGGTTGGGGAGGCGCTGGCGCGTTCGTTTCCTTGCCGTTAAGGCCACCGTTGTTGGCGCGCACCAATGCGTTGGCGCCGCCCCGGCAGCATCCTGACCGAAGTGCAACATTGCTGTGCAAAGGCACGCGTCCCTGGTAAAAATCCCGAAGCCGAAAAAATCAGAAAACTTATGCGGCCCGTTGTTACGGGTTTGCGCCGAGGGGATGACGATGGGCAAGCCGACTGCAAAGCGACCTTTGCGAGCCAGAGCCGCTGCATTGGGGGGCCTCGAACCGCGCCGTTCGCTGCTGCGTCCGCCAGATTGGCGCGAGATGCTCTCCGTCACGGCCGTGGGACTTGTCATGGTGCAACCGGCGGCCGCGGCGCTGAGTTGCCCATCGGTCGACACCAACCCCTCCAATTCCACCACCTGCACCATTTCGTCCAGCCAGGGCGGGGCCGGCGCGCAGGTCAGCGTGGTCAATACCGCCAGCGCCGGCACCGGCGACAACGTCGGCGGCTATGGCGGCAACTACACGGTGATCAATAGCGGCGCGGTGTTGCAGCCCAGCGCCCCGCAGGGTGGCATCTTTGTTCGCCTGACGGGCGGCGAGGGATCCAGCGATACCAGCAACAATGCGACGAATGGCGGTAACGGCGGCACCATCACCGTCAACAACAACGGCGGGACGATCACGGTGCAGAACTCGCCGACGTCCAGCACCCAGGGCAGCGGGCCTGGGATATGGGCCGATTCGGGCGCGCAGTTCGGCATCTATGGCGCGTCGGTCGGCGGCATTGGCGCCAATGCCAATGAGACGGTGATCGGCGGGGGCAATGGCGGCCGGGGGGGCGACGGTTCCGCCGTGACGATCACGAATAGCGGCAACGTCAGTGTGTCGTACCTGCCATATGGCGGCGTCGGCCTCTACGGCGCCAGCATCGGCGCGGTGGGCGGGAATCAGGACAGCGCGGCGACGGGGGATCAGAACGGCGGCGGTGGCGGCAACAGCAATATCGTCAATATCAGCAACACGGGCACGGTCTCGGTCAGCGGATCCGCGGGGCGCTATGCGTGGGGCATCGGCGCCGAATCCATCGGCGGCGATGGGGGGCATGACAACGGCAGCGGCGCCAGCGCCGGAACGGCCAATGCCTCGAACCCTACGATCATCACCAACAGCGGCAACGTATCGGTGAATGTCAGCGGGTCGGCCCTGAGCAGCGTGCGCGGCCTGTCTGTGCTGAGCCAGGGCGGCAATGGGATGACGTCCGAGGACGGCAGCGACAACGGCGGCACCGGCGGCCAGTTCGGCGCGATGACGGTCGTGAACAACGGACAGGTATCCGTGGCGAGCTCGTCAACGGTCCAACCCGCCAGCCTGTCGCAGGTGTCCGGCGGAATTGTCGTCATCGGGCTCGGCGGCAATGGGGGGATGGGTCCGCAGACGATCACCAACACCAGCGGCGAGGTCGGCGGATACGGCGGCGGCAATGGGGGCACCACGACCAGCGTCACGCTCAACAGCGGATCGTCGATCACAACCTCCGGCAACTACATCCCCGGCGTCAGCGTCATCACGCAAGGCGGCAACGGCGGCGCGGGCCGCGAGGACAGCAATGGCGCGGTCGGCGGCAATGGCGGCACGGTGAGCGTCGCCATGAATGGCAATGCCAGCATCCGGACCAATGGTTTGCAGTCCACCGGCATTTCGGCCAGCAGCCTGGGCGGTGCGGGCGGCGGCGTCGAAACCAGCAGCGGCATCATCGACTTCACGCCCGAGAATGCCGGCAGCGGCGGCGCGGGCGGCGCAGTCACGGTCACGACGACCGGCGGTTCCATTCAGACGTTGAACGATTACTCCATCGGCATTCTCGGCCAGTCGATGGGCGGCATCGGTGGCGCCACCACGGCCAACTTCGAACTGTTCGGCAACGCGGGTGCGAATGCCGGCATCGGCGGAGCCAGCGGCTCGGTCACGATCAACAGCCAGTCGTCCATCTCGACGACCGGGCAGTCGTCGCACGGGATTTCGGCGCAGGCCATCGGCGGCGGCGGCGGAACGGCGGGCGTCAGCAGCGGCATCGTCGCGTTGGGCGGCGCGGGCGGCACCGCGGTGTCCGGCGGCACGGTCAACGTCAGCCAGTCCGGTGCGTTGAGCACCAGCGGGGCGGGCTCGATCGGGATGCTGGGTCAGTCCATCGGTGGCGGCGGTGGGGACGGCGGTGCGGCAAGCGGGGTCGCCGTCATCGGCGGACAGGGCGGCGGCGGCGGTAACGGCGGCGCGTCCACCGTGGGTCTGAACGGCTACACCCTGAACACGAGCGGCGACCATGCGTACGGCATCGTGTCGCAATCCATCGGCGGCGGCGGCGGGACCGGCGGCGCCGCGTCTTCCTACGACGCCAGCGTCGGGTTTGCCATGTCGGTCGCAGTGGGTGGCACCGGCGGAAGCGGAGGCGCGGGCGGCACCGCAGCGGGCAATGTATCCAACGCAAGCCTGACGACCGGATCGTCGGGCACCGCCAATGGCGACGCGCACGGCGTGGTCGTGCAGTCCATCGGCGGCGGGGGCGGAGCGGGCGGCGCCTCCGTGGCGAAAGCCTTGGCGATCGCCGTGCCGGACGAGGATGCGTCGTTCGGCGTTGCGGTGACCTTTGCGATGGGCGGCTCCGGGGCAAGCGGCGGCGCGGGCGGCACGGCGTCATCGGCCATCAACAATTCGATCCTGACGACCTATGGGGCGAATTCGCAGGGCGTGCTGGTGCAATCCATCGGCGGCGGCGGCGGCCTGGGCGGCAGTGCCTCGGCGCTGTCGACGCTGGTCGGCACGGGCGACTCCGTGGGCGGCACCGTGCAATCGACGGTCGGCGGCAGCGGCGGGTCCGGCAGCTACGGCGGCAATGCCACGCTCAGCCTGTCGGGCAGCACCATCACCACGTGGGGCGACTCCGCGAATGCGCTGGTGGTGCAAAGCATCGGCGGCGGCGGGGGCATGGGCGCCACCGGATCGCCGTTGGCGCATGGTTCGCTGCGCGTCGG